>CAYMEB010000133.1:0-12978 GCA_964389095.1 uncultured Hyphomicrobiaceae bacterium
GGCCTGGCCGATGAATCGGATCGAGTTGACGTTCTTGATCTCGCAGCGCGTGCCGAACGGCTGGCCGGGCTTTCGGACCGAGACGTTCACGTCGGCGCGCAGGTTGCCTTTTTCCATGTCGCCGTCGCAGGTGCCCAGATAACGCAGGATCGTACGCAGCTTGGTGACGTAAGCCTGTGCCTGCTTGGCGGAGCGCAGATCCGGCTTGGATACGATCTCCATGAGCGCCACGCCGGACCGGTTGAGGTCGACATAGGAGAACTCCGGGCTCTGGTCGTGGATCGACTTGCCGGCGTCCTGCTCGAGATGCAACCGCTCGATCCCGACCTTGATGTGTTTGCCATCGACGTCGATTTCGATCTCACCCTCGCCGACGATCGGTTGCTTGTACTGGGAGATCTGATAGCCCTGTGGGAGGTCGGGGTAGAAATAATTCTTCCGGTCGAACACCGAGCGCGGATTGATCTTGGCGTTGAGGCCGAGGCCGGTCCGAACCGCCTGAGCGATACACTCGGAATTGATCACCGGGAGCATCCCGGGCATGGCCGCGTCGACGAGCGAGACGTTCGAGTTCGGCTCGGCACCGAATTCCGTCGATGCACCTGAAAACAGTTTCGACCTGGACGCCACCTGAGCATGGACTTCCATGCCGATCACGACCTCCCACTTTCCGGTGGCCCCCTCGAGAAGGTTGGAGGCTTTCACTTTGTCTTTCGCGGCCATGGGCGTTCCAATCGGCATCGTCGCGCCGGCCGGCCTCCAAAGGGGGCGGGATCGGCTATCGTCCTGTGCCTATGACGCGCCGCAGCACGGGTCAAGGCGGAGGCGTGCGCCGCAGCTTCGGCGGCGTCGCCTGTCTGCTGGTCAGGGCTGCTTGGGAGGGTCGACCGAGGGCTTCGCTGGGGCATCAGGACGCGGGCTCGGTTCGGATTCCAAGGCAGTGATCCGGGCCCGGGCCAGATCCTGCGCCGTCTTGGCGTCGCGGTCGTCGCGTTCGGCGAATTCGACGGCCTTTCGGTAGTCGAGCAATGCCAGGTCCCGGGCTCCCCTGCGTTCGTGGACTTGTCCGCGTCCGGCGTACGGCACCGGGCTGTTCAGGCCAAGCGCGAGTGCGCGGTCGAACTCAGCCAAGGCCCCGCCCAAGTCGCCGGTGGCAAGAAGAGCGTAAGCGCGTGTATCGGCCGCATGGGCGTTGCGGGGATCGAGGCGGACAGCCTTGTCGGCGTCGCTCAGGGCATCCTGAAACAGTCCCAGTTTGAACCGTACCCATCCGCGGCTGTTGTAGATTGCGGCGTTCGACTGCGTGAGTTCGAGTGCGCGATCCAGGTCGGGCAAGGCCTGTTCGAGGCCGCCGGCGAGGAAGTGAAGCATCGCTCGGCTGTGCAGCGCTGCAGCATTGCGTGGCTCCAGGGCCAAAACGTTGCTCATGTCTGCAATGGCGGCCGGAAAATTCCGCATCTCGCTATAGGTCGACGAGCGGCCGAGCAAAGCTCCGATGGCTTTCGGATCGACCTCGATCGCTCGGGTGTAGCCAGCGATAGCCTTGCTGAATTCCCGTTTCTCGGCGTGTACGCTGGCAATGCTCGCGAGGGCGGCGACGTGGCGCGGTTCGTAACGGAGCGTTGTTTCGAAGTCGGCGACGGCGCGGTCGAGCTGGCCTTTGCGCCTGAATATGATTCCGCGATCATGGTGGGCTGACGCAGGCGGCGCTCCGAGGCGAATGGCTTCGTCGATATCGATGATGGCGCGATCGTAGTCGCCCTTGTCGAACCAGATGCCCGCCCGGTTCTGATAGGCGATCGAGAACCTGGGATCGAGCTCGATCGCCTTCGCAAAATCCGCGAGCGCGGGTTCGGGCTGGCGCTGCCGGCGCAGGATGTACCCGCGCATGTTGTAGCTCATCGCATTTGCGGGTTCGAGGCGAATGGCCTCGTTCAAGTCATCGATGGCACGGGCGTTGTCGCCCTTCTCCTGCCAGGCGACGGCTCGCGCGCGGAAGGTCGAGGCGCGTTGAGGTTCCAGCGTGACTGCGGTTGCGTAGTCGGCCAGCGCCAGGTCGATGCCCCTTTTGTCCATGTGGGCCAGAGCGCGGTTCGTGTATCCGATCACGAAACGCGGATCCAGCTCCACGGCCTTGGTGAAATCGGCTATCGCCAGATCCGTTTTTCCCTGCCTGCGGAGGATCAGGCCGCGATCGTTGCGCAGCCAGACCAATTCCGGCGCCAGCTTGATGGCCTCGTCGAAATCCGACACAGCGCGGTCCAGTTGGCCGAGATCGGCGAGGGTCGCGGCGCGTCCCCCGAAGGCGGCGGCAGAGCGCGGATTGAACTCGATCGCCTTGGTGTAGTCATCGATCGCCTGGGGAAAGCGGCCTTGGAGGCGATTGGCGCTCGCTCTGTTGCCGTAGGCGATCGCGTGCTGCGGATTGAGTTCCAATGCGCGCGTGAAATCGGCAATCGCCTCGTCGATGCGGCCCAGACGCCGCAGGACGACGCCACGGTCGTTCACGACCCAGGCGAGTTTGGGATCGAGTTGGATCGCCGCGGAGAAGTCGTTCAGCGCGCGTTCGAGATTGCCGCTCTCGGCAAGGAGGCTGCCGCGGCCTGCCCGTGCATTGGCGCTCTTGGGATCGCGCGAGATCGCCTCGTCGAAGTCCGACAGTGCCAGATCGCGCTGTCCGAGTGCGGCACGGGCGATCGCACGGTCGAGATAGGTGCTGGCTGTTTCCGGCGAGAGTTCGATGGCTCGCGTCGCACCGGCGACGATGCGCTCGAGTGCCTCGGGGCCGCCTGCAAATCCGCGCGAAGGCTGGCCGCGGTTGTTCGGTATGCTCTCGGGCTTCCTGGCGAGCTCGGCCAGCCATGCCGCGGGACGGCCCGTCGGCGTGCGTCCCATTGTTCGTTCGAGGTCGAGGATCGCCTGTCGCAGATCGAAGTCATAGCCGCCGTTGGCGGACCCGGCTGCAAGATAGCCTTTCGTTTGCAAGATCGCACGAATTGCGGAGACCGAACCGCGGGCAGTCTCGTCGGGCGCCGACAGATCGATCGAGAGCTGGTGCTCGAACGCCCTCGTGAGAACACCGCGGTTGCCGCTGCCTCCCTCGACGATCGCTCTGGGAACGTTGGAATTGCGCATGGCCCGGTTGGTGCCGACCATGATGCCGACCACGCGCGGTCCATCGGCCGTCGAAACGAAGATCGGGCCGCCCGAGGCACCCTGCGTGGCATCACAGCGATGGGGAAGCAGATCGTCGTAGGAGACCTCGACTGCGGCGTCGACCCAGCGGGCGATGTCGATCTCGAAAGTCCCGACGTTTCCGTGGCAGGCGTCGCCGAAGCGCAGCGTGCGTGGACCGGTGTCGTGATGAAAGCCGATCAGAAACATGCGACGCTCGAGCGTTTCGCGCCACGATGCCGGATAATCCCGGCTCTCCAGAATGCGAAGGCCTCGCCCTTTGCACACGGGCTGCGCGGTGCGGACGAGCGCCCAGTCCTGAGAAAAGTTGGACCGGTTGGACTCCGACTTGATGAGTGAGGCGCCGAGAAGCATGCTCCACTGAATCTCTTCGAGCGTACTGCCGGCTATCGTCGACGTCTTGCGGTCGCCAGCCTGACCCACCGCGACGGTCGTACGGGTCAGATGGGCTCGGACCTGCGGTTCCGTGAGGCAATGGGAAGCGGTCGCGACGATGTCGTCGCCCAGGCAGAAGCCCGTGCAGAGAAATGTCCGCCGGCCAGCCTTCGTTTCGAGTTGGGCGATCGATTTGCGCAGTTGCTCATACTGAGCCGGCAGCGGCCGACGCTCATCCTTGCCGTAAATCCCGGTCTTGGGATTGACCTTCGATGGGGCTGGAGGAGTGTTCTTTTTGGTTGCAGCCTGTGCCGGTGCCTCGGCTTGGGCCGAGGATGCCAGCACGATGGCTGCGGCAGAAATCGCCACCAGGCCGCCAATGAAAGTGCCGGTTCGGCGGAGGCCGTAGATCGAGCCTGACAAAACCAATGTCTCCAGATGTGAACCGCCGAGCCGCAGCGATGCAGGAGGCAAAGCCTACCAGCCGCGAGGGTTGCCAGCAAACGATCGTGCCGTCGTTCGCCTCAGGCGAGATAACCGACGGAAGTCCTGCAGTCAGATCCAGGCATAATTGAAGCTGATGGTGACGCGCTCGCTGGCGGAGCGGGTCCGTGGAACCTCGTGACGGAGCCAGCTCTCCCAGAGGAGGACATCTCCCGGATCGGGCTTCACCTCGACGAAGCCGAGATTGCGCCGCCGCGCCGTGGGCGTGCGCGTGGGGGCCGCCATCATCAGCCCGCTGCGTGGATCCTCGAACTTGAGGCCGCTGGCGCCGGCCGGCAGCGCCACGTAGACGGTGCCGCTGACCACCGAACGGGGGTGAATGTGGCTGCCGTGCATGCCGCCGGGGCCGAGCATGTTGATCCACAGACTGTCGAGCGCGAGCTTGCGTCCGTCGAGATTCATGTCGGTCGCCCGGGCAAAGCGGGAGACATGGCGGTCGAGAAGCCGCACCAATTCGCCGATGACGGGATCCCGCCAGGGCAGATCGTCGAGCGAGGCATAGGAAGTGTAGCCTGGATAGCCGTTCTCGCGCGACCAACGACGGCCGGCGTCGTCGGCCCGAGCAATGGCTTCACAGGATCGCAGCAGGTCGCGCACCAGGTCAGGGGTTCCTGCAGGCTTCAAACGGTCGCGATAGATTGTCGTGACGAAGAGATGATCGAGGGTCGGCACTGCCAGTCTCTTTCCATTGGGCTCATGCGCGCGCCGGCGCGAACTGCCCGATCAAGGCGTCGAGGCAGGCGTCGGGGGCCTCGGCGAGGATCATGTGGCCGCAGCCGGGAATCACGACGGTTCGCGCGCCCGGGATCGCCTTCGCGAGCGCGGCGCCGTTCTTCGCGGGGGTCATGACGTCGGCGGCGGCGCTGATGACGATGGCGGGACACGCGACCGCGGCGGCGGACGACGGTCCGCTCTGCCATGCCGCACAGGCCGCCAGATCACTTGCAAGGACTCCGGGTTCGGAGAGGTCGAACAAGCGGCGTGTCAGGCCGGTCATCCAGATGCCGGGAGCGGGATTTCCACCGATGCGTGCGGGCTGAGAATGGGACCAAGCGGTCATCATGTCGTAGGCCTGCTGCGGTCTTTCGCGCGCGGCTTCCAGCAAGGCGGGGCCGACGGGGATCGCAGCGGCCGTGCCGATCAAGCCGAGACCGGCGACGCGGTCAGGATAGCGGGCGGCGGCCTCCACCGCGATCGCGCCGCCCATGGAATGACCGACGAGGACCGCGCGCGGGGCGCCGGCGGCGTCGAGTGAGCGCACGATCCAGTCGGCCATTGCCGGCACCGTCGTCAGCAAAGGGCCTCCCGAGTGCCCATGTCCGGGCAGATCGGGCGCCAGAACCGACCAGCCGTGATGTGCGTACCAGCGGGCAGGATGGACCCATGCGGTGTGCTCCATGCCGGCGCCGTGAATGAAGACGATCGCCGGGCGATCGCGATCGAAGGGGCGCCCGCCAGTCGCCGCGTTGACGTCATGGCCGTCGACGGTCAGTTTCATCGGTTCAGCCCTTCTGAGAAGCCTTGAGGGCCTGATCCAGGTCCTCGCAGAGGTCGTCGGCGTCTTCCAGCCCGACCGAAAGCCGGACCAGTTCCTCGCCGACGCCGGCGGCTTTCAACTCGGTGGAACTCATCTGCTGGTGCGTGGTGCTCGCCGGGTGAATGACGAGCGACTTGGCGTCGCCGACGTTTGCCAGATGAGAAAACACGGAGAGCCGCTCGATCAATTTCGCACCGGCCGTGCGACCACCCTTGACGCCGAAGCTCATCATGGCGCCAGGGCCCCTGGGCATCAGGCGCCGTGCGAGGCCGTGATCGGGATGGGAGGGCAAGCCCGGATACTTCACCCACGAAACAGCCGCGTGCTTCTCGAGGTATTCTGCGACGCGCTGGGCGTTCGAGACGTGGCGCGCCATGCGCACGGGCAGGGTTTCGAGTCCCTGAAGCAGGTAAAAGGCCGTTTGTGGGCTCATACAGGCACCGAAATCACGCAGCCCCTCGGCGCGGGCGCGCATGATGAATGCAGCGGGACCGAACTCGTCGGCAAAGGTGAGGCCGTGATAGCCAGCGTAGGGTGTCGTCAAGGTCGGGAACCGGCCCGACGCCGTCCAATCGAAGGCGCCGCGATCGACCAGAAGACCGCCGATGGCGACCCCATGACCACCGATGAACTTGGTCGCCGAGTGCATCACGATGTCCGCGCCATGCTCGAAGGGGCGGCAGAGCCACGGCGTCGAAAACGTGGAATCGATCATCAGAGGCAGGCCATGGCTGTGGGCAACGTCGGCGACAGCGGGCAGGTCGGTGACCTCCAGCCCAGGATTGCCGAGAGTTTCAGCAAAGATGAGGCGCGTCCGCTCCGTAATCGCCCGCCCGAAGTTGGTCGGGTTGCGCGGATCGACGAGCGTGGTCTCGATGCCGAACCTCGGCAAAGTGTGCACGAACATGTTGTGGGACCCGCCATAGATGCGTGACGACGCGACGATGTGGCCGCCCGCGCCCATGAGCGTGGCGACTGCCAGATGCAGCGCCGCCTGACCGCTCGCAGTCGCGACCGCTCCCACGCCGCCCTCGAGTGCGGCAATCCGCTCTTCGAGCACGGCGACCGTCGGGTTCGAAATGCGCGAGTAGATGTGGCCGGAACGCTCGAGATTGAAAAGGCCGGCCGCGTATTCGGTGCTTTCGAAGACGAACGAGGTGGTTTGATAAATGGGAACAGCGCGCGCGCCGGTGGCCGCATCCGGCTGCTGGCCGGCGTGCAGAGAGAGGGTGTCGAAACGCGGAGAGCGGTTGGTGATCATGACGGTCCTGCCCGGCGAAAATCGCCCCGGGGCCACGAGGCGTGGTGACGGTACACGCGGGCGCGCGGCTGCGTCCAGGCACGTTAATCTGGCGGCCGGCCGCCGACGCTGCAGTCGATAGCCGAGAATTCAGCCGTGTCCTGTTCTGCGCGCGGAGAACGGGGAGATGGCGTGCATTGGCTCTGTGATTGTGTAGTAGTAACGGTGTCCGATCGAAAGGAACCCCATGCAACTCGGTAGCTTCCCACGTGTACGTTTCGCACACACGCCGACGCCATTGGAGCCGATGCCTCGGCTGTCGGCTGAACTCGGAGGACCGTCGCTCTGGGTCAAGCGCGACGACTGCACCGGTCTTGCCACCGGTGGCAACAAGACGCGGAAGCTGGAGTTCCTACTGGCTGACGCACTGGCTCAGGGGGCGGACACGCTGATAACGGTAGGAGCGACGCAATCCAACCACGTCCGGCAGACTGCGGCAGCCGCTGCGCGGATGGGACTGGCGTGCGAAATCGTGCTCGAGGCGCGGATGCCGCAAGCCAACGAGATCTACAAGCGCAATGGCAATGTCCTGCTCGATCGACTGCTCGGGGCGAAGATCCACGAGCGGCCGGATGGAACGGACATGGCGGCTGCGGCAGAGGCGATCGCCGCCGATCTGCGCAAGAGCGGACGCAAACCTTACGTAATCCCCGGCGGCGGCTCGAACGAGATCGGCTCACTGGGCTATGTGGCGAGCGCACTTGAACTCCTGGCCCAGGCCGCCGAGCGCGGCATCAAGGTGGATGTCGTGGTGATGGCGACCGGCAGTACCGGGACGCAGGCGGGCCTGATCGTCGGGTTCGAAAGCGCCCAGAGTGGTGTCGATGTCGTCGGCGTTTCGGTTCGCCAGCCGCGCGAGCGGCAGGAGGCTGCCGTATTCGAAATGGTGGGACGGGTCGCGAAGCACGTCCGCCTGACGCACCCGATCGGCCGCGAACGGGTCGTCGTCGACAGCGATCACGTCGGCGAAGGCTACGGATTGCCGACGCCGGGAATGCTCGAAGCCGTTTCGATGACGGCGCGCCTCGAGGGACTGCTTCTCGATCCCGTCTACACCGGGAAAGCGATGAGCGGCCTGATCGCAATGTGCAGGTCAGGGCGGTTTCGGACCGGGCAGAATGTGGTTTTCCTGCATACGGGCGGTCAAGCCGGGCTGTTCGCCTACGAGCCTGTGCTGGCGAGCTGAGGCGCAATGCCCGATAATCCGATCCTCATTCTCGCCGGCGCTCTGATCGGGGGGTTGGTCAACGGCTTGACGGGGTTCGGCACCGGTATTGCGGCTCTGCCGCTCTGGCTCCAGGCGCTGGCGCCGGTGGGTGCGGCGCAGCTCGTGGCTGCCTGCAGCGTCGTGGGCCAGCTCACGACCATCCGAACGATCGCCCACGCCGTCGACCTGAAGCGGACACTGCCGATGATCCTGGCGGGCCTGGCCGGCGTGCCGATCGGCAGCTGGATCGTGCCGATGATCGACGTGGAGGTCTTCAAGAGTGGTGTCGGGGTGCTGGTGATCTCCTATTGCGTGGTCATGGCCTTCGGTCACGGGCGGCTGCGGTTCGATGGCGAACCTGGTCCGAAGGTCGAGCTGGCGATCGGCTTCGGCGGAGGGGTCCTGTCGGGACTCGCCGGGCTCTCGGGCGTTCTGGCGACCATGTGGGCCGTACTCCAGGCGTGGCCGAAGGAGCGCAGCAGGGCGCTCTTCCAGGCCTACAATCTGCCGGTCCTGGCATTCACCTTCCTTGTTCATGCCATTCATCACGGCGTCGAGCGACAGGTCCTGATCGCCTTCGTGGTGGCGCTGCCGGCAACCTTCGCAGGCGTGGCCGCCGGCCAGGCCCTCTACCATCGGACCAGTGATGCGCGCTTTCGCAATCTGGTGCTTGTACTCCTGCTGTTTTCCGGGTTGAACCTGATTGTCAGCCGTCTGTAGCATCGGGACGGCAAGCAGGCCGCCATAATTCCGAAGTCATCGGCGGGCAAGACAGCGACGCATACCCGGGGGAGCCGGTGGCATGATCGAAAGGACATCGAGGGGCGAGTAACATGTCGAACGTGACATCATTCAAGTTTGCGACGATCGGGACGGCGGCGCTGCTGGGCTGCGTGCTGGCCGTAACCCTGCCGGTCGTATCGGTCCAGGCACAGGACAAGAAGGCGGAGGCCGTGCAGCTGACGCCCGAAGAGATCAAGGAGAAGGAACTGCGCAAGGCCTGCAAGATTTCGCTGTGCCAGGCCTTCGTGATGAAGAAGCCCGCCGATGGCGAGGTAGCCTGCGGTGTTCTCAAGACGTGGCGCAAGGAGCAACTCGCCAAGATGGTCGGGCGGGGCGGTGTGAGCTGGCCGTGGGGCAATGCGCGATGCACCGCCGATCTGAAGTTCAAGCGGGACGCGCTGATCAAGGCCGTGTCCGAGCCCGAGTACGAGCTCGTCGTGGACAAGCACGACGTGAAGTGTGAACTCGACCGGGAGAGCGACAAGTATCAGATCGCGATGGAAATCGCCCCGAAGGTCCAGTTCAAGCAGGGCAAGGCCGTGAAAGCCGCCATGAACTGGGGTAAGATCGATGCGCCACTTCTCGCGAAGAGCGCGTTGTGGTCGGCGACGGCGGCGGACAATACCTTTGGCGTGCTGCAGAACACGGTCGTCGAAGACATCAACGACTTCATCGACAACAAGTGCCTCGAAGTGAAGGACGAGCTGAAGGCGAACTGAAGGGGCGAGTCCCGGCACGTTGCGCCGCCTGTCTCCACCATGGTCATGCAAGCGATCAGCATACCGTTCATGACCCCGACCTTGATCGGGATCGGAAGTGGTGTGCTGATCCTCCTCGGCGTGGTGCTCATCGTTCGTGACATCCTGCGGAGCCGGGAGGAGCGGCGGCGTGCAGCGCAAGCACGGACAGCAACGCCCCCGGGATCTTCCCCGCCTTCTGCCGGACCGATGGTAAGGACAGAGCCGGCCGCAGCCGGTGTTTCAAGCCCGCTGTCCCAAGCGAGCGACAGCGAGCTGGTGATCATCCGGCGATCGCCGTCCGAACAGCCGGTCAACGCGCAACAAGCACCGGCGCCGTCGCCCGCCCCACTTTCCGAGGTCGCGACGTTCAGCCGGGAAGCCACGCCGCCGCGTACGTTACCAGCAGAGGTCCACGGCGCGCGGGACGTGGGAGAGCGGCTGCGCCGTCTGATCGAGGAGGTCGGCGGGCAATCGCTGGACGCCTCTCCCGAGTCGGCGAGAACATCCGCGGCGGAACGCGCGTGGGGTGAGGCCGCGCCGATCCTGGCCGGAGTACTTGCGCAGGCCAACGACGTCATTGGCCGGGTCGGCTTGCGCATCGAGCCGCCCGGCACCGCGTCATGGAGCTTCAAGAACCGCGGCTATGGAGTGCACCATCGCCTGTTGGTCGGTGGTGAAAGCCGGGCTTGGCTGCGGGCGGAATGCGACGGGCAGGGTGGGCTGGTCCTCAAGCTCAGATCACACCAGGAGGACCATGCGTCCATCAATGCGACGGCGCGCGTGGAGGCCGGCAGTATCGGGGTGGAGAAGCTCTCGGACGCGGTGGTGTATTGCCTCGAGACTGTCGTGGGCGGTGTAGCCTGGGCTGTGGCGAAGGACGAGCTGCTCATGGATCGCGTGCCGGGCTGGAGCGACGTGGAAAAGACTGTCGAAGCGGCGGTTCAAATGGTCTCGACGGCCTTCGCGCAGGCGGATGCGAGCCTTGTACCTGCCGGCGAACCGACGTACGACGCCGAGACAGGCCGGTGGCGTTGGCCTGTATCCGTCGTCCATGCCGGAAACGTCATCGCGATGATGTATATCGACCGCGATGGACCGGCGCTGGATGTCGCCGTCGGTGTCGCAGATCCGCATCAGGCGGCACTGGCACGCCGAAAGCGGATCGAGATCGAAGAGGCGACGGCGCATTCCGTTGCCGAAGCGATCGCCAGCGCGGCATGGCCCGTCATCGCCACGTCGAGGGAACGGGGCAGGTCGGGCCGATCACCCTCTTGAATCCGGCTGTGCGGCCTGTTCGGCCGGGGCTGCAGTCTTGCCTCATGTCTCGCACATCGCAGACGCCCGCGTGCGACTCGGGTATGCGGGTGTGATCTGCCAGCCGAGGCGGTAACCCTTGCCGTCCAGAACGATGTCCGACCAGAACGATATCGAGATTTTCCTGGAGAGCTGCGCGGCCGAGCGCGGGGCGGCGGCCAACACGCTCGATGCCTACCGGCGCGACCTGGAGGCTTTCCGGGATCATATCGGCCGCAGAGGGCGCGGCGTACGTGAGGCCTTGGCGGACGACGTGGCATCCCATCTCGCTGAGCTGGCCCACGCGGGCATGGCGCCGGCCTCGCGGGCCAGAAAGCTGTCGGCGTTACGCCAGCTCTATCGTTTTCTCGTGGTCGAGGGGGTGGTCGAAAACGACCCCACGTCGAACCTCTCCGGTCCAAAGCGCCGGAGGGCCCTGCCCAAGCTGATGTCGGTCGAGGAAGTGGACCGACTGATCGCGGCAGCAGAGGCGCGCACCGGCAAGACCGATGGCCGGGAGCGGGTGCGGGCGCTGCGTTTGCACGCGTTGTTGGAGATGCTCTATGCGACCGGAATGCGGGTCAGCGAGTTGATCTCCCTGCCGCGCCGGGTGCTGAGCGGAGACGGACAGGTCCTCATCATTCGCGGCAAAGGCGGGCGGGAACGCATGGTACCTCTGACAGAGCCGGCGCGCCGCGCCGTCGGCCGGTTCCTGTCGATCGGCGAGGACGGGGATGAGGACGTTTCGCGTGCGATCGCAAGCCGATGGCTTTTTCCCTCGCGAAGCGTCCAGGGACATGTGACCCGCCAACGTCTGGGGCAGGAGCTCAAGGCGCTCGCCGCCGAGGCGGGAATCGATCCCGAGCGGGTGTCGCCGCACGTCTTGCGTCACGCCTTCGCCAGCCATCTGCTGGACCGGGGGGCCGATCTGCGCGTCGTCCAACAATTGCTGGGGCATGCCGATATCTCGACAACCGAGATCTACACGCACGTCCTGGAGGAGCGGCTCAAGAAGGTGGTGTTCGAGCATCATCCCCTGGCGGACAAGGGGCAGAGCTGACCCGTTCTACGCGCACGGCGGCGTTAAGCTGCCCGATGCGAGTTCCTGGCGCTCGGGCCGCCGATGCGTAAGGATGACCGCAGGATCACCTGGAGTATCCGATGGCGAAGTCGACAAGGCGAAAAGCGTCTCCGCTCAGGACGGCGGCTCGCGCTGCTCTGGTAACGGGCGCGGCATCAGGCATTGGTCTGGCGGCGGCGGAACACTTGCTGGAGATCGGCTGGCGGGTGGCATTCGCCGATCGCGACGAACGTGGTCTCGCACGCCTCGAGAGGAAGTATCGGACCAGAAAGGACGTCCTTGTTCTGGACCTGGATGTTACGAGCGAGCCGGCGGTTTCGAGTGCCGTCGCCAAGGTCTTCAAGACGTTCGGCAGGCTCGACGGCGTGGTCAATTCCGCTGGCATCGCCGCCGACGTCCATGCGCTCGCGACCACGGCCGAGCAATTCAGACGGATACTGGACGTGAACGTGATCGGCTCGTTCCTGGTGGCGCGAGAGGGTGCGCGGGTGATGGTGGAACGCGGGGGCGGGGCGATCGTCAACATCGCCTCCGTCTCCGGTTTGCGCGGCGGCAAGGGACGCACGGCCTACGGCGCCTCGAAAGGGGCGGTGATCGTCATGACGCAGGCGATGGCCAACGACCTCGCCACCAGCGGCGTGCGTGTCAACGCGGTGGCGCCGGGGCCGGTCGAGACGGCGATGATCAAGCGCTTGCATACGCCACAGGATCGCGCGCTGTGGGCCAGCCACGTGCCCATGAGGCGGTACGGCCATCCCGGGGAAATCGCCTCGGTGATCGCTTTCCTGCTCGACACCGAGGCTTCGAGCTACGTGACCGGCGAGGTCATCGCGGTGGACGGTGGGTTCCGAGGTGCGGGTGTGATCGCCAAGGATTGAGACGGGGCCGGCGCGAGGCAGTCTCGACTGGTGGGCGGTGAGGGTTTCGAACCCCCGACATCTTCGGTGTAAACGAAGCGCTCTA
>CAYMEB010000134.1:0-12819 GCA_964389095.1 uncultured Hyphomicrobiaceae bacterium
GGGGCCGATGTCAGGCGTCATGTGAAGTCGTCCGCGGCGTCACGATGACTTGCCCCCCTTACTGAGGCTGGAGGAGCGCACGCCTCAGCAAGGTTTCATTCGCGAAAAACTCTGCCGAGGACGACGATCCGCACCCATCCGCCGAGCCGTTCAAAGACCCGTATTTCGCACCCGGATCGATCGGGCGGCTTGGGCGTCAAGCGCATCGCCCGCGAGGTCTGCTTCAGCCATCACACGCAGAAGCAGCACTGGCCACGGCGCATACGCTCCCAGGCTCAACGCCGCCTCACCGACTTGGTCGGCGACGCGTCGAGAAATTGAGCGGTTCGGCGCGCTTGGACCGTCATTGGCCGGCGAGGCGCTCCAACCACTCTGTCGCGCCGCGGTAAGATCGGGGCGCGAGCAGGGTCGTTTGACCGCCGAAGCAAAACGCGGCGACGGCGACCTGATGAACTCTGAAAACCTTCGCCTCGCCATCCGACAAAGAAACCCCAGACTGCCGCCGCAAGGCTTCGTCATCGCCAAAGAAAACCGCCACGAACTCATCGGTTGCATCCGTGACAATCGCCGATGAGCCCGAAAACATATCTTTTAGGAGCGCCAACAGCAGACCTATCTCACGCGGATCGTCGATTATGATCCAGCTGTTTCTGTCTGACTGAAATGCATGCCGACCAGATCCATTCCTGTAGAGACGCCCAAATGGCGGCAACGGATGGCCAAGCGCCATCTCCGCCCTGTCCAGCAAGTGCCGGTTTCGAGCGCCATCGATGGTGAGCCGCAGGAGTCGAAAATCAGATTTCAATGCGCGCCCCATCGCGATCATAGGCCACCGGATCGGTAATCGTTGCGCGCCACACATTGCCCAATGAGAAAATCTCGACGGCTTCGCCCATGCGCATTCGGCCTTGCTTGACAAGGCCAAGGGCGACGCCGCGCCCCAACACCGGGCTATGAACGCTGCTTGTCACAAAGCCTTCACTTTCGCCGCCGATCCCGCGAACGTGTGCGCCGACAGGCAGCACACGACCGCAAACCGATGTTAGGCCGACCAGATGTTTCCGCGCCGCGGATGTTGAAGACAACCGCGACAGAGAGCGCCTCCCGAGAAAGTCGCCTTGCTTGCGGGCGATCGAAGATCCAAACCCTATGTCTGCGGGCTGGGTCTCACTGTCGGTGTCGGCGCCGACATGAATGTACCCCTTTTCGATGCGCAGAATTTCGAGAGCTTCGATGCCATACGGGACAAGGCCATACGAAGCGCCCGTCGCCAACAACGCATCGCCCATCCGTTCGGCTTCACTTGCTGGAAGATGGATCTCATAGCTGAGTTCGCCAGAAAAACTCACGCGCTGAAGCCGCACGGGGATGGCGCCGAGAATTCCGTCGCGAACAGACAGGTGCGCGAAGCCCTCCCTCGACAGGTCGAAATTGGGCTCCATGTCGCTCAGGAGGTTTCGCGCTCGAGGTCCGGCGACGGTCCAGACTGCGAACTGCTCCGTGACGTCCTGAATCACGACGTCCATTGGCCATTCACACTGCAGGAGATCCTCCAAGAGCCCCGCCATGCGCCGAGCGTACGCGCTCGATGGGCTGAGCAGGAAGCTTCCGTCTTCAAGCCTCGCATAAACGCCGTCGTCGACGATCGCGCCGTTTTCATTCAGCACCAGACCGTATCGGATGCGACCGGGCTTCAGCGTCGACGGGCTTCCGACATAGACCCGATCAAGGAAGGCCGCCGCGTCGGGACCGGCGACGATAATCTTGCCAAGTGGCGAGCCGTCGAAAATGCCAACCCCGTTGCGCACGGCCAAGGCTTCGCGTGCGGCCGCAGCCTGAAGGGTCTCCTTCCCGACCGGATAAGCGGAAGGTCGCTCCCAGCCAAAATCTTCGAACACGGCGCCACGGCGCACATGCCAATCGTGCGCTGGCAGGTATCGCCTTGGCCGGAACCGCTCGCCGCGCAAATCCGCGCCAATCAAGCCGAACGCAACGGGCGTGAAGGGCGGCCGTACCTTGCTTGGAGTGGCGCCGCCGCTGTCGCGCCCAACCGCTTCCGCCAGAATCATCGCGCCTGGAACGGCGCTCAACCTGCCCTGATCGACCCCCATGCCGAGAACGGTGTAGCGCTTTAGGTGCTCGACGCTCTGATAGTTTTCGCGCGCGGCAAGCTTGATGTCTGCGACAGTAACGTCCGTCTGAAAATCGACGAACATGGATTTTTCGTCGGCGCCTGGAGCATACCAAACGGCCTTGGAAGGCACGGGGTCAGGCCCGGCCCACTCGACGCCGACCAAAGACCCTACAGGTTGGAAACTCTGGCTGTCCTCGTCGAATTCCGAGCGGCCGCCAGCCATCGACCACAATTGTGAAACCGGGTTCCAGCCGCCGGAGACGCCGACGAAATCACAGGCGATCCGAAACTCATTTTGACCTTGCTTGACCTGGACGCCGCAGACCGATCTCGCGCCAAACGCAGCGACGACGTAGGCGTCCTGGAAGACGTCGATCCTGAGCGCCTGGGCTTGAGCCACGAGTGTTTGGTCGACGCCGCGCCTGGCGTCGACGATCGCCCTGACGCCAACGCCACAGGTCGCGGCCGTGAGCGCCGCCCGCCAGCCCAGGTCGTTGTTGACGAAAAACACGCCCGCCCTCCCGGGGGCGGCTGCAAAGTCGACGATATAGGCCTCGACCGCACTCGCGAGCATGATCCCAGGCAGGTCATTGCCAACGAACGCTATGCCCCGCTCCTGTTTCCCCATCGCCAGCACGATCGTCTCAGCGCGAATGCGCAGCAGGGTTGCGCCGTCCTCCGCAGCGAGGACCAAGCCATGATCCCAAATTCCCAACGCGATGGTCTTCTCGAATACTCTCACGCCATCGACCACAGGCAGATCGCTTTTCAGATCGAGCAAGATGACGCTCTTTCCCTCACGCGCAGCTCGCGATGCCGCGGCCACGCCATTGGCGCCCGCGCCGATGACGAGGACGTCACAGCGCTCGTTCGCGGCGCTATAAGGCTCAGAACATGGGCCGATCCAAACCTTGCCGAGACCAGCTGCGCGCCTGATCAGCCACTCGAACCAGCGCCAATCCAGCCACATGAACGTCTTGTAGTAGAAGCCGGCGGAGAGGAGGCCGCGAAACCAATCGTTGACGCCAGCGAGATCGAAGGCCACCGAAGGCCACGCGTTGACGCCCGTCGCCTTCAAGCCCTCGCTGAGAGGGATCACGGTCGCAGGAACATTGGGAATGGAGGCGTCGCCCTTTGAAAGCTGGACCAACGCATTGGTTTCCTCGAAGCCGACGCCGACGACCCCTCGAGGACGGTGCAGCTTGAAACTGCGCCCGACGATCGAAACGCCATTGGCCAGCAACGCGGACGCCAGAGTGTCGCCGGCGAAACCGGAATACCCGCGCCCGTCGAAGGAAAACTTGATCGGCTTGCTGCGATCAATCCGGCCGCCCTCGCGCTCGAGACGAAAGCCGGTCATGGCTTGGCCGCTCCCATCGGATAAACTGCAAGAACGTCGTGGGTAACGGTGTGGCGGACGACGTTGAACCAGACGCGGCACCCAAATTCATGCACCCACCGTTCGGCATGCTCGCCCTTGGTGTTGGCCCGCATGAAGAGATAGGTTTCCCACGTCTCGTCACCGCAATCCAATTGCGGTCTTTCAACGTGCGCCTCTCCGCCGTAAACGAACTCGCGCTCGTCCCGAAGACCGCAATTTGGGCAGTTTATCCTCATCATCCGAGCCGCCTCGTCCCGTCTCGTCCTCGTCGCTGCCGAATGGCCGTGTAGACGCGCCCGGAGTTTCCAGGCCGTTCAGCACCTCGAACCCGTATCGAAACCTCGCACGCCGGATCTGAATCTGCATCGAACCACGCGCGGCTGCGGACATCTCCCACCGCGCCGCAATCGCGTCCGGCACGGCGAAGTCGTGTTGGCGGAGATTTTCGCGCGCGACGAAAACACGCCAAGTCGCAGGTCATCGTGCAGAGAAACCCCACACGCCCGGCATCCTCCGCGGAGCTGACCGATCTACCTGAAAAACGGCTTATCTGTTTAAGCATACGACAAAACCGCCACGCGAGTGGCATGCCCCCAATGGTGAGATCCGCCAACGCGGCGAGGCGCACGGCCTTCAACATGGCGGGGACTGCTAGTGCTCGATCCCCGCAGCCGCTGCTTCATCGATCAACACCCCGTCTCTGAATCGTCCAAGCCCGAATGCCGCAGCGAGTGGGTGCGGCTCTCCTCTCGCAATCAGGTGCGCAAACACTTCCCCGCCAGCGGGGATCGCCTTGAACCCGCCTCCGCCCCAGCCGACGTTTACGAAAACGCCAGGGATAGGACTCTTGTCGATGATCGGGGAGCTGTCGGCCGTATAGTCGACGATGCCGGCCCATTGGCGCAACAAGCGGATGCGGCTGAAGGACGGGATCAATTGCACGATCCCCGCAAGGACTTTCTCCATCACGGCAGCGCTCCCGCGCTGGGCGAAGGAGGGAAATGGATCGATCCCGCCACCGCACACGATCCCACCTTTGTCAGACTGGCTGCAATAACTTCCCACGACGGCCGAGCCGATGACGGTGTGCAAGATGGGCTTTACCGGTTCCGACACGAACGCCTGTAGAGCAAAACTGGTTACTGGCAGCCTGAAGCCCGCTCTCTGCGCCACGACCGATGAGTGTCCGGCGGTGGCTATTCCAACCTTTGCCGCGCCGATGAACCCCCTGTTGGTTTCAACGCCCGTTACACGACCGTCGGAGCCCCTGCGGAAACCGGTGACTTCCGTGTTCTGCAATATGTCCACCCCAAGCGCATCGGCGGCTCGAGCATACCCCCAGGCCACGGCGTCATGCCTGACGGTCCCTCCCCGCTTCTGGCGCATCCCTCCATATATCGGAAACCGCGCGTTGGGATCGGCATTCAATATGGGACAAAACCGTAAGACCTCGTCTCGACTGAGCATCTCGGCGTCGATCCCATTGAGCAGCATCGCGTTCACGATACGCCGCTGAAAATCCACCTCATGCCGGCTGTGCGCGAGGTTCAAAATCCCGCGCTCAGAATACATAACGTTAAAATTCAACTCCCTGGAAAGGCCCGAATAAAGCTTTAATGAATAATCATAGAAATCAGCACTTTCCTTGTAAAAATAGTCAGACCTTACGATCGTCGTATTGCGGCCGGTATTGCCGCCCCCCAGCCATCCTTTGTCGAGGACCGCGATGCGCCCCATCGCGTAGCGCTTCGCAAGATTGTACGCCGTCGCCAGGCCATGACCGCCCGCGCCTATGATGACGACGTCGTAGCAGGCCGCAGGCTCGGGAGATCGCCAGACCGGCTTCCAATCCGCGTTCCCACTGAGCCAGTTCTTGAGCAACGCAAACGCGGAATAACGGGTCATCGCGTCAGGTCCTTGAGGATGACTTGCGCTGCATTGCGCCCGGGCGCTGCCGTCACGCCCCCTCCCGGATGAGTGCCCGCTCCGCAAAGGTAGAGGCCATCGACCGGGGTCCGGTAGCCCGACCAGTTCGGATGCGGTCGCATGAAGAACAACTGACCGAGGCTGAGATCGCCGTGGAAGATGTTGCCCTCCGTCAGGCCATAGGTGACCTCGAGGTCTAGCGGCGTGAGCACCTTCCGCGCGATGACGCTTCGGGGGACATTTGGAGCCACCCTGGCGATCTGCCTGATGACCTGATCGCCAAGAGCCTCTCGTTGGGAGTCCCAATCGCCCTGGCGCAGCTGGTAAGGAACGTACTGAACGAAGCAGGTCAGCATCGTGCGATTGGTGGGACAGAGCGTGTCGTCCACGAGGCTTGGCACGACACAATCGATCCAGAGTTCCTCCGACAGGAGCCCGAACCTCGAGGCGTCGTAGCACCGCTGCATCGCCTCCAAGCCACCCATGACGGAGAAAACGGCCCGTTCATTGGCTGACGCCGACTGGCGCATTCCAACGACCGACGGCGGCTCGCTGAGAACCATGTTCACTTTCGCACACGGCCCGGCCATCTTGATCGCCGCAATATCCGAGCGAAACTCCGGTTCGAGCAGGTCGGGGGCGACCAACTTTAGAAAGGTTCTTTTGGGATCTGCATTGGAAACAACGACCCTCGACTCGAATCTGCGACCATCAAGGAGTTCTACGCCGCTGGCGCGCCCGCCCCTCACCTGGATCTGCGCTACCTCGGCATCAACGAGGATCTGGGCGCCAAAGGCGCGCGCGGCATCCGCGAGAGCCGCGCTTATTGACCCCATGCCTCCGATCACATGGCCGCTGAAACCCTGGATGCTCTTGTCGCCCCCCCCGAGGAGATGAAACAGCAGACCGAGCGTCGACCCCGGATCGTAGGGGCCTCCATGCTTTCCATAAACATTGTTTGCGAGGAAAAGACGGTGTGTCTCCTCGCTTTCGAAATGCCGCTCCAAGAAATCCGCCAATGAGCCGGTCAGAAACCGGGTCATCGAAGCGACCTCATCGCGCGATATGCCCCAGAATTGTCTGGCCAACGCCGCGACTTCGCCGAGCCGCTCCAGAAGGTTTCCGCTGAGCGCTGGCGGCGGCTTGAGAAAGAAGGGCTGCAGATACCGTGCGAGCGTCTTGAGTTGATGCTCGACCTTTATGAAGCTGGCGGCGTCCTTGCTGCTGTACGGGGCAAGCGTCGCCGCCGTACGCTGCGGATCCGACCACAGGGTCACCAATCCTCCCTCGGCTGTCGGCACGTTCAACGCAGGGTCGCACGCCACCATCCGCAGACCATGTTTCGCCAAGCCGAGTTCAGCGACGACGGCAGGTGTGAGCATGCTGGCGATGTAGGAGCAGAAGGAAACCCGGCAGCCGGGCATGACCTCTTCGGTGACAGCTGCGCCGCCGAGAACGCCACGCCGCTCCAGGACGAGCGTGCGAACGCCCCTGCGCGCAAGATAGGCAGCGGTAGTCAGCCCATTATGGCCTCCCCCCACGATGATTGCGTCGAATGTTTCCGCCACGAACCGCCACACCCCCTAGACTCTGACACCGAGCCCGCTACCATACACTAATGTTTGGTCTTGGGGAGGGCAACGCTTGCTGGCGCGCATGACGGCCCTGCCCAGCATGCTCGCTGGATCAATGATCGCCGAGATCGGCGGCTATGCGATGCCGTTCATCGTCGGCGGGGTCGCCAGAGCCTACGGCATTCCAGAGGGATGGATCGGCTTCATCATCGCCGGCCAAATCGGTTGTGCTGCGCTCGTTTCGATCTTGCTTGCGCCGCGCATCGCGAGAAGCAACCGGCGCACTCTCGCCTATGCCGGCGCGGTTTTGGTTGTCGCGGGATATATAGGCTCGGCGGTGAGTCCATCCGCCGCTCCATTGGTCGCGTCTCGTTTGATCGGAGGCATTGGAGAGGGGCTTCTTTACGCCTCTATCGCAGCTGTCGCGGCCGAAACGCGCGATGCCGACCGGACATTCGCCCTCATTTGGGTTGCGGTCGTGTCGCTTGCCGTAGCCCTATTCTTGACCCTTCCCGTGGTGGGTCAGCAGGTTGGCCCACGTGGGGTGTTCCTCGCGCTCGGCGCCGTGACGCTGGTCTTGACACCCCTTCTCTTCAAGATTCCAGCGCGCGGATCGGTCGTTGATCCGCCCACGGACAAAATTCATCTGAAGCCCGGCGCGACAGCGATCGTCCTTGCAATCGTCGCTGCGTTGTTGGCCATTCTGGCGAACGGCTACTGGTATTTTCTCGAGGGCATCGCCATGGCGATCGGGCTCGACGAGGCGAAAGCCGGTGTCGCTATGGCGCTCTCGGCCGTCGTTGCTCTTGCTGGGCCGCTCCTCGCCCACAGGATCGGCGTCCGTTTCGGCCGGACCATTCCGCTCGTGGCGGGATTTCTGCTCGCGGGGGCCGGGGCATTGGCCGTGACGGTCGCCACCGATGCGATAACGCTGTCTGTCGCAATGTGCGTGGCGGGAACCGCCTACGTCTTCACCCTGCCCTATCTGTTGGGCCTGGCGGCGGCGGCTGGCGGCGCGCCTCTCGCGGCGGTCGCTCGCGGCGGACAAGGCATCGGCAGCGCACTGGCTCCAGCGATGTCGGGGTCGATACTCGTGGCGGGAGGCTCGTACGTGCACATTGGCCTGATCTCGTTCGGCTTCGCCGTGATCGCCATTGCGCCTCTCGTGTTTTTTAGCAGGTCGGTTCGGTCAGACCCTAGTTGAGTGGGAGAACCTCGATGTCCAAAACCAAAAAGCGCAAGCCCTCGATTCCCAAAAAATCGAAAAGCTCCGCGCTGGGACTCGACCTCCACGACTTGGCAGGCGCGACCGGCCAAGCGCTCGGTTTGCCCGGGTCGTGCTACGGCGCCGACGCATTCAAGGAAGAACAGGCAAAGCTCTTCCCCACGACTTGGAGCGCGATCGGCCTTGCGTGCGACATCCCAGAGCACGGTGACGTCGTTCCGCTTCAGCTCGCCGGCACTCCGCTCCTCGCTGCCCGACAAAAGGACGGCAGTGTCGCGGTCTTCTACAATATCTGCCGGCATCGAGGCATGCCGCTGGTTGCGGCGCCGACAAAAAAGCTCTCCCGCCTAGTCTGTCCCTGGCATGCGTGGTGCTACAGACTCGACGGCGCGCTTGAACGTACGCCGCGCGTGGGCGGTGACGGCGCAAATGTCGCTGAGGGCATCGACACGAATTCATTGGGCCTGAAAGAGGTGCGTTCGAAGGTCTGGCGGGACCTGATTTTCGTCAATCTCGACGGAAGGGCGCCCGACATCGAAGCCGACTTGACGCCGATCGAGGGCCTTCTGGGCAATCCGCCGACCGATCTCATCGCAGACGGTCGATGGACAGGGTCCTATCCCGGCAACTGGAAGATTTCGATCGAAGGTGGACTTGAGGACTATCATCTTCCGCATGGCCATCCCCAAATCCTCCCGGGTTTGAAGCGTCGTGATGTCGAGATCGCGACCGGCACGATCTTCGCAGCCTCCCTGGCAAGGGAGACCCGCGAACCTGCGAGCGACTACGCCCCGCTCCCCGTTATGGATTATGGCGACGCGAACGGCCCTGACGTGCGTCTCGTCAACATCTTCCCAACCGGGGTCTTGGCGACGACCCCAACTCATCTTTTCATTGGCGCGTTTACGCCCGACGGACCTGACCGGACCAAACTGGACTTCAGCCTTCACTGGCCCAAAGGCGCCTTCGGCTCAAAGGCCAAAGACAAAGCCCGAGCCGCTGAGCTTGCGGGCTGGATCGAGATCATCGGGCAAGACGACATCTTCGTCGAGGGCGTGCGCTCGACGGCGCCCTATCGAGACGCCGCCGGCATCCGCACGCGTTTTTCACCCTATTGGGAAGGCGCGGTTCTTCACTTCCAACGGCTGTGGGCCGATCGCATGACCGCAGATATCGGCAAAAAACGAAACGCGTCGACATCATGACTTCCGGGCTCTGCCTGAGCCATCCAGACGGATGCGCTCCAGGTGCGCCGATCATTCCCAGCCGCACCTCAGTGGCGTCATGGCCAAGCTTGACGCGCTTCCTCCAGCCCGAACGCCACACGTCCTAAGTCGCCGAAAAATCGGCGTCGCGAATGGCCGAACCACCCTTTGAAAGCGGATCGTCGGCAGTTTCGCGGTTCTGAACGCCACGACGAGGTGCTGACTTGAAACCAGTGAACTCTACGGGCTTTCTCAGGTCAGCCAACATGCTGGTGCTTGGCGCAGCCGGCACCGCACTGTTTCTCCTGCCTTACCTCCATGAAATCTACTATGGACCTTTGCGATCGGCTCTTGGTCAGACGAATGTCCAGATCGGTAGCTTGTCATCGGTCTATGGCGCGGCGTCGCTCGTTGGATACCTGCCGGGCGGATGGCTTGCCGATCGCTTCGCTCCCCGAACTCTCATTCCCTTCGGCCTGATCGGAACGGGGCTTGGGGGCTTCATTTTCGCGTCGTTTCCCCCTTATCCGATCGCGCTGCTCCTTTATGCATTCTGGGGCGCGATGACGGTGGTGTGCTGGAGCGCGCTCATCCGGGCGACCCGGGAGTGGGCTCCTGCGGAAAAACAGGGGCGCGCGTTCGGTCTGCTGGAAGGCGTTCGCGGCGCCACGGAAGGCGCGATCGGAGCCGGTGGGGTCGCGCTGTTCGCCTGGGCGGGAAGCACGAGCGGCGCTCTCGGTATGGTGATCTGCACCTTCGCGACGCTGAACATCACGCTTGGCGTCATGGCCTTCGTCATGCTCGATCGCGCCGCGCCTGCCACGACCACGAGGACCGTGCGTGCGTCCACGGGCGCGCGGATCCTGACGAACCCAGACGTATGGCTTGTCGCCTTCATCGTCCTTACCAGCTACACAGCCTACACGGCTCTGTATTACTTCACGCCCTACAGCACCGACGTCTTGCGCCTCTCTGTCGCCACCGCCGGCGCGATTGCAGTGGCAAAGATCTGGCTTAAGCCGGTCGCCGCCCTGCTTGGTGGCTTGGCTGCCGAGAAATTCGGCGTCTCGCAGACACTGACGGCCGGGTTCGTCATCTTGACCGCAAGCATCGCAGCCCTCGCGGTCATCCCAGGCTCGGCGGGCAATACCACCGTCTTGATCGCCATTCTCGCAGGGGCATCTGTGGCCGTGTTTGCGATCCGCGCCGTCTACTTTGCATTGCTCGAGGACTGCGGCGTCTGCGAAAGCCGAACCGGCGCAGCGACGGGCCTCATTTCACTTGTCGGGTTCACGCCAGATATCTTCGCTCCGCCTGTCGCGGGATTGTTGCTGGATCACTTTGCCGATGATGTTGGCTACCGGCTGTTCTTTGGCATCGCAGCCGCCGCATGCACGATGGGCACGATCGCCAGCCTGCTGGTCGGTCACCGCACCCGTGCGCGTCGCGAGCGCGCGAACGCCGCCTCAACAGCCAACGCTCCGCAGGCCTCGTGATGGTCTCTGTTTATCTTCCGATCGCCGAGATGCCCGTGGATGTGTTCCTCGTTTTGGCGATGAGCGGAGCGGTTGGATTTGTATCAGGGCTCGTCGGCGTCGGCGGTGGCTTCCTGATGACGCCCCTGCTCTTCTTCGCCGGCGTTCCGCCAGCGGTAGCAGCTTCCACGGTGGCGGCCCAGATTACGGCCACATCGGTTTCGGGCGTGCTTGCCTACTGGCGTCGACGTCTCGTCGACTGGCGGATGGGCGTCGTTCTCACCGTCGCCGGCATTCTTGGCTCGATCGTGGGTGTGCGCCTCTTCGCCGCGATGCACGCGATCGGTCAGGTCGATCTGCTGATTACACTCGCCTACGTGGTTTTCCTGTGCGGGATCGGCGGATTGATGTTGTGGGAGAGTGTCGGTGCGCTGGCGCGTAAACGGCGCGGCCTGCCTGCGCCGACACGGCGGCGGCGTCGAACGCTGGCGCACAAACTGCCGATGCGAGTCCGATTTCCATCCTCGGGTCTTTACATCTCGGTTCTGCCGCCTCTGGCGATCGGGTTCGGCGTCGGCGTGCTTGCAGCCGTAATGGGCGTGGGCGGTGGCTTCATCCTGGTTCCCGCTATGATCTATGTGTTGCGGATGCCGACACAAGTCGTTGTGGGGACCTCGCTCGTGCAGGTCCTCATCGTGACTGCGCTCGTCGTCGTTCTGCAGTCGACGCAGACGAAGACCGTCGATCTTGCGCTCGCCGTACTTCTGATCATCGGCGGCGTGATCGGCGCGCAGCTTGGAGTTCGCACTGGCGCCAAGCTTTCAGCCGAACGATTGCGCGCCGTTCTCGCCGTTCTCGTTCTTTGCACCGGCATGAAGCTCGCGTACGATCTCGTCGCAACGCCTACGGAGCTGTTCGTTCTGGGATCCGTGCGCTGATGCGTTCAGCTTCGCGTATCACTGTATTTGTTGCAATCCTGCTCATGTGGCTCGTCGAAGCACCGCCCGTGCGCGCGCAAGGCCAAACAGCGATTGCAGCAGATGTCACGGACGACGTCATCGCCGTCACGTCCGATTTCCGAGGCGCACGCATCACGGTGTTTGGCGTCGCGCCCTCGCGTGGCGCACCAGGCGACGTGCTCGTGGCGATCCGCGGCCCCAGCGTGCCGGTCACGGTCATGCGCAAACGACGCACAGGGCCTCTCTGGCTCAACCGTGATCCCGTTCGTTTCCAGGATGCTCCAGCCTTCCATGCCCTGGCGTCAGCAAAGCCCCTCATGGAAATCGCCTCCACAAAGGACATCGTTGCTCTTGGACTTGATCCGGTTGGCCATGCGCGGCTGTCTTCTCCCACGCCCTTGGATGCAGATCCGAGCGATTATCGGCGCGGTCTTGCGCGTCTGCAACGAGAGCGCGGCGTCTATCAGGAATTGCCCAGAGCGCTCGTGATGCGGCCCGGCGGACTTTACAAGGCTCAGGTCACTCTTCCGGCGAGCGCGCCTCCAGGCGAATACACGGCCGACGTCTACCTGTTCCGCAATGGGCGCCTGCAGGCTACGGAAAGCGCATCGATTTCGATTTCCCGCCAGGGACTCGAGCAGACTATCCACGCGCTCGCCAACGAACAGCCGCTCGTCTATGGGCTTTTTACAGTAGCCCTCTCATTGTTCGCCGGATGGATTGCAGCTCTTGTGTTTCGTCGGACCTGACAAATAGCCACGGGCGGGGACGCAGGTAAGCGTCCGGCCTGCCACGCCTTGCGGCGATTGATCCGCTCGTCGACGGCTTCACCTCATGGGAGAGCACTCGTAGGACGGCCTTAAAGCCGCTCCTCAGCCCGATGTTGAGGTTTCGACGCGGCGCGTGCGTCGTCGTCGTTGGTCCGAGGCCGACAAGCTCG
>CAYMEB010000135.1:0-12819 GCA_964389095.1 uncultured Hyphomicrobiaceae bacterium
GCTGGTGACGCCGCAGATGATGCCGATCACCTCGATCATGGGCGAGATCATGCTCGTCGCGGTGACCGGCAAATCCCAAAGTGCGATGGATGTGCGCGAGATCGCCGATTTCGTCATCCGCCCGCAGCTGCTGACCATCGCCGGCGTTGCGCAAGTGATCCCGATCGGCGGCGAGGTGCGCCAGTATCGCGTGACCCCGAACCTCGCGGTCATGCAGCAGGCGGAGATCACGCCGGAGACGCTCGAGTCCGTGCTGCGGCGCTTCGGTACGAATACCGGGGGTGGCTTCGTGGATCAAAACGCGCGCGAGTATCTGATCCGAAACATCGGCCTGACCGACCGGCTGGAGGACTTGCGCAATCTCGTGGTGGCGGTCCGCCAGGGGAGCCCGATCGTCCTGCGGCAGATCGCGGACGTCGAGTTCGCCGCCCGCGTGAAGCGCGGCGATGCGGGCTATCAGGGCCGGCCGGCGGTGATCCTGTCGATCCAGAAGCAGCCGGGCGCGGACACGGTGCGTCTGACCGGCTCGATCGAGAGCGCTCTTCGCGAGCTGCAAAAAACGCTGCCCAACGGCGTGACGGCGACCAACATCCAATTCCGGCAGGCGACGTTCATCGAGCAGGCGATCTCCAACGTGAAGCGCGTTCTGATCGAAGCGGCGGCGATCGTCGCGTTGGTCCTGCTGATGTTCCTCGCTAACTGGCGCGCGACGGTGATCTCGTTGACCGCGATCCCCGTGTCGATCCTCGTCACCGTGCTGGTGTTTCACGCGTTCGGCATGACGATCAATACGATGACGCTCGGCGGAATCGCGATCGCGATCGGCGAACTGGTGGACGATGCCGTCGTCGACATCGAGAACATCGGCCGGAGGCTGCGCGAGAACGCCGCATCGGCCCAGCCGCTCGCCGCGATGAGCGTGATCGCCACGGCGAGCCAGGAAGTGCGATCCGGGATCGTCTACGCGACCTTGATCGTCGTTCTCGTGTTCGTGCCGCTGTTTGCGCTGACCGGCATCGAGGGGCGGCTGTTCGCCCCCCTCGGCGTCGCCTACATCGTCGCGATCCTGGCGAGCCTGGTCGTCTCGATCACGCTGACGCCCGTCATGGCGTCCTATCTGCTGCTGCAAGGAACGTCGCTGCACGGCGACACCCGGCTCGTGCGCGTGCTGAAGCAGGCAAACG
The DNA here is from genome assembly GCA_964389095.1 of uncultured Hyphomicrobiaceae bacterium. Lineage (GTDB taxonomy): Bacteria > Pseudomonadota > Alphaproteobacteria > Rhizobiales > Hyphomicrobiaceae > JABFRJ01. The sequence goes on from CAYMEB010000135.1 coordinate 1,185, forward strand.
ACGCTCTGGTCGCGGGAGCGCTCAGGTCGCGCCGGCTCGTCGTGATCGTCGCAACCGCCCTTGTCGCCGCCGCGGCCTACGCCGCGACGCTGCTGCCGCGCGCGTTCCTGCCGCCTTTCAACGAAGGCACGCTGACCATCAACATGACCGTACAACCCGGGATCTCGCTCGCGGAGTCGAACCGGCTCGGCACCATCGCCGAGCGCCTGATCCTGGAGGTGCCGGAGGTGGTTTCCGTTGGGCGCCGTACGGGACGGGCGGAACTCGACGAACATGCCGAGGGCGTGCACTCGGCCGAGATCGACGTCGATCTGAAGAGGTCGGCGCGCGGAAAAGAGGCGGTGATGAGCGATATTCGAGCCCGGCTGGTCGCCTTGCCGGTGGCGGTCAATGTCGGGCAGCCGATCTCGCATCGCCTCGATCACCTCCACAGCGGCGTCCGAGCCGAACTGGTCGTGAAGGTGTTCGGCTCCGACCTCGATCGTCTGCAGGGCCTTGCCGAGTCGGTGCGCCAGCGCTTGTCCGGGGTCTCGGGTCTGGCGGATCTTCAGATCGAGCGGCAGACGCGCATCCCGGAAGTGCGCGTCGTCGTCGATTACGAGAAGCTCGCGCTCTACGGCGTGAGCGCCGCGTCCGTGACCGAGGCTCTCGAAGGGCTGTCCAACGGGCGCGTCGTCTCGCAGATCATCCAGGGTAACCGCCGCTTCGATGTGGTCCTGCGGCTGTCCGAAAGCGACCGCACCACGACTGGCCTGCAGCAGTTGCTGGTGTCGGCCGGCGGTCATCATGTGCCGCTGCGCCTGCTCGCGCGGATCGAGGAGACGACGGGGCCCAACCAGATCCAGCGCGAAGGCGGCCAGCGCCGCATCGCCGTGCTGGCCAACGGCGATGGCAGTCGCGACATGCGCAGGGTGGCGGAGGACGTGCGCAGCGCTCTCGATGCGGTGGCGTTGCCGCAGGGCTATCTGATGCGCCTCGATGGAACCTTTCGGGCCGAGGAGGATGCGCGTCGACTGATCGGCGGCCTCGCCCTGGGCTCGCTGGCGCTGATCTTTCTCGTGCTCTACTCGCGCTATCGTTCGGTCGCACTGGCGCTGGTCATCATGGCATCGATCCCGCTGGCTCTGATCGGCTCGGTCGCGGCTTTGTGGCTCGCCGGACAGCCGCTCTCGGTCGCGAGCATGATCGGCTTCGTGACGCTTGCCGGAATCACGGCGCGCAACGGCATTCTGAAGATCAGCCACTATATCAACCTCGCCTTGCACGAAGGGGAGCGGTTCGGGCCGGAGTTGTTCCTTCGCGGCTCGCGCGAGCGGTTGACGCCGGTGCTCATGACGGCGCTCTCGGCTGGCCTTGCACTGATTCCGCTCCTCTATGGCGCGGGCGAGCCGGGCCGCGAGATCCTTCACCCGGTCGCCGTGACGATCTTCGGGGGATTGATCAGTGCCACGCTGCTCGATGCCGTCGTTACGCCGGTGTTGTTCGCGATGTTCGGCGCGAAAGCGCTGGAGCGTCTGAGATCCCAAGAACTTCCGGAAGCGACAGCTACCGGCCAGCGTTCAGCAACCGTCTATTGATCCCAACACAGAAAGGCCGATGCCATGTATCGTCGTTCACTCCTGCTCACGCTCTGCGCCACACTCGTTGCGACTGGCGCTCTCGCGCACGGCCCGAAGGGAAGTAAACCGGCCGGCGCGAACGGGGGCGAGATCGCCGACGTGGACGGGGGGCATCTCGAGTTCGTGTCGACGCCGGCGGAATTGCGCATCTACGTCACGGACATGAAGGATGTTGCCCTGTCGAGCGCCGACATGAGCGGTCGCGCCATCGTCCAGGACGGCGAGAAGCAGATCGTACTGCCGCTTGCCGCCAAGGCTCCGAACCTGCTCGTCGCACCCCTGGCTGCGCCGCTGTCGAAGGACGCCAAGGTCGCCGTCTCCGCCAAGCTCGGCAAAGACGCCAAGCCCGTCCAGGCCCGCTTCGTGGTGAAGTGATCGGAGCGGGTTGTCTCGAGAAGAATGAAGCGCGTGCCGGCGCCGATCTGTCCGGTCTCTGATGACGGCCGCGGACCGGCGCGGCAGAGCCGTCACGTCTCGAAGGGAGCTGTCTTGCGCTGCCGACCCGCCCCGCCCGATCGGGCGGGGCGGATTATTCGCGCCTTCAGCAGAGATTGCCGAGGCAGTCGTATTTGCGGACGCGGCCATTACTGACTTTCACACCGCCGGCTGTCCCTGCGCCGGCACGGTGCTCACGCACACCCGCACGATGGTCGCGCACGACGGGCGTGGCGCGGTGATCGCGCATGACGGGTACCGCCGCCGGGGGAGCGCGCCGGGCACCTTCGGCATGAGCCGCGCTGCCGGCCATGAGACTGAGCGAGGCCGCAAGTGCAGCCAACGCACAGGCGACGATGCCGTGCGGCATTCGGCGTCGGGCGTTCGCAAGGGGAGCCGCGAACGGGGCTTGCGGCGACGCCGATCTCAGAAGAAGAGCCGATGGCTCGGAAGGGACAGAGGAGAGAGACATTGCGTAGTCCTTTAATTGTTTCAAAGGTTGGAAAGATGGAGTGGCCGTGCCGGAAGAGCGCGGCGGTGGCCGTTCGGCCAACGGCTGTTCGAGAGCCGGCCGGTCCGAGCGGAACTTGCTGTTTCAGGCTGCATCCTTGGTCGCGGCTGGCGTCCAAGGGGTGGGAGGTTCGCCAGGGCGTCGTGCGATCGCGGGCCGCATTACGTTGCTCCCGCTTTCGCTCGACGCGGGCCGATGTCCGCCGTCAGAACGACAGCGTAGCCGCGCCATTCTTGATTTCAGCGTGAAGGGCGCTCGCTCCGACGATGGTCACGCCCTCGAGCAGATCGGACTGCTCGTAGCCGCGAAACTTCACGCACGGCGGACAGGCCCAGATGGTGCCGCCGCGCTTCTGGAAATCGGCAATCAGGTTCGCGAGCGGGTCGAGCGGCGCGACGTGCGTCATGGCTTGGCCGCGCTTGCGCACGAGATCGATGGCGGCGCTGGTGAGGAACACCGAGACCTTGAGGCCGGCGGTAATGCCGCCGTTGGCGATCGTGAAGGCGACGGAGGAGAGTTCGGAATCGATGCCCTTCGTCATGAGAACGACGAGCTTGTCAGTTGCTTGGGTCATTGTAATCTCCAGTGGTTTTGTTGACGCCCCGACAATATTGGAGCACCCACCGGGTGTATTTGCCCGCCATGCCGGATCATTTGACCAAGAATCCTGAGCAGCCCGGCGGCGTGATCTTCGACGATGTCCTGTCTTCCCTGCTCTCAACGATCCGCCTCTCGGGATCATTGCAATTCTGCTTCATGCCGACCGGCAACTGGCAGACCGATGCAACGCCTTCGCTGGCCTCCATGGCTTCCGCCCGCTCGGCCGGGACCATTCCATTCCATATCGTCGCGGATGGCGCTTGCTGGCTGAAGGTCGAGGGACGCGAGGCGGCACTGCGCGCCGGAGATGTCGTGCTCTTCCCGTTCGGGACGGGGCATCAACTCGGCTCAGGCCAGAATGGTCCGCTGGTCCGGCCCACGCAGGATCTGCCGCCCAAGCCATGGCGGGAGGTTCCCGTATTGCGATACGGCGACGGCAGTGACGGCGTGAGATTGCTTTGCGGCTATCTACACTGCGAGGCCATGGCGTTCGCGCCGTTCAGTCGATCTCTGCCGACGATGGTTCACGTCGAGACCCGCGGGAGCGCTGGCGCAGGCTGGCTCGATGCCACGATCCGCCAGATAGTCCAGGAAGTGGATCGGCCGCGCGCAGGTGGCGTTTCGATGCTGCCGAGGCTCACAGAGATCATTTTCATCGAGGTTCTGCGCCATCAGATTCTCACCGTCGCGCCGAAGGCGGTCGGCTGGCTTGCGGCGCTTGCCGATCCTTCCATCGCGCGATGCCTCTCCGTCATTCACGAGGATCCAAGTCGCGACTGGTCGGTCGACGTGCTGGCCGAAGCCGCGCAAATGTCGCGCAGCGTCTTTGCCGAGCGGTTCCGGACGGTTCTGGACGCCTCGCCCATGGAGTACGTGCGGACGTGGCGGCTCTATCTCGCGAGTGTCGCGCTGGCGACGACGAAACAGACGATCGCCACGATCGCCCACGAGGCGGGCTACGAGAGCGAGGCCTCCTTCAACCAGGCCTTCGCGCGAACCTATGGCGCTCCGCCGGCGACATGGCGCGCGTCCGCGCAATCGTGATCGGGCACAGGTGAGTGCACATCGGGGGGCCTGCAGGAATGACCGCGCCGCGTCCGCAAGTCCAGGCGCCATCGATGCTCGATCCGGATTTGCTCGACGCGCAGAGTGGGCCGCCGCAGAGTGGTCGCGGATCAGTGTGCCCCTTTCAGCAAATCGAGCGTGGCGAGCTTCAACCGCATGAACGTCTCGGTCGCGGCCACGTCCTCGTAGCGGCGCGGACGCGGCAGGCCGACATCGAACGTCTCGACGATGCGTCCGGGACGCCGGCTCATGACGTGGATGCGATCGGAGATGAAGACGGCCTCGTCGATGTCATGGGTGATGAACAACACCGTCGGCTTGTAGCTGGCGCACAGGTCAAGCAGGAGGGTCTGCATGGCCAGGCGGGTCTGGTAGTCGAGCGCGCCGAACGGCTCGTCCATCAGCAGGATACGCGGTTCGTTGATGAGCACCCGAGCGATCTGCAGGCGCTGACGCATGCCGCCGGAGAGCTGGTAGGGGAAATGCCGCTGGAACTCGTCGAGACCGACGGATTTCAGATAGCGATCGGCGGCCGGCTGGTAAGCCGCCGGATCAACCCCGCGCATCTTCGGCCCGAATACGACGTTGTCGCGCACGTTGAGCCACGGGAACAATTGTGGCTGCTGGAAGACGACGCCGCGATCGGGACCAGGTCCCGTCACGGGCTTGCCGGCGACCGTGATCGTACCTGCGTCCGGGCGGTCGAAGCCGGCGACCATGCGCAGCAGGGTACTCTTGCCGCAGCCCGACGGCCCGACCAGGGATACGATCGAGGAAGGCGGAAGGTCGATCTGGATGTCGCGGAGCGCTTCGATGCGGCTACCCGCACTCTCGAACACGCGCGAGACGTTCCTTATCTCAAGTGAGCCGGCCGAGACTTTCATGTCGGATGTCATTTGCCGCGCCAGTGCAGAAGGCGCTTTTCGAGCGCGAGCAGGATGCCTTCGAGCGCCAGTCCGATCAGCCCGATCGTGATGATGCCGATGAACACATATGGGATGCGGAAGAATGTGGTCGCATCCATGATCAGGAAGCCTAGCCCGACTTGGGCCGCGATCAGCTCAGCCGCGACGACCAGCGTCCACGACAGCGTCATCGAGATGCGCATGCCCGTGAGGATCTGCGCGGACGCCGCCGGGATGATCACCCGGAAGAAGATCTGGCGAGGTGTCAGACCCAGCGACTGCGAGGCGAGCACGAGATCCTCGGGGACACCCTTCACGCCGGATGCCGTGTTGACGACGAGATAGAGGAAGGCGGTCAGGAAAATCAGCGCGACCTTCGAGGTCTCGCCGATGCCGAAATAGAAGGTGAACAGCGGTACGAGCGCGATCGGCGGGATCGGCCGCATGAAGGTGAGAAACGGCGTCAGGATCGCATCGAACAAACGAGAACGGCCGATCCAGATTCCGACCGGAACGCCGATGAGAACGGCAAGAGTGAAGCCGGACAGCGCGCGCCCGACCGAGGCGAGGATCTGTGCGTGGAACGATCGGCCCGAATAGCCATTGGCGAGCAGGTCGGAGAGTGCGGCCCACAGCGCCTGAACCGGCGGAAACTTGTTGGCGTCCAGTTTGCCGAGCGTGCTCGCCGCTATCCAGGCGCCGAGGACGAGCGCGACCGCCGTGAAGCTGATCGCGCGGTAGTTCGCCGAGGTCATCAGGTCTCCGCCGGAGCGTTCGCTTGGAAAACTTACAGAAACCCCGGGAGCGTTGCTCCCGGGGTTCGCTGTCTCAGCCCTTGGCGGCCTGCATGAACTTGGTCATGACGTAGCCGTCGATATCGGTGTCGTTCTTGGTCAGGCCGGCTTCCTTGCCGAAGGCATGGAAGTTGTGAAGGATTTTGTTGAGCTTGCTGCCCTTGGCCCAATGCACGGGGCTCGTGGGGTCGAGCGCCGCGGTCGCTTCGAAATGGCCGAGCCCCTTGACGATATTGCGCGCCTGGGCTTCGCCCATGCCGGTCTGCTCGAGCGTCAACTTGATGGCGAGTTCGGGGTCTTCCTTCATCTTCTTGAGGCCCATGTTCCAGCCTTGCAGGATCTTGACGACCGTATCGCTGTTGGCATCGAGCCACTCCTGCTTGCCGGCCCAACCGAGGAAGGAGGAGCCCGGATCGAGTTCCGTCATGCGCGAGAGGACGCGCGCGCCCTTCTCGACCAGCGGCGTGACGAACGGCTCCCACACATACATCGCGTCGACGTCGCCGTTCTCGAGTGCCGCGATCTGCTGTGGCGGCGCCATGCCCATGATCTGCACCGACTTGGGATCGACGCCATGCTTCTGCAATGTCCGCAGCGTGCCGTAGTGGGCGTCCGAGCCCTGTACGAGCGCGATCTTCTTGCCGGCGAGATCCTTGACCGACTGGATCGTGGACTTGCCGGAGACGAGCAGCGCCTGCAGCGGGTTGTAGTCCATGAAGACGGAGAAGAAGTTCAGGTTCTGGCCATTTGCCTTCGCTATGAGGAACGCGCCCATGCCACCCCAAGCAAGGTCGATCTGGCCACCGGCGAGGGCCGCGAACTGCGGCGGGCCGGCCGTGAACTTGACGAGGTTCACATCGAGGCCGGCCTTCTCGAAGTACTTTTCCTTGATGGCGATGTAGACTGGACCATTCACGATCGGTTGCATGCCGGCATTCACTTTCTTGAGGCCCTGGGCACGCACATAGGGCGCCGCCAAGGGCAGCGCCGCAGTACCGAGCAGAAGCGACGTGGCGCGCCGGCGAGAGATCTTGGTCATGGAACTTCCTCCTTCAGAGTGATGTTCAGATCGACATGGCTTGTCCGCCATTCACGTCGAGGGTTGCGCCGGTGACGAAGCCAGCCTCTTCGGAGGCGAGGTATGCGATGGCGGCGGCAACATCCTCGACGCGGCCCTGGCGGCGCACGGGGATCGAATTGGTGATGCGTGCGCGTTCCTCGGGTGTCTGGCGTTCGTTCAGAAGGCGTTCGACACGCGGCGTGAGGATTGCGCCGGGGCACACCGTATTGCAGGTGATCCCGTCGGGCCCGAACTCCTGCGCGAGCTGCAGGGTGAATGCCTGCACGGCGCCCTTGGCCGCGACATAGGGCGTGCCTGCGAACAGGGAGCCGAATCGGCCGGCCTTCGATCCCATGTTGACGATGCGGCCGTAGCGCTGCTTGCGCATGTGCGGAACGACGGCGCGCGTCACCCAGACGCAAGCGGTGACGTTGACATCCATCACACGCTGCCAGTCTTCATCCGACTGCTCGAGGAACCGGAACGGCACATGCAGGGAGCCGCCGATATTGTTGACCAGGACGTCGATGCGGCCATGTTCTTCGACGATTGCGGCAACTGCGTCCTCCACCGCGCGCTTGTCCATCATGTCGATGAGCGCCGCGTCGATAGGGAGATTGCGACGTCGGCCTTCGTCCTGGGCCTCACGAATGGCGGCCCCGTCGCGATCCCAGACGACGACGCGCGCGCCCTCGCCGGCAAGACGCAAAGCGGTGCCGAAGCCGAGCCCGCTCGCGGCGGCAGTGATCAGTGCGACCCTGTTGTCAAAGCGGCGCAAGGTCGGATGCCTCCTTGTGGCTCGCCTCGGGGTCGACCTTGGCGTCGATGACGACCGGACCGCCCAGCTTATGGGCTTCCCGCAGCGCGTCCCCGACTTGATCGGGATGCGTGACGGTGAGGCCGCGGCCGCCGAGGCCTTCGGCAATCTTCGCGAAATCGCAATCGGCGAAATCGACGGCGATCTTGCCGGCGCCGAGGTTGTCGCGAACCATGCCGAGGCCGGCATTGTTGTCCACCAGGAACACCACGTCGAGGTTCTGCTGGACGCACGTGGTGATGGTCTGCAGCGTCATCATGAAGCCGCCGTCGCCCGCGAGCAGGGTAACCCGCTTCTTCGGCAGCATGAGCTTTGCCGCCGCCGCCGCCGGCGCCCCCCAGCCCATGGCACCGGTGCCGCCCGCGACCAGGAACTGATGCGGATGCGGATTGCGCAGGCCGAACGTCGCCCAGATGCGGTTCGAGCCGGCATCGAGGGCGACCAGATCGTCCTTGCCGATGAAGCCCTGGAGACCGCGGACGAGGTCGGCATGATGGACGCTGCCTTGCGCGGAGCTCGTCCTGGGCAGCTCGTCGAACTTGTTGTCGCGACGCAGCTTGGCGATGTGTTTCAGACGCTCTGCTCTGCTCTTGGCGCCGAGGTCGTGCGCGGCGAGCGCTTCGATCACGTCGGCGACGTCGCCGGTGATGGCGAGATCGACCGGATAGACCCAGCCCGCATTGCGCGGATCGATATCCACCTGAGCGAGGTACTGCTCGCCCGGCCGGATCATCCCAGGATCACGGAAGCGCGTATAGTCCGGTCCCATGCTGGCGCCGAGCATCAGGACGAGATCGGCGGAGGCGACCGCGCGGTTGGCGCAGGCGTGCCCCCAAGTGCCGAGCATGCCGACAGCGATCGCGCACGTTTCCGCAACGACACCCTTGCCGTTGTAACTCGTTGCGACCGCGATGCCCGCGGACAGGGCGAGTTTCTGGAGGGCTTCGCCGCTCATCGTCATCGTGACGCCGTTGCCCGCGACGATCAGCGGCCGCTTCGCTGCGGCGATTTTCGCCGCCAGTTCCGCGATCGCGGCCGGATCCGGCTTGGCCGGCGTGTATCGATGATACCCGGCCGACGGATACAGCACCGGCTTCGCGTGTTCCGGCACGTCGGCGCGCACGATCGGCGTCTTCATGACGACGGCGGCCTGGCCCATGCGCGGAAGGCTCGCATGCTTGATCGCCATCTGCACGCCGTAGACCGCCTCCGCGGGCGCGGTCGCGTAGGTGCAATACTTGGTGATCGGCTTCAACGAGGCCATGGCATCGGCGCCGGCGTAGTCGCCGGTCATGGTCTGGTACACGCCCATCTGGCCGTAGCCGTCGTAGTCCGACGTCTCGGTCAGTGCGATCATGGGCGAGCCGGAGAAATGCGCCTCCAGAATGCCGATCGCGCCGATCGTCGTCATCCACGGGCCTTGGCCCATGGCGACGGCGGGACGCCCCGTCAGGCGGCCGGCCACCTGCGCCATGACCGACGCGATCCACTCTGAGCGCGTCAGCACGACTTTCAACTTCTTCTCGTTCGCCTTGAAGCCGGGCAGAGACCAGGTGATGCCGAGGCCAGGCAGCGTGAAGGCGTGTGTGACACCGCCGTCGATCAACGTCTCGACGACGCGTTCGTATGTCTTGGCCATCCCCCACCTGCGCTTGCGACGCCGCTCGACCGCGGTCATTGTCAGTCTGGAAACTCGCATGGGCAGGTTCGGGCCGCAATGACGACATCCAAATCAATCCTCGTGACGGGTGCCGCGGGTTTTCTCGCAGCCTGGATCGTGCCGCGTCTGCTCGCCCGCGGGCACACCGTCGTCGCCACCGACCTTGCCCGCGACAGCCGCCGGCTCGATCAGGTCGATCCCGAGGGCGCGCGGACGCGATTGCGCTGGCATCCATGCGATATCGGCGAGGCCGCCGCCGTCGCCGATCTCGCTGCAGCTGCGAAGCCCGATGTGATCCTCCATCTTGCTGCATTGCAAATTCCGGCATGCAAGGCGAACCCGGCACTGGGCGCGCGCGTCAACGTCGGAGGGCATGTCCACATGCTCGACGCCGCGCGCACGCACGATGCGCGCCTCGTCTATACGAGTTCCGTGGCAGCCAAGCCGCGCGGCCCGGCGAACGCACCTGCGAACCTCTATGGCGTCTACAAGAAGACCTGCGAGGAGATTGCGCGGCTCTATGCCGACGACTTCGGCGTCGCGTCGATCGGGCTCAGGCCGCACGTCGTCTACGGTGTGGGGCGCGACCAGGGAGAAACGTCGGCCGTCACGGCCGCGATGCAGGCGGCGGCGCGCGGCGAGGCCTTCACGATTCCCTGGACGACGCGGACCTGCTTCCAGTTCGCGGGCGACATTGCCGACATGTTCGTCGCGGCATGCGAGGCTCCCCATCGCGGCGCCGTCGTCTGCGACATGACCGACCGGGTCGAAAGCACGGACGACGTCGTCGCCGCGATCCGGGCGGCCGAACCCGGCGCGCGCGTGTCCTGTGACGGCCCGGAACGCATCTCTCCCGTCTCGGGCTTCGATCTGGCCGGGCTCGAGGCCGTCATCGGGCGGCATCCGCAGACGTCGCTGCGGGCCGGCGTTGCGCAGACCATCGCGGCGTTCAAGAAAGCCGCTCGTTGACACGTCGCGGGTGACGGTCGGCTGCGTCTCCAAAACGGCCGGGGGGAGCGAGCAGCCGAATTTCACATCGGTGAGGGCGCGCGTCGGTGAGGGCGCGGCGGAAGGCAGCGTGGGGCGGCGCGTACGCTCGCATCTGGGCGCGAGCCAACGGGGCGGACTAACCCGAGCCGATCGAGTGGAGAGGTGGGCAAACTCGAAGGGTGTGGACGTCCAGGGTCGGGGTGAAGGTGACCCAGGAGAGAGATCGCGTGCAGCGCAGATTTTTCCCTCTCTCCGTTCTTCACGGGGGAGGGCAGGGTGAGGGGCGGCAACTTGCTCGGCGCGCAAGATGGGGGCCGGAGCGGTCAATGTGCGCCGCAGTCGCCGCCCTCACGATTGTCATCCTCGGGCTCGTCCCGAGGACCCATCGCGCAATGCATCCCGAGCGGCGAGAGTGGCCTGCAGCTCCATTGCTCGCTGTGTTAAAACAATGTCGGTCCCAGATGTATAGCGAGCATCATTGAGGCGTGTTTCGCTGACACGCTTGTGCCTCACAAAGCTGCGACGCTGGAAACCCGTCTCTGGTGGCTGGAAGCGTCTCGGCACGGTGATTTGCCTGGGCTCTGCAATTGCACTGTGGATTGCCAAAATCCAGTCAATCTCAGTCGCATGCGCCGCGATAGTATCGCTGCATGCTCGAAACGATCCTCAAGCTCTTCCTCGAACAGCTACATCCGATCGTGGCCATACCGCTTGCGATCGTGATCGCGGCCCTGGTAATGAGCATCTACGGGAAGACCAAGTCATTCTTCGACGCCGTCCTGACCATCGACAATGCAATCCGCTCCACCCGATACTTCGTGGGTTCAGTGATCGTTATTCACGCCGCAGTAGGCATGGCTGCAGCCTACTGTGGATACTTCCACACTGATCTCTTCTCGCCACCGGTAAGCCAAACGCTCACCCACCCGCTTGGGCGCTCGTACATTCGCTTCACTGACTGGTCGGTCATATTTGTTGAGGCGCTTCTCTATCTACCGCTCCTACTCGCGCTCTCTCGTGATACGCCCAACGCGCGAAGAGCAACCATCGCTTTCGTTCTTGCGATCATCCCAACGGCCATAGTCGTGGCCTTCGTGGCCTCCACATACCCCGCGCTGCTAGCTCAAGGAGCTATCGCCAAATCTTGGTGACGGCCTGATGGCTCAGGCGGCGGCTTTG
>CAYMEB010000136.1:0-12806 GCA_964389095.1 uncultured Hyphomicrobiaceae bacterium
CAAGTGGAGCCTCACTGGCGGCAAGGATGCTGCGCCGCCGCCTCCCGCTCAGCCGCCGGTCGCCTATCGCGGCGGTCGAGATCCGGTGAGCGGGCGCGCGCCTTCCTACGGCCAAGGCTCTTTCGGACAAGGCAACAATCAGGTCGCCAGTGTCTCCTTGCCTCCGGCCGGGGAGCAGTTTGCGCCGGGCCCGAGACCCTATCCGGCACCCGTCGCGAGTTACGAGGCCCGTCCCTTGCAGCAGCCCGATCGCCTGGGAAGCAACACCTATGGCAGGCGTATCGTGACGGTGCAGTCCGGTGACAGCCTTGCAAGCATCGCCCAAGCCAACAGGGTCTCAATCGCCTCCTTGATGTTCGCCAACGGGCTCAAGGACGCCTACCTGTCTCCGGGACAGCAGCTGGTGCTTCCGCCCCGCTGACACGGTCGCTCTTCGGGACTGCGGCGACGAGCGCGGGCAGGCGTGCGGACAACGTCAGGGCCCGTTCGATGTAGAACACCTGCAGGGCCGCCCACAGGCCATGATTGCCGAACGGCGGCGTCAACAGCGCGCATGCCGCCAGGAACGCGACGAAGCTCACCAGCATCATATTGCGCATGTCGGAGGTGCGGGTAGCACCTATGAAGACACCGTCGAGCTGAAAGCACCACACTCCGATCAGTGGCGAGAGTGCGGCCCACGGCAGAAAGATCAACGCTGCTGCGCGGATTTGCACATTCGGCGTCATCGCGCTCACCACCGCGTCGCCGGTCAGCCAGATGCCCAGGGCAAGTCCCAATCCCGTCAATGCCGCGGCCGTCATGGTCAGTCGCACCGCATTCTCGAGTTCCTCGCGATTGCGCGCTCCGATCGCGTGTCCGACGAATGTCTCAGCCGCGAATGCGAATCCGTCGAGGATGTAGAAGGATATGAAGACGATATTGAGCAGAAGCGCATTGGCTGCGAGTGCGATGTCGCCGGCCTGGGCGCCTTGCCGCGTGACGATCTGCGTTGCGCCGAGGACGCAAGCCGTGCGCAGCAGGATGTCGAGGTTGGCCCCCATCGTCCGGCGAAAGCGGTCGTAGTTCATGGCGCCCGCGATCCGGTGGACGCCCCGTGAACGCAGCTCTCGTGCGGCCACCGCGATTCCGACTGCGGCGGCCGACACCTCGGAGATGAGTGCGGCGATGCCCACGCCCGCCACGCCACAATCGAGGCCGATGGTCAACGCGAGCGCCGCTGCGATGTTCGTGAGATTCATCAGCAGCTGCAGCCAGAACGCGACACTGGCCCGCCCCAGCCCGATGAACCATCCGAGCAGAGCAAAATTCAGCAGGCCCGCGGGTACACCCCAGATGCGCCACGTATAGTAGTCGGCAGTGGCTGCCTGCACCGCCGGGCTTCCGCCGAGAAACCAGAGAAATGCCTGCAAGATCGGCTTCTGGGAAAAGACGATCAGCAGACCGCCGGCCGCCGCGACGATGAACGCGCGCAGTAATGCCGCGGCCACTTCGTTCTGGTCGTTCGCGCCGGCGGCTTGAGCCGTGAATCCGGTCGTGCCCATGCGCAGGAAGCCGAAGAGCCACAGCAGCGCATTGAAGATCGCTGCCGCAACGGCCACGCCGCCGATGAGGTCTGCCCGTCCAAGTTGACCGATCACGGCTGCGTCGACAAAGCCGATCAGCGGCGTCGTCGCATTCGAGGCCATGATCGGGAGGGCCACTCCCAAGACCCGGCCGAGGCCGAGCGGCGTCGCTGCGGGGCTTCCGGACGGCGGGCTGCCCATCAAGTCCGGTCCTTGGGGCGCCCTACGCCGAGGAGGCGTGCGATCGCCCAGATCGGCACCACGACCACGGCCCCGAGGACCAGGTAGCTCAGCAGTCCCTCGAAGATCCCGAAGCCCAGGCTGGAGATACGCTGGACCAGGAGCCGCAGGTGATCGATGATATTGAGGGGCGTGATGCCCAGGGCCGAGAGCACGATACCCACGACGATGGAGATCAGGAGCAGACGGATGATGGTGCCGAACGCTTCGCCCGGTAGCCGCCAACGATCCATGAGCTGTGCCCTCCTCGGTTTCCGAAGTGCCAAGATTCGCCCTTAGCATGGCAAGAGGCAGCAAGACAAAGCGTGAGGCGCTCTCATCGGTTCGGGCGCCGGAGGCGGAGGATGAGCGGGTTCCATCCGCGTTCGCCGCCTGGTTCGCCGCCAAAGGCTGGATGCTCCGCCCCCATCAGAGGGCGCTGCTGCGCCAGAGCCGGCAGCGCCGGTCGACGCTGCTGATCGCCCCGACCGGTTCGGGCAAGACCATGGCCGGGTTCCTGCCTAGCCTCGTGTCTCTGGCAGAGAGCTCGCGCTCCGGTCTGCACACACTCTACGTTTCGCCGCTGAAGGCCCTCGCGGCCGACATCCAGCGCAACCTGATGACCCCGGTCCGCGAGCTCCAACTCGGTCTGCGCATCGAGACGCGCACCGGCGACACCGGCGCCTCGGCGAAACAGCGCCAATTGTCGCGACCGCCGCACATCCTGCTGACTACGCCCGAACAGATCGCCTTGATCCTGAGCCGGCCGGGCTGCGAGCGCTACTTCGCCGATCTCGACACCATAGTCGTCGACGAGCTGCACGCGCTCGCGCCGGGCAAGCGCGGCGATCTGCTGGCGCTCGACATCGCGCGGCTGTCGGCGATGTCGCCCGACGTGATCACCGTCGGTCTGTCCGCGACCGTCGCCAGACCGAGTGAGCTGCGTGCGTGGCTCGCGCCGCAGAGCCGAACCGACGCGACACTGCTGGCCGACCTCGTGGAATTGAAAGGCGGCGCCGCGCCCCAGATCACGATTCTCGAAGGGGAAGATCCGCTGCCATGGTCGGGGCATTCCGCGCGTTACGCGATGCGGCGCGTCTACGAGGAGATCCAGCGGCGACGGCTCGCGTTGATCTTCGTGAACACGCGCAGTCAGGCCGAACTCGTTTTCCAGGAGCTGTGGCGGATCAACGAGGAGAGCCTGCCGATCGCGTTGCATCACGGGTCACTGGATGCTGCGCGCCGGCGCAAGGTCGAAGCCGCGATGGCGGCCGGAACGCTGCGCGCCGTGGTGGCCACGTCCACGCTCGATCTCGGCATCGATTGGGGTGACGTAGATCTCGTCATTCATGTGGGGGCGCCGAAGGGCGCGAGCCGCCTCATCCAGCGCGTGGGCCGCGCCAACCACCGGCTCGAGGAGCCATCCCGGGCGCTGCTGGTGCCTTCGAACCGCTTCGAGGTCCTGGAATGTCGCGCGGCGATCGAGGCCGCCGCCGAGGGCGCGCAGGATGCGGTGCACGATCGCCGGGGCGCGATCGACGTGCTGGCTCAGCACGTTTTCGGGGTGGCCTGCGCCGGCCCGTTCCACCCCGACGCTCTCTATCGCGACGTGTGCCGCGCCGCCCCCTACAGCGGTCTTGCCCGTGCGCGTTTCGATCGCATCGTCGACTTCGTGTCGACCGGTGGCTACGCCTTGCGCGCTTACGAAAGGTTCGCGCGTCTGCGTCCCGCCGAGGACGGCCGATTGCGCCTTGCTCATCCCCGGCTCGCCCAGCTCTATCGCATGAACGCCGGGACGATCGTTGAAGCCGCGGCGCTGAAGGTGCGCTTGATCGGTCGCAAGCGTGCGGAACGCTCGAAACGTACTGGAGCCACGGCTCCCGCACCGTCGGGGCGCGTGCTGGGCGAGGTCGAGGAGTGGTTTGCCGAGCAGCTCGCCCCCGGCGACACGTTCGTCTTCGCGGGGGAGGTGTTGCGGTTCGAAGGTATCGTGGAGAACGCGTTGCTCGCCACCCGCTCGCAAGCCCGCGAGCCCAAGGTGCCGACCTATGCGGGCGGCAGGTTCCCGCTGTCGACACACCTGGCACAACGTGTGCGCACCATGCTGGCTCGTCCGGACACCTGGTCGAGCCTGCCGACGCCGGTCGCCGAGTGGCTCGCCCTCCAGCAGGAGCACTCGATCATGCCGGCGCCCGACGAGGTTCTCATCGAGACCTTTCCCCGCGCCGGCCGGCATTATCTCGTCGCGTATCCCTTCGAGGGGCGGCTGGCGCACCAGACCCTCGGGATGTTGTTGACCCGTCGTCTCGATCGTTACGGCGCCGCTCCGCTGGGCTTCGTCGCGAGCGACTACGCTCTCGCCGTCTGGGGGCTCGGCGATATGGGGCAGATGATCGCCGAGGAGACATTGAGCCTCGACCAGCTCTTCGCGCAGGACATGCTCGGTGACGATCTGGAAGCCTGGCTCGCCGAGACCAGCCTCATGAAGCGGACCTTCCGTTCCTGCGCGGTCATCGCGGGACTCGTCGAGCGGCGGCATCCGGGACGCGAAAAGAGTGGCCGGCAGGTCACGGTGTCTTCCGATCTCATCTACGACGTCCTGCGCCGGCACGATCCGCGTCATATCTTGCTCGAGGCGGCGTGGGAGGATGCAGCGAGCGGCTTGTTGGACATCCGTCGGCTCGGCGCTTTCCTGCAACGAATCAGGGGCCGAATCAGGCATGTTCGCCTCCAACGGATCTCTCCGCTCGCGGTGCCCGTCATACTGGAGATCGGCCGCGAACTCGTGTTCGGTTCGGGTGGCAGCGACCGCTTGCTCCGTCTGGCGGGCGACGATCTCGTGAGAGAAGCGCGTGCAGAGCCGTGATGCCTGATCAGGATAGGGGGAAGTGCAGATGCTCGAATTGCGCTCGGCGCGCCTCGAGTTCAGCGACAGCCAGTCGAGCCCGTTGTCGCTGTGCGGCAAGCCGATGCTGGCCGATCGCACGGGCGCTCTGTTCTGGCCTGGAGAACGCACGCTGATCGTCGCCGATCTGCACCTGGGGAAGGCATCGGCCGCCGCCAGTCGCGGGCGGATGCTGCCCCCCTACGAGACGCGCGACACGTTGATGAAGCTCGCAGACGCTCTGGACCGCTACGAACCAGAGACGGTGGTTTCCCTGGGCGACAGCCTTCACGATCCTGCGGCGGCGACCCGGCTGGACGATGAGGAAATTGCGATCCTGCACATGCTCCAGGAGGGGCGGAGCTGGATCTGGGTGACTGGAAATCATGATCCCGTGATCGCCCCCGAACTCGGCGGCGAGGTCGCGCGCGAACTCACGCTGGAAGGCATCACGCTGCGTCACGCGCCACTGGCGGGGCCACTCACGCACGAAGTCGCGGCCCATCTCCATCCGGCGGCGCGCATTTCCATTTATGGGCACGTGGTGCGCCGACCGTGCTTCGTCGGCAATGGACGACGTCTGGTCATGCCCGCTTTCGGGGTATTCACAGGCGGGCTCAACGTGCTCGATGCTGCATTCGAGCCGGTGTTCAGCAGTGGAGGCGTGAACGTGATGATGCTCGGCCAGGAGGGCGTGTTCCCGGTGGCCTCCCGCCTGCTTCGCGAGGACTGAGCAGGGTGTCGCGTCCGGGAGCGTCTGATCAGGGCTTTGCGCGGCTGCCTCTCAAGGTGTCGCCGCTCGCCAGCAGGGCGCCCGCGGTGATGAGTGCGGCTGCCGCCCACAGCGACGGAGTGGCTTCGCCGAGGCCGAGGATGGCCATAACGACTGTCGAGAGCAGTGGCGTCGCATAGGACGTCACACCGAGAACGCGGATATCGCCGCGCTTCATGCCTTCATCCCAGAGATAGAACGCAAGGCCTACCGGGCCCAAGCCCAGCCCGATGATTGCAAGCCAGGCGGTCGTGCCGGCCGGGGACACCCACGTCTCTGTCGCAAGATGCAGCAGGGCCGAGCCCACCGCCGTGGTGGCACACGCGCCGATCACCGCGACGCTGGGCACAGCTGCGAGCAGGCGAGATAGGACCGAGTAGCTCGACCATATCAGCGCGGCCGCGAGTGCGAGCGCGTAGCCGAGCCAGGTTCCTCCGTCGCTGCCGAGTTTGCCGCGCCCCAAAAGGATCATCGCGGTGCCCGCGAAGCCGAGCAGGGCGCCGCAGCCGTGCCACCATCGCAACGGGCGGCCGCCGGCCCACGTCGGCAGCAGTGCGGAGAAGACAACGATCAGCAACGGCCACAGATAGATCACGAGCGAAGCTTCGAGGGCTGGAGCTGCCTGCAAAGCGAAGAAGTAGCAAACGTGGAAGCACAGCAGCCCGTAGAGCCCGAGCGCCCAGGAGGCGAGCGGCACGCGCAAGAGAAGCGACAGCGGCTGCGAAGTCGCGCGAGCCCAGGCCAGGCCGACCAGAGTTCCGATCGTGAATGTAAGCGCGGCCAATTGGAACGGCGGCACGGGGCTAGCCAGCGCGGTGAGCGCCGCGAGTGCCGCCCAAAGCGCCACGGCCAGCAGCCCTTGCAGGGTCGCGCGGGCGGCGATGCTGCGGGGCGTCGTATCCGTCACAGGCGCCAGCCCGAGTGCATCGCGGCAATTCCGCCGCTGAGGTTGCGATAGGTGACCCGCTCGAAACCGGCGGCGCGGATCATGCCGGCGAACACCTCCTGGCGCGGGAACCGGCGAATGCTTTCCACGAGGTAGACATAGCTGTCCCTGTCGTTGGCCGCGATCTCGCCGAGTTTCGGTATGACGTGGAAGGAGTGCAGGTCGTAGAGGGTGTCGAGCAGCGGCACCTCGACCCGTGAGAACTCCAGACACATGAACCGGCCGCCCGGTCTAAGAACGCGAAAAGCCTCCGAAATCGCTTTGTCGATGTGGGTCACGTTCCGGATGCCGAACGCGATGGTGTAGGCGTCGAAGCTGCGGTCGGGGAAGGGCAGGGCCTCGGCATTACCGACAGCGAGCGAAATGCGGTCCGACAATCCGGCAGCGGCGACGCGCCGCTCGCTGACGGCGACCATCTCCGGGCTGATATCGACCAGGGAAACCCGTGTTCCTGTGCCCGATGCAGCGGTAATGGCGAGCGCGATGTCACCGGTTCCGCCCGCCACATCGATCACCTCGAAGGAACGAGGCCCCCGCGGCGGGGCAAGCCAAGCCACGAAATCGCCCTTCCACAGGCGGTGGAGGCCGCCCGACATCAGATCGTTCATCAGATCGTAGCGCTCGGCTACCGAGGCGAAGACGCGGTTGACCCGCTGCTGGCGCTCGTCCGGATCGATGTCCTGGAAGCCGAAAGTCGCCGAAGTGTCGTGATGTGGGTCGCTCGACATAGGCGGGGTATAGCGCCGCGCCGCGGGGCCGTCGATCCGGCAATGTCGGGGCCGGCTGTCGCAGGCAGCGATCAGCTCAGGATGCCGCGCCGGCGCGCGCCTTCGGCCAGAGCGTAAGCGAGCGTGATCAGCAGGCAGGCCACGGAAAAGCTTGCGAAGGTGGTGGCAACGTCCCAGCGATCCACCAGCGGTCCGCTCACGAGTGGTGAAAGGAACTGGCCGAGGAAGATGCTCGTGGTGAGAATGCCGGAGGCGCGGCCCCGCATCGACGCGGGCGTACGCTCCATCACCAGCGCATTGTTGATCGGGAAAAGCCAGCCGTAGCCTGCCCCTGCGATCGCGGATCCGATCAGCACTGCGGCGTACGACCTGGAGGTCGCGATGATCACAAATCCGAGGGCCGTGAGCCCGAAAATGAGCGCGTAGGTCGGGAACGGCCGAAGGCGCGCCTGCATCCGGGGATAGCTGAGCGCCAGGCTGGCCATCGTCAGATTGCTCACGGCGACAGCGATGCCCGACAGCAAGGGCGACGTGATTCCAACGTCCTTCAAGAGGAACGGCAGTTTCGTCGGGATGAGGTAGAAGACGATCATGGACAACATGGCCGTCGAGCCGACCAGCGCTAGAATGCCCACGGGGAGTTGCTCGACATCGGCGTTGGTCGCATCGGCGACGCGTTGGGGTTCCCTCAACCAGACGAGTGCGACCGGAATCATGGCGAGCGCGCTCAGATAGACCAGGAAGGGGTAACGCCAGCCGAGTTCCCCGAGCGCACCCCCGATCAATAGAAAGAGCATCCCTGCTCCAGACATGACTGCGGCCTGGGTGCCGAGCAGCCGCTGCCGGGCGGCGCCGTGATAGCGATCGGCGATCATTGCCATGGCGGAAGTCATGGTTCCGCCGATGCCCACCCCGAGCGCCATGCGGCCGATCAGAATGGCTGTCAGCGAGGATGCGAAGGCCCCGGACGCGCCCGCGACCGCGTATAGGGTCAATGCGCCGAGCATGACCGGCCGCCGTCCGTATCGATCGCAGAGCCAGCCGCCTATTGCAGCCGTCAGCACAATGCCCAGCGACGGCAGAGTCATCACGAGCCCGACCAGGGTCGTGACGTACGGTGTATCGCGAAACGTCTCCTTGAGGCCGGGAAGCGACGGAGCGATGGTGGCGTTGGCGATCACCGTCAGGCTCGCCACGGCGAGCAGCGCCGCTCCGACGACGGCTGGCGGCGCATCGGCGCTCGAATGCAGGTGGCGTTCTTGCATATGCCTGCCTAACAGGGAGCGGCGAAGGTGCAAACCTCGGCCGGCCGCAAGTCAGCCGTGCAGTCGCGTCGGCGGGTTCAACTACAACCGTGACGGTCGCGGTTGTCCTTTCACTCCGCGTGGGGCTGGCAAGCGCGGCGTTGCATCGGGCTCGAGCGAGGCGTAATGCGCAGAGTGCTCGTTATCGGACCGCCGGGGAGCGGGAAGACGACCTTCGCCTTGGCGCTGGGCGCTCGGACCGGGCTGCCGGTGGTTCATCTCGATGCCGAGTACTGGAAGCCCGGCTGGGAGATGCCCGATACCGTGTCGTGGCGGACTAGGGTCGGCGAACTGGTCGAGCGGGATGCCTGGATCATGGACGGAAACTACGACCGCTCGCTCGATCTGCGCCTGACGCGCGCGGACACCCTCTTCCGCTTCGATACCGGGCGTCTCAGATGCCTGCGTCGTGTGCTGTGGCGTGTCGCGCGTGGCTATGGAACGGTGCGGCCGGACATGGCGGCAGGCTGCCCTGAGAGGATCGACTTGGATTTTCTGCGCTACATCTGGCATTTTCCCGATGTTCATGGGCCCCGGTCGGCCGCGACGGTCGCGGCGCTCGGCCAACATGTCGATAAGATCATCATCCGCAGCGACCGGCAGGCCAGAGCCGTTCTTGCGAGCATCGATCAGCGGTCCGTCCATGCCTGAATTCAACATGCGCAAGCGCGTCGCCTTCAGTGCTCGACAAATGTACGAGCTGGTAGCCGACGTGGAGCGTTATCCAGAGTTCCTCCCCCTGTGCGAGGAGTTGGAGATCAAGTCGCGCCAGGTGAGCCCGGACGGGGAGCTGCTGATCGCGGAGATGCGCGTGGGCTACGGTGCGGTCAAAGAGCGCTTCACCAGCCAGGTGCAGTTGATGCCCGCCGGCCCAACCGTGAGGGCGGATTACGTCGACGGCCCTTTTCGTCATCTCGAGAACCGTTGGACGTTTCACGATGTCACGGACGGCTGCGACGTCGATTTTTTCATCTCCTACGAGTTCAAATCAGCAATTCTCGGGATGCTGGTAGGAAGCGTCTTCGATCACGCCTTCAGAAAGTTCACGACGGCATTCGAGGAGCGGGCCTATCGCGTCTATGGTTCGCCCGCCAAGCAGCGGCAATAGCTTCGATGGAGGCGGCAATGGAACCGCAGCTGTACGGGATTCATCACGTGACCTGCGTGACGGCCGACCCGCGTGAGAACCGGAGGTTCTATTGCGACCTCCTGGGGATGCGGCTGGTCAAGAAGACGGTGAACCAGGACGACGTCAGCGCCTATCATCTCTTCTATGGCGACGGCCCGGGGAGCGCTGGATCGGACATCACCTTTTTCCATTGGCCGGTTGCGCCGGAGCGCCGCGGCAGCCGGTCGGTGATCGAGACTGGGCTTCGGCTCGCGAGCCGCGCTTCGCTCGAATGGTGGCGCGAACGATTGACCAGGGAGGGCCTCGAGGTCGGGCAGATCGGGATGCGGGCCGGTAGGGCGCACCTGTCGTTCGAGGACAGGGAAGGACAGCGGCTGGCGTTCGTGGTCGATGAAAGCGGGGGTGTGCGTCATGCGTGGGACAAGAGCCCGGTTCCCGCGGAGCACCAGATTCTCGGCTTGGGGCCGCCAGTGCTTGCGGTTCCGCGACCGGATAAGACCGGGATGCTGCTCACGGCGATCATGCAGATGAGGTTGCGCTCCGACCTGCCGGCGGCGGCGGGGCCGCACGGATCGGCCCTCGCCGTCTACGAAATGGGTAGCGGCGGGGCACATGCCGAAGTGCATGTCGTCGAGGACAGCGGTGCGACGGCGGGGCAGGGGGCCGGCAGCGTTCATCACATCGCCTTCCGCACGCCCGACGTGGCCGGGTTGAGCGCGTGGGCGCAGCGCGTTTCCGCGATTGGTATCCGCTCGAGTGGCGAAGTCGAGCGCTACTATTTCCGCTCGCTCTATTTCCGCGAGCCGGGCGGCGTCCTTTTCGAGATCGCAACCGATACACCCGGTTTCGCGGTCGACGAGCCTATGGCTGTTCTGGGGGAGCGGCTCTCCTTGCCGCCGTTTCTGGAAGGCAGGCGCGCCGAGATCGAGGCTGGTCTCAGTCCGCTGTAAGCGCCCCATCGCGTCCCGAACTCCTAATGCCGTCCCATCACCGCGTCGATCGGCATTAAGAGTTCGCTAACCAATCCGGCCTAGAGTGTCCCGTATCCAGACATCTGGACCTGAGCGGCTACGCTGCTCTGTTTTGACGCCTCCCTGTCGACTTTCGAGCCGCCTCTGGCGACTCTTTTTTTGCCTCAGGAGCAGAAAAACGAGGGACGACAGCGGGTGTTGCATCGAACTTGCAAGGACAGGGCACTGTGGATGGTCGCCGGCAAATCGTGCTCGGCCATCAAACGCTCCAATTTTGGGGCATGTTGTTCACCGTCGCCTGCAAGCTTGGTCGATGCTAGGCTGCAGGCAGTGAGTAGCGTGGGGAAGTAATTCGCGATGTCTTCGGGTGGCAACGATTCAGGCGTGCGTGGCGTAACCGTATCGTTCGGGGCGCATTTTGCGCAATCCGATCAATTCGACGCTATCTTCAAGGAAGGCATGGCGCTGGTCGAGAAGACCGCGGCCTACCTCGACGGAGAGGGGCGTACGGCGGCGAAGGGCCTCCAGGGTCCCCTGAGCCTCGTCTATGCAACCGAAAGCATGCGTTTGACCACGCGCCTCCTGGAACTGGCTTCCTGGCTGCTCGTCCGGCGCGCGCTCAAGGATGGCGAGATCAGCGAGACGGAAGCGCAGCAGAAGCGCGAGCGGATCAAGCTGCAGCCACTCGGTCGCCCCGCGCACGTCAAAGGTTTCGAGGAGCTTCCTGCCGGCTTCCAGGCTCTCGTTCTGCAAAGCTTTGCGCTCAACGATCGCATTCTCAAGCTCGACGCGGCGCTGAATGCGTCGGTGACCGATACACAGGCGGCGACGGAGAATCCGCTGGTCGGCCAGTTCGCCAAACTCGAGGCGGCGTTCGGTGGGCGCCGGGTCGCCCGCCACTGAACGTGACAGATCAGCGGCGCATCGCGATCGCAGTCCCGAAATCGATCCACATCGCCAGCAGAACGGCAACCCCGGCGGCGAATGCCAAGAACCGGTAGCGGATCACGTTCGCGCCGGCATGGATGATCGCGTGCAGCACTCTGAGTGCCACGAAAACCCATGCCATGAAGATCATGCGGTCGGTGACGCTTCCGGTGCCCAGTGCGAGGGCGACCAGCGCATAGAACAGCACGGGCATCTCGAACTGGTTGTGGAAACTCGCGGCCAGCTTCGTCGGGCCGGGGGGCCAGGCATCCTGACCCAATGCGATCTGTGAAACCTTCACCTCCTTGCGGCTCAAGGCGCCCATCCGCGCTCGCGCGGTTGCGAGAAGCAGCACGAAGGTCAACAGCACCTGAACCAGTACGGGATAGATGATCGTGGCGGCTCGCATCGGTGCGGCTTCCTCCGGCATGAGCCCTGCTGCCGTCGGCGCGCTTTCGCGAGTCGCGGCTCAGCGCGACAATCTGATCACGACGCCGCCGGACTTGTCGAGCAGCGATAACGAACTGCCGTCGATCCGGAAGGATGCCACATTGCCCAGTCCATCGAAAAACGCCTTTTCCCGCTCCATCTGCCCCGGACACATCATCTTGGTGCTGCCGAGCCGGTCGATTCCCAGCCGTGCCCCGAACTGACGATATGTGGCGAAGAAGCGGTTGCAGGGTCCCCGTCCGGTCACCTGATCGTTCGAAAACTGCAGTGTGCCGCCGCTCGGCATTGCCGTCGTCCCGACCGAGGTGAGTTGCCATTGGCTACCGGCGAGCGCAGGCTCTGCCGTCTGACCGGCATTGGGCCAGAGCATCGCGACGACCGCCGAGGCCACCGCGAGAGATTTGAAGATGCCCGAGGGGGCGACGGCCCTGATCGCGCTCAGATGTGTCGTGTCCCGCATGTTCCACCACCGTCTCGGAGGATCACGTGTCGATCCAGACACAGCCTAGTTGTACGGAAGCTGAACGCAAACACGGCTGGCGTGATCCGGCTGTTCACCGAGCCGTGCACCTGGGATTTGAACAGCAGGAACGTGCTCCTGCCCCGTGGGGTGCGCCTCGGCGGGTTCGGCAGGCGCCTGGTCGAGCGGCAATTCCAAGGCGGCAGATGCGTGGGAGTGGCAGGCGCCAACTCCGCGCATTACGGGATGCGCAAACCGATCCCGGACCGTGGTCGGTGCCAGAAGGGTCGAATTGCGGCACGGCTTGAACAGCAGGGCCTCGACAGTGGCCTGGCCGCGGCCTCGACGATCGATGTGCAATGCAAAGAAGCGCGCCGTCGATGTGGACGCCGGAGCGCGGCGTCAGAAAAAAATCGGGCCGGCCACGATCGCGTGGCCGGCCCGACGAATA
>CAYMEB010000137.1:0-12681 GCA_964389095.1 uncultured Hyphomicrobiaceae bacterium
GATCGCCTGGGCGCGAGCAGCGTTGCGTATCTCTCGTGACTTTGCGCCCGCCGCGAGCCCCAGTACGCCGGGATCATGGCGCGCCGCGTTGATCGCCACATCCATCATCTGCTCGCCGATCCGGAACGCCGGATTGAGATTGGTCGTTGGGTCCTGGAAGATCATGCCGATGCGCCGGCCGCGCAGTGGCCTCATCGCCCGATCGTCGAGGGCCATCAGATCGCGCCCGTCGAAGCGAATGGCGCCGGCCGTGTAGCGCGCCGGCGGAGTCGGCACGAGACGCGACACCGACAAGCCCGTAAGCGACTTTCCGCATCCGGTCTCGCCGACCAGCCCGCGGATCTGTCCACGCTCCAGTGTCAGGTTCACGCCCGCGAGAATATGGGCATCCCCGTCGTAGGTCGAGATATGCAGGTGAAGATTGGAGATCTCGAGCAGCGCCATGGTTCAACGCCGCGTCTTTGGATCGAGGACGTCCCGCAGACCGTCACCCAGAAGATTGAAACCGAACACCGCGAGGAAGATCGCTGCACCGGGAAAGACGGCTGTCCACCAATACTCCGGCATGTATCCCCGGGCGATCGCGAGCAGGGAGCCCCACTCCGGCGTCGGTGGCTTGATGCCGATGCCGATGAAGCCCAGGGCCGCGACCGTGAGGATCGCGAACCCCATGTCGAGGGACATTTTCACGATCACCGGCCCCGCCACGTTCGGCATGATATGCACGGACAAGAGCCGCCAGTGACTTGCGCCCAGCGCGCGGGCAGCCGCGACGAACAGCTCCTCCTTCTTCGCCATCACTTCCCCGCGGACCAGCCGCGCGTATCCCGGCCACCACGACAGCGAGATCGCGATGATCATGTTCGTGAGCCCTGGACCCAGCGCCGCTGCGATCGCCATCGCCAGGATCAGGCCGGGGATCGTCAGCTTGAGGTCGGTCAGGCGCATGAGCACCTCGTCCACCCAGCCGCCGAAGTACCCCGCTACTGCGCCGACGATGCTGCCCGCGACCGTCCCGATCGCCACCACGGCGAGGCCGCACAGCAGGGAGATTCGTGCGCCGGCGATCACCAGCGAGAAAACGTCCTGCCCCAGCTCGTTGGTCCCGAACCAGTGGCGGAGCGACGGCGGCTGGAAGCGCGCGCGCGTTGCGATGCCGCCGGCCACGTGCTCGGGATACGGCACCACATATGGCCCGACGATCGCGATCACCAGCAGCACGACGCAGATCGCCAGCCCTACCACGGATAGTGTCGAGCGCCGGAAGCGATACAAGCCGCGCTTCCATGCTTCCCGCCGCGCCATCCATGCCGATTCGGGCGCTCGTTCGATCCCCTCGACCATGCTCATGTCAGGCGCACCTTCGGATTGACCAGCCCGTAACACAGGTCGACCACGAGATTGACCAGGACGAACAGCACGCCGATGCACAGCGTGACGCCCATGATCGGCATGAAGTCCTGGGTCGTGATCGCCTTGGTCGCGTAGAGCCCGATGCCCGGCCAGTCGAAGACGGTCTCGACCAGAACCGTGCCACCGAGCAGCCAGCCGAAGTAGAGGCCGATGACCGTAAGGCTCGCCGACAAGGCGTTGCGCAGGACGTACTTGAAGATGATCTGGCCTCTCGGCAAACCCAATGCGCGCTCGGTCATGACGTAGTCCTGCGAGAGCACCTCGAGCGTCGAGGCCCTCATCATCCGGGTGATCGTGGCGAGCGGCGACAGCGACAGCGCCACCGCCGGCATGATCATGTGTTGCACCGCGAGCCAGAAGGTCGCCAGATCCCGGGCGATGAGGCTATCGATCGTGAAGAAGCCGGTCACGAACGCGGGCGGCTCGGCGATCACCGGGAGACGTCCGCCCAGCGGCAGGATGGCGAGCCACATCGCGAACATCAGTTGGAGCAGGAGGCCCAGGAAAAAACGCGGCACGGAAATGGCGCCGAGTGAAACCGCGCGCGAGACCGTATCCGGCCAGCGATCGCGGTAGACTGCGGCGAGCAGTCCCGCCGGCACGCCGACCGCGATCGCGATCAGCATTGCAACGATCACCAGTTCGAGCGTCGCCGGCAGGAAGGCGACTAGGTCTTCGACGACCGGTCGCCGGGTCTGGATGGAGCGCCCCCAGTCGCCGGTCACCAGCCCTTTCGCATACACGGCGTACTGCACCGCCAGCGGCTGATCGAACCCGAACTCCCTCGCCAGGTCGGCGATTTCCTCCCGCGAGGCATGGGGCCCGGCGGCGAGCTGGACGGGATCACCGGGCAGCAACCGGGCGATCGCGAACACGAGCAGGGAAAGCCCGATGAGAACCGGAACCAGGAGTGCGAGGCGTCTGAGCGTGAATTGCAGCATCGGGCCAATCCGGCAAGCGATCTCTTTCGCTGTCAATATGGCACAACTCAATCGCTTTCGACTTCGCCGATGCGGATGAGTGATGAGGCCACGCTGCAGAGCTGCAACAGCCCGCGTCCCGCCCTGCGCGGGGCCGCTCCCCGACCGATCTCAGTCTGGCACCACGGCCGTCGCCTGGATCTCCACCCGCGCGCGATCCTCGATCAGCGCCACGACTTGCACGGCAGCCATCGCCGGATAGTTCCGGCCCATGACCTCCCGGTACACTTTCCCTATCGCCTTGAGATTGGCCAAGTACTCCGTCTTGTCGACGAGGTACCAGGTCATGGAGGTGACGTGCCGGGGCTCGGCCCCGCCCGCCGCCAGCACCGCAACCACATTCTGCAGGGTCTGGCGAACCTGTTCGACCAGATCGTCGCTCTCGAACCGGCACTGCGCGTTCCAGCCGATCTGCCCGCCCACGAAGATCGTCCGCCCACGAGCGGAGACGCCGTTCGCGTAGCCGATCGGCGCGGCCCACCCCTCGGGTTGCAACACCGTGTGCATCATTGGCCTCCCTTGGGGACTCTCGGAGACCCGGCGCTCATGACCGGGGCTCCCGCATCAATTCACGCGCGACGATGAGTTTCTGGACCTCGGTCGCACCTTCGTAGATCCGCAGCGCGCGGATTTCGCGATAGAGCCGTTCCACCATCTCGCCGCTCTTCACTCCGCGCCCGCCGAACATCTGCACCGCGCGGTCGATCACCTGCTGCGCGTTCTCGGTCGCGGTCATCTTGGCCATCGCCGCTTCGCGCGTCGTCGGCAGGCCCTGCACGTCCCGGCGCCACGCGGCCCTGTAGGTCAGCAGCGCTGCCGCGTCGATGGATGTCGCCATCTCCCCGAGCGCCGCCTGGGTCAACTGAAGGTCGCCCAGCGTCGCCGAAAACATTCTCCGCGATCCCGCATGCACCAATGCCTCGTCGAGTGCCCGGCGTGCAAACCCCAGCGCAGCGGCCGCGACCGATGCTCGGAAGATATCGAGCGTGCGCATCGCGATCTTGAAGCCTTCACCGGCGGACCCGAGCTGGCGCGAGGCGGGTATCCGGCAACTCTGGAAACGCAAAGTCGCCAGCGGGTGGGGCGCGATCACGTCGATCCGCTCGGCGATAGAGAAGCCCGGATCACCGGGCAGCACGACGAAGGCGGAGATGCCGCGCGTACCAGGCGCCTCGCCGGTGCGCGCGAACACGACGTAGACGTCGGCGATCCCGCCGTTCGAGATCCACGTCTTCTCCCCGTCCAGGACGATGTGGCTTCCCTCGCGCCGCGCTGCGCACTGCATCGCGGCGACGTCCGACCCCGCATCCTTCTCCGACAGCGCGAATGCCGCGACCCACTCTCCGCGCCGGATCTTGTCGAGCGTCAGGTCCTTGAGCTCGGGTCCTCCCGCCAGCGTGATCGCACCCGACCCCAGTCCCTGCATGGCGAAGGCAAAATCGGCGAGCCCGTCGTGCCAGGCGAGCCGCTCGCGCGCGATGCAGATGCTGCGAGAATCGATGCGGCCGCGGGCCTGGCGATGGTCGGGCACCGCGGCCCCGAGCAGGCCGGCGTCGCCCAGCGCCCGCACGAGCTTGCGGCAGCTGGCGTCGACGTTCCCGTGATCGATGCCCCCCAGCGCCCCCGAAGCGGCGAAAGCGTCGATGCGATCGGCATAAGCCTTGTGATCCGCGCCGAAGAACGGCCACTCGAGGTGACTGCGATCCGGCATCGGGCGCGGCAGGGCGTGCGTCGCCATCGCGTCAGTTCCCCTCGAACTTCGGCGTGCGCTTTGCCGCGAACGCCTCGAAAGCCCGACGGAAGTCTCCCGTCGCCATGCAGATCGCCTGCGCCTGCGCCTCGGCCTCCACCAGATCGTCGATGCTCATGGCCCATTCCTGCAACAGCATGGTCTTGGTCATGCCGTGGGCGAACGCCGGCCCGTCGGCCAGGGACCGGGCGAGACTGGCCGCTTCCTCTTGCAGTTTTTCCGCAGGAACGAGGCGGTTGAAGAAGCCCCAGGCGAGCCCCTCGTCCGCAGACATCGACCGGCCGGTATAGAGCAATTCGGCGGCGCGGCACTGACCGATGATGCGCGGCAGGATTCCACACGCACCCATGTCGGCGCCCGCCAGCCCAACGCGCGTGAACAGGAATGCTGTCTTTGCGGCGGGCGTCGCGATCCGCATGTCGCTGGCCATCGCGAGAATGGCGCCGGCGCCGGCGCACACACCGTCGACCGCGGCGATGATCGGCTGCGGGCAATGCCGCATGGCCTTGACCACCTCGCCGGTCATGCGCGTGAACGCGAGCAGGTCGGGCATCGCCATCCGCGTCAGCGGCTCGATGATCTCGAACACGTCTCCGCCCGAGCAGAAGTTTCCTCCTGACCCGGTGAGAACCACGACGCGTACGTCGCTGGCCGTCGCGAGCCCGCGGAAAAGCGCGCCGAGCTCGGCATAGCTGTCGAATGTCAGCGGGTTCTTGCGCTCTGGCCGGTTGAGCCGCACGCTGGCGACGCGCCCGTCCTCGCTGGTCTCGAACACGAAGTGCCGGGCCTGATAGCCCTTGTAGGCGCGGCGCAGGGCCTGCATCTCAGATGGTTTCTCGCTCATCCTGTCATGATCTCCCCGCCTGCGACGGCGATTGCCTGCCCATTGATGGCCCCGGCCACTGGCGATGACAGCCAGACCACCGCATCCGCCACTTCCTCCGGCCTGACCAGACGTCCCTGCGGGTTTCCCTTCGCCAGGGCAGCCTTCGCCTCGTCGGCGCTGCGTCCCGTCTTCTCTGAGATCACAGCGACAGATCGCTCGACCAGCGGCGTGTCGGTGAAGCCGGGGCAGACAGCGTTGATGGTCACGCCCCGCCGCGCGTACTCGAGCGCGAGCGCGCGCGTGAGCCCGACCACGCCGTGCTTGGCCGCGACGTAGTGAGCGACGTAGGAGTACCCTGCAAGGCCCGCCGTCGACGCGACATTGATGACGCGACCGCGACCGCGCTCCGCCATGCCTGGGAGCAGCGTCCGGGTCATGAGGTACACCCCGGTGAGATTCACCGCGAGCGTCTGGTCCCATTGCGCGCGATCCAGCTTGTCGAATGGCGCGCTTGCCGCCTGACCGGCGTTGTTGACCAGGATGTCCACATCACCCGCCGCCACAGCGATCGCCGCGAGCCCAGCCCGCACTGACGGCTCGTCGGTGACGTCGATGCTCGCGACACCACCCAGCGCGCCGCCCAATTCGCCGGCGACCGTGCGCAGCGGCTCCATGCGGCGTCCGGCGAGGCTGACCCGGGCGCCGGCAGCCGCCAGTGCACGCGCTGTGGCCGCGCCGATGCCGCTTCCTCCTCCGGTGACGACGGCATGCAGGCCGCCGAGCGTTCCGCTTGCGCTGCTCATCGCGTCGCCGCCGGCACAGCTGGCGTGAGCGGCTGGACCCGCGCCAGATTGGTTTCGTATTGCGTCTTTCCTGAAAGGTATTGCTTCGGCCAGGCGACCTCGGTGACACCGATCCTCGCCGCCTCGTGCAGCGTCCACGCCGGATCGGCGAGATGGGGACGAGCGATCGCGCACAGATCGGCACGGCCGGCCGCGATGATCGAATTGACGTGATCTGCCTCGGATATGGCTCCCACGGCGATGGTCGGGATGCCGACCTCGTTGCGGATCAGGTCGGAGAACGGCGTTTGGTACATGCGGCCGTACACGGGGGCATCGTCGGACCAGACCTGCCCCGACGAACAGTCGATCATGTCAGCGCCGGCCTCCTTGAACATCCGGGCGAAAATTGCCGCGTCCTGCGGTGTGTTTCCGCCATCGGACCAGTCGTGACACGACAGTCGTACTGACATCGGCCGCTCTTTGGGCCAGGCCGCCCGGACCGCGCGGAAAACATCAAGAGGATATCGCGCACGGTTCGCGTGGCTGCCGCCGAAGTCGTCGAGGCGTCGATTGGTCAGCGGCGAAAGGAAGCTCGAGAGCAAGTACCCGTGGGCACAGTGCAGCTCGAGGAAGTCGACGCCGCTTCGCGCCGCAAGTGCGGCAGCCCGGACGAACTCCTCCTTGATGCGCTGCATGTCGTCCCGTGACATCTCGCGCGGCAGCGGTCCGTTCGCCAAGTAGGGAACCGGCGAAGCCGAGACCAGTAGCCAGCCGCCACTCTCGAGCGGCTCATCCATCCCGTCCCACGCGACCTTCGTGGAACCCTTCCGCCCCGCGTGTCCGAGCTGCACGGCGAACTTCGCCGCGCTGTTGGCATGGATGAACGCGACGACCCTCGCCAAACCCTGCGCCTGCGCATCGCTCCACAGCCCGAGGCATCCCGGCGTGATCCGCGCATCCGGCGCGACGCAGGTCATCTCGCTGAAGACGAGCCCCGCGCCACCGAGCGCGCGGCTGCCCAGATGGACCATATGGAAGTCGTTGATCGCTCCATCCTGCGCCGAATAGACCGCCATCGGCGACACGACGACACGGTTGGCGATCGCAAGATTGCGCACCTTGTATGGCGTCAGCATCGGCGGCATGGCCCGCCCGCTGGCCGGGGCCGCCAGGCCTGCACGCTTCGCGAACCAGCGCTCATAACCCTCGAGCCACGTTTTGTCGCGCAGCCGGAGATTTTCGTGGCTGATGCGCTGCGAGCGCGTCAGCATCGAGTACATGAACTGCTCTGGCTCGAGCTGGTCCGCATAGCGCCGCCCGACGACCTCGAACCACTCCATGGCATTGCGCGCGGCGTTCTGGATCCGCGCCACATCGACCCGCCGGATCTCCTCGTAGGCCGCCAGAACCTCCGGCAGCCGCTTGGCGTCATGCCCGAAGCGGTCGATCTGTTTGGCGAGTTCGATGGCATCATCGATCGCGAGCTTGGTTCCCGAGCCGATGGCGAAGTGCGCCGTATGTGCGGCATCGCCCATCAGCACGACGTGACTTTTGCCGTTGAAATGGCTCCAAGTACCGCAGATCAGGCGATTGAAGTTGAGCCATGCGGAGCCGCGCAGATGGCGCGCGTTGGTCATCAGCTTCGCGCCGCCCAGCACTTCCGCGAACAGCGTCTCGCAGAAATCGATCGAGCCCTGCTGGTCGAGCTGTCCCAGTCCGTGCGCCTCGTAGGCTTCCTCGGTGGTCTCGACGATGAATGTCGATGTCTGCGCGTCGAACTTGTAGATGTGCGCCTGGAACCAGCCGTGTTCGGTCTTGCGGAAATCGAACGTGAAGGCGTCGTAGAGTTTGTCGGTCCCGAGCCAGATGTACCTGTTCGGACGAACCAGGAGATCTGGCTTGAAAACGTGGGCGTAATCGTTCCGCGTGCGCGAATTGATTCCATCGGCGGCGATGACGAGATCGGCCTCGGGGAATTCCTTGTCCGAAATCACTTCCCGCTCGAACACCAGCCTCACGCCGAGGTTCTCGCACCGCTTCTGCAGAATGTTCAGCAAACGCTTGCGGCCGATGCCCACGAAGCCGTGGCCGGAGGTCCGCTGCCGGGTGCCTTTGAAGTAGAGCTCGATATCGTCCCAGTGGTTGAATGCATCCTCGATCTCGGCAGCCGTCTCCGGGTCCCACACGCGCATCGCGTCCATCGTTGCGTCCGAGAAGACCACGCCCCAGCCGAACGTGTCGTAGGGTCGGTTGCGCTCGACGACGGTGACGTCGTGCGCGGGGTGCAGCTTCTTGGCCAGCAGTGCAAGATACAGTCCCGCAGGGCCGCCGCCGATACAGACGATGCGCATGATCTCACCTCAGGTCTTGGCGTAGCGCGCGCGCAATGCGTTGCGCTGCAGCTTCCCGGTCGGCGTCTTCGGCAATTCCGTGCAGAATTCGATGCGGCGAGGGTACTTGTAGGGCGCGATCTGCTGCTTGACGTGCTCTTGCAGCTCGCGGGCGAGCCCTTCGCCGGGTGCGTGTCCGGCAGCCGGCACCACGAATGCGCTGACGACCATGCCGCGCTCGGCATCGGGCGTGCCGATGACCGCGCATTCGCCCACCGCCGCGTGCGTCAGCAGCGCCTGTTCCACCTCGGGACCGGAGACGTTGTAGCCCGCGGTGATGATCATGTCGTCGGAGCGGGCCTGGTACCAGAAGTAGCCGTCCTCGTCCTGGATGTAGGTGTCTCCGGTAACGTTCCAGCCGTCACGCACGTACTTCGTCTGCCGCTCGTCAGCGAGGTAGCGGCATCCTGTCGGCCCGCGCACGCACAGATAGCCGGCCGTGCCGCGCGGCACTTCGCGGCCTTCCGCGTCCACGACACGTCCCTCGTAGCCCGGCACCACTCTTCCGGTCGAACCCGCCTTGATCTCACCCTGCGGCGAGCCGATGAAGATATGGAGCATCTCCGTCGCGCCGATGCCGTCCATGAGCGCCATGCCGGTTGCGCTTTTCCAGGCCTCGAACGTCGTACGGGGGAGCGTCTCGCCGGCCGATACGCAGTTGCGCAAGCTCGATATGTCGTGTCCCTGAAGCTTCCCCAGCATCGCCTTGTAAGCGGTCGGCGCAGTGAACAGTATACTCGGCCCGAACCGGCCGATGGCCGGCAGCAGGTCGTCCGGCGCGGCACGTTCGAGCATGACTGTCGATGCACCGACGGCGAACGGGAAAACCACCAACCCGCCCAGCCCGAAGGTGAATGCGAGCGGAGGCGACCCCATGAAGCGGTCGCCCGCTGTCGCCTTGAGCACATGCTTGCCGTAGGTGTCGGCGATCGCGAGGACGTCGCTGTGGAAATGCATGGTTCCTTTGGGGCCGCCCGTGGTCCCGGACGTGAAACCGATCAGGCAGACATCGTCGGCGGCGGTGTCGCAGGCCGTGAACTCGCTCGATGCCGCGGCCATCATTGCTTCGAGCTCGGCGCCGGCATCACCGAAACTGACGATCTTCTGCAGCACCGGCTCCAGTTTTCGCGCCTCTTCGAGGTCGGCCGTCAGACGGTGGTCGCAGAGCGCCAGCGCGATCCTCGCACGACTGATCGGTGCCGACAGTTCGCGCGCCCGCAGCATCGGCATCGTTGCGACCGCGACACCTCCCGCTTTCATCACGGCGAGGTAGCAGGCGACCAGCATCGGCGTGTTCGGCGCCCGCAGCAGCACCCGATTGCCTGGCACCATGCCGAGGTTGCGGACCAGCACGTTGGCGATCCGGTTCACGCGCTCCTGCAAATCAGCGTAGGTCCAAGTCCCGACCGGCGACAGCACGCAAGGGCGATCCCCGACGCCTTGCGCCACCCAGTAGTCGAGCAGCCACTGCACGCAATTGAGCCGCTCGGGATAATCGAGCTTCAGTCCGACCGCTTCGAGTTGCGGGCGCTGTTCGGCCGGCGGCAGCGCGTCTCTCGCGAAGGTGTCCACGTGACCCGAACGGTACATCACTGTCGGCCTCCCATGGCGCTGCGCCAATTGCTTGAGGTTTAAACTAAGTCCGTAATTCGTCAAGTGCGGCCGGGGCGCCGAGCCGGCAATTGTTAACTTTCCTGTTTCAGGACCGCTTTACCGCCCAGGTGATAGTCAGGTCCGATGAGCTACCTCGAGATGGGCGAGATGAGGACGACGGACGCACGCGATGCCACCCCTGGCGCAGACAAGCCGGCGCGCTCGCGCGAGCGTCGCCGAATGCTCAAGGCCGGCATGATCTCCTATGGGGGACACTGCGCGACCTTGCCGTGCACGGTGCGCGATCTCTCCGAAACCGGCGCCCGCCTCACGGCCGATACCCCGAGCGGCGTACCCGACACCTTCAGGCTGACGATCGAACTCGACGGGATCGAGGTCGAATGCGAGGTCGTCTGGCGCCGCAGTGGCCAGGTCGGCGTCCGCTTTATCTCCGCCCCGAGGGCGATCGAACCCCGACGCCGGCAAATCGTGTCGGGCCTTGGAACCACCTCCAGGCCGAGCCTCCGGCGCCACCCGCGCTGAGGTTCAACGGCCGAGGGCCTGCGCCTCCACGGCATGGCACGCGACGCTTCGCCCGCCGCCGTGCCCCATCGCGACCGGCACGTCGCGTTTGCATCTGTCTGTGACCAGCGGGCAGCGCGGATGGAATGCGCAGCCGGTCGGTGGATCGATCGGATTGGGAATCTCCCCCTCCACCATCTTCCGCGGCCGGCCCGACATCGCCAGGTCCGGCACGGAATCGAGCAGCATCCGCGTATAGGGATGCAGGGGAGCGCGGAACATTTCGGCCGAAGGCGCGATCTCCACGATCCTGCCGAGGTACATGACGCCGATCCGGGTCGCCATGTGCCGCACGACGGCAAGATTGTGGGAAATGAAGAGATAGGTGAGGCCGAACTGGTCCTGCAGATCGCGCATCAGGTTGAGGATCTGTGCCTGGACGGATACGTCGAGCGCCGAGGTCGGTTCGTCACAGACCAGGAACTCCGGCTTTGACGAGAGTGCCCGCGCGATGCAGATGCGCTGGCGCTGGCCGCCGGAGAACTCGTGGGGATATTTCCTTCCGTCCATCGGATCGAGACCGACCAGCCGCAGCAACTCCCCGACCCTGTGTTCGATCTCTGCGGTGTCCTTGGCGAGTCCGAAGGCCCGGATGGGATCTGCGATGATCCTGTCCACCCGCCAGCGCGGATTGAGCGAGGCATACGGATCCTGGAAGATCATCTGGATGCGTCGGCGCAGCGACTGGAGGTCGGCACCCTTCTTCCACATGTCGACGCCGTCGATCGTCACTGCCCCCGCGGTCGGCTCCAGCAGACCGACGACCATCTTTGCGACCGTCGACTTGCCGGAGCCCGACTCTCCCACCAGAGCCAGGGTCTCCCGCCGCCGGATCTCGAAAGATACGTCGGTGACCGCCTTGAGAAACTTCTTCTCTTCCCGCTCGACGACGCGGTTGAGCCACGGCTTCGAGACGTCGAAGACGCGGGTGAGTCCCTTGACGTCCACCAGGGTCGGGCCGAGGTTGCTGCTCTTCGTCGTCGCAGCCGCGGCGGCCTCGCCGCCCGACAGGGATGCCACCATTCGTGCCACGCGGCGATCGGTCTCCGACGTCGCTTCCGCCGTCATCGCACTGCCTCCGCCGCCTTCGTATCCATGAGCCAGCACGCCACCTGCGATGCGCCGGCCGTGATCGGCTCGGGCCGCTCCTGGCGGCAGCGATCGAACGCCACCGTGCACCGGGGATTGAACGCGCACCCTTTGGGAATTGCCGTCAGGCGCGGCATCGAGCCGGGAATTTGCACCAGCCGTGTCGCATTCGTGTCGAGCGTCGGGATCGAACCCATCAGTCCCTTGGTATAGGGGTGGTGAGGCCGCTGGACGACGTCGCGCACGGGCCCGATCTCCGCGATGCGGCCGGCGTACATGACCGCGACCCGGTCGGCCGTTTCGGCGATCACGCCCATGTCGTGGGTGATCAGCATCACCGCCGTACCCCGCTCACGGCACAGCCGCTTGAGCAGTTGGATGATTTGGGCCTGGATCGAGACGTCGAGCGCCGTCGTCGGCTCGTCGGCGATCACCAGCTCCGGCTCCGCGCAGAGCGCGAGCGCCAGCACCACGCGCTGGCGCATGCCGCCGGAGAACTCGTGCGGATATCCGTCGATGCGTCGCTCCGCGCCCTGGATGCCGACCTCCGTCAAAAGCGCGATCGCCCGCCGCCGCGCCTCGTCTTCGGAAATCGGCTGGTGCGTCCTGATCGTCTCGACCAGTTGCTCGCCGACCCGGTACAGCGGATTGAGCGAAGTCAGGGGGTCCTGAAAGACCATCCCGATGCGCCGCCCCCGGATCTTGCGCATTTCGTCCGACGGCAGATTGTCGATACGCTGCCCTTTGAGGAGGATCTGGCCACCCGCCACCCGCCCCGGCGGCTCGAGCAGTCCGATGACCGCGGTGCCGGTGAGCGACTTGCCGGCGCCCGATTCACCCACCACGCCCAAGACTTCTCCAGGCGCGATATCGAATGAGATCTCGTCGACGGCCACGAGCGTACCGCGGCGGGTAGGGAACTCCACGCGCAGATTGCGGACCGACAGGACGGGCGAGGTCATCGATGGCTCGGGTTGCTCGACTGGCTTCGGGGCCCACAACGCAGTCGGTCCGACCCGTTGTCAAGCTTCAACCGTCGGCCCGGCGCTCCCGTGCCTCCAGCCGCCCAGGAAGGGCGCTCCGATCCCCTGCAACCGGGCCCGACCACACCCTCTGCCGGCGGGCTCACGCCGGCCGTCGCCTGCACGCCCGCCGAGCCTCCGTTCCGGCGGTCGCAACCGGCGAGGCGCGGTCCCTCTCGCAGGCCCCGAAGGCCGACGACGTCTTGCAATTGAGGCCACCGGTGCGTATAGGCAGGGCCGCCGGAGACGTG
>CAYMEB010000138.1:0-12674 GCA_964389095.1 uncultured Hyphomicrobiaceae bacterium
ACGAGAACTGAGCGCGCGCCGCCGGCTTGCCGAGCTGGGGCTTCTGAAGCCGGCGATCGGAAGTCGCGGTTGCGTGTCGCGACGGTGACGGGGTGCGCGGAGCGTGGGATATGGCCTGTGAGCGCAACATTCCCGCCTCGATGGATCCGCTTGTCGTCGCGGAGATCGACGTTCGCCTCGATACGATCGTGCGGGAAAACAGCGTCCGAATCCTCTTCGCCGTGGAGAGCGGCAGTCGCGCTTGGGGATTTCCCTCGCCCGACAGCGATTATGACTGCCGCTTCGTCTATGTGCGCGGCCACGACGACTATCTCTCGCTGTTTCCGAAGCGCGACGTGATCGAGACCGCGGTGACGCCGGTGTTCGACGTCAACGGTTGGGATGTCGCAAAGGCGCTGAAGCTGATGCTCAGCGGCAATGCGGTCATCATCGAATGGTTGACCTCCCCGATCGTCTATCGCGCTGACACGCAGTCGCGCGCAGACATACTCGCGCTCGCCGGCCAGATCGCCGATCGCAACCGGATCGCGAAGCATTACATGCATCTGGCGAAGCAGATCGCGGCGAAGTATCTCGACGACCCAAACGAGGTCGCGCTGAAGAAAATCTTCTATGCCCTGCGGTCGGTGGTGGCTCTGCGGTGGCTTTCGCGCCATCCCGATGCGCGGATCGCGCCGATGAACTTCCAGCAGCTGTGTGCGGGGGCCGGCCTATCGAGCGAGGTCGAAAGCCTGATCTCTAAGCTCTTGGTCGAGAAAGCCGCGTCGAGGGAGATGGGTCGTGGCCCGCTGCCCGGCGTGCTGGCGGAATTCATCGGAGCCGAGCTGAAGTCCGCGGCGGCGTCTTTCCCGCTCGACGAGCCGCCGACCATGCAAGATCGAGAACTCGCAGACTGGTACTTTCGCAAACTCGTGGCGCAGGGGTAATCCGGTGGGTGGTGCCGCTCCCGCCACGACCGCGTGACAGCCCTCAGTGCGCTGCCGCGGCGGTGCTGCGGGACTTGGTCCGCATCGCCTGGCCGAAAGCCTGGAACAGCGCGTGGTTGATGGGGTTGGTCTGCGGATCGTACTCTGCGTGCCACTGAACGCCGAGCGCATAGTTTTTCGCATCGGCGATGCGGATTGCCTCGATGGTGCCGTCCTCGGCCGTACCCTCGATCACCACGCGGCGGCCGGGATCGAGAATGCCCTGGCCGTGCAGAGAGTTGACGCGGATGATGTCGCGGCCGAGCAGGCTGGCGAAGGTTCCGCCCGGGGTCAGGCGAACTTCGTGACGATCGGCGAACACCACCGTGGGATCGGGATGGATTTCGCCGTTCGCCAGCCGAGGCATCCTGTGGTTCATGCGCCCCGGCAACTCTCGGATCTCGGGGTGGAGGGTCCCGCCGTAGGCGACATTCATCTCCTGAAACCCGCGGCAGATGCCGAACAGGGGGACGCCGCGCTCGACGCAGGCCTCGATCAGAGCCAGGGCGACCGCGTCGCGGCGCTCGTCGTAGGGTTCGTGGGCGGGGTGAGGATTCGTGCCGAACTTGGTCGGGTGGACGTTGGCGCGCGCGCCGGTCAGCAGGATGCCGTCGACCAGAGAAAGCAATTCGCCGACATCGGTGATCTGAGGATCGCCAGCGAACATCAGCGGCAATGCGCCGGTCACCTCGGCAATGGCGCGTAGGTTCCGCTCGCCCGTGATCTGGGCCGGAAACCGGTTCTCGATGACGTGCGCATTCGCGATCACGCCGACGACGGGTCGCTTCATCCTCGTGCCCCACCAGCCAATCTGCCCTCTCATACTGCCATTCGTGCATCATGCAAGCGAGCTGCGCCGAATTCCCACTGTAAGCCGGGCCGCTCGACGTTCCTGCCGGGGCGTTTTCGCAATCGCGAAATGCAGCCGGGCGGTTGCGCGGGCGCGCGCGGGAGGGCTACATTGCCGCAAACGTCAAATGTCGATCACTGGGAGCCCGCCGGCCATGGATTTGCGCTTCACCCCGGACGAGAACGCGTTCCGCGACGAGGTCCGCACCTTCTTCAGGACCGAGATCCCGGAGGCAATCCGGCGCAAGGTCGAGGTCGGCGAGCACCTCGCCAAGCAGGACATGGTGACCTCCCAGAAGATCCTGGCCAAGAAGGGCTGGGCGGCGCCGCATTGGCCGAAGGAATGGGGTGGAACCGGGTGGGACCCGATCCGCATGCACATCTATACCGAGGAGTTGCAGGCCAACTCCGTGCCCCAGCCGCTCGCCTTCAATGTCTCCATGTGTGGTCCGGTGGTGATCGCGTTCGGCACCGACGAGCAGAAGAAGCGCTTTCTGCCCAGCATGTACAACCTCGACGATTGGTGGTGCCAGGGCTTCTCTGAGCCGGGGGCGGGCTCCGATCTCGCCGGCCTAAAGACCACGGCGGTGCGCGACGGCGACCATTACGTGATCAATGGCCAGAAGACCTGGACGACGCTGGCTCAGTACGCCGACTGGATCTTCGTGCTCGCCCGCACCGATCCGACTGCGAAGAAGCAGCTCGGCATCTCGTTCATCCTGTGTGACATGAAAACCCCGGGGATCACGGTCCGTCCGATCCAGACGATCGACGGCGGCCGCGAGGTCAACGAGGTGTTCTTCGACAACGTACGCGTGCCGGTGGCGAACCTTGTCGGCCAGGAGCACCGCGGCTGGGATTGCGCGAAGTTCCTGCTCGGCAACGAGCGGACGGGCATCGCGCGCATCGGTATGTCGAAGCAGCGGATCGCCCGCATCAAGCAACTCGCGGCCAAGGTTATGGCCGGCGACAAGCCGATGATCGAGGACGAGCGTTTCGCGGAGAAGATCGCCGCGGTCGAGGTGGAGCTCAAGGCGCTGGAGATGACCCAGCTGCGTGTCCTCGCCGACGATGCCAAGCGCCGCTCGAACATGCCCAATCCGGCCTCGTCGATCCTGAAGATCAAGGGCAGCGAAATCCAGCAGCGCACCACGGAGTTGCTGCTCGATCTCGCTGGTCCGCTGGCCCTGCCCTATCATGCGGACGAGGCGGAGTTCGGGGAGGGCGATTTCTGGGCCGCGCCGGCTGCGCCGCAATACTTCAACTACCGCAAGGTCTCGATCTACGGCGGCTCCAACGAGATCCAGCGCAACATCATTGCCAAGGCCGTTCTCGGGTTCTGAGGACCGCCCACTGAAGTGTCTTCCAGCGCGGTCGCGCAGGTCGTGTCGCGCCGCAATCTCCGAACCATCGAGTGACAAGCAGCCATGGACTTCGACCTTTCAGACGACCAGCGCCAGATCAAGGACAGCGTCGACCGCTTCCTGGCGGACGCCTACGCCGACATGAAGAACCGCAGCGCGATGCAGGCCGAGGCGGGTGGCTACTCGAGAGCCAACTGGGCGAAGTTCGCGGAACTCGGGCTCACGGCGATCCCGTTCGACGAGGCGCACGGTGGTCTCGGCGCCGGCGGTGTCGAAACCATGCTCGTCATGGAGTCGATCGGCCGCAATCTGGCGCTTGATCCATACCTCTCGACAGTGGTGCTGGGAGGCGGCGTGTTGCGGCACGCCGCGAGCGACGCCCAGAAGGCCGCAATCGTGCCTGACATCATCGCCGGCACCAAGACGCTCGCACTCGCCTATCAGGAGCGCCAGTCTCGCTTCGAACTCTCGGACGTCGCCACCCGCGCGCGGCCCGATGGGAATGGCGGCTACATTCTCGATGGAGAAAAGCTCGTCGTCTTGAACGGAGACAGCGCCGACACACTGATCGTGTCCGCGCGTATCTCGGGCGGTCGCCGCGAGCGCGGCGGGATTGGCCTGTTCCTCGTGGGAGGGACCGCAGCCGGCGTCACCCGCAAGGGCTATCCAACCCAGGATGGCCAGCGCGCGGCGGACATCATGCTGCAAGACGTGAAGGTCGGCCCTGAGGATGTCATCGTCGGCAAGTCGGGCGACGGCGTCTCCGTGCTCGAGCGGGTCGTCGACGAAGCCATCGCCGCGGTCTCCGCCGAGGCTGTCGGCGCCATGGGTGCCCTGCACGAGATGACCGTCGATTATCTCAAGACGCGCAAGCAGTTTGGCGTGGCGATCGGCTCCTTCCAGGTGCTCCAGCATCGCTCGGTCGATATGTTCACCGCGCTCGAGCAGGCGCGCTCGATGGCCTACTACGCCACGATGATGGCTGGCGAAGGCGATGCTGTGGAGCGCCGAAAGGCGATCTCGGCCGCGAAGGTGCAGATCGGCCAGTCCGCGCGCTTCATCGGCGAGCAGGCGACGCAGTTGCACGGCGGGATCGGCATGACCATGGAGTACAAGGGCGGCCATTACTTCAAGCGCCTGACAATGATCGACCTGGCCTTCGGCGACCATGCGCATCACCTTCGCCTGCTGGCGCGCGCCGGCGGACTTATCGCCAACGCGTGAGCCCTGTGGCGCTGTCGGACGCCGAGATCCGCGCCTTCCTGTCGGACCGCCGACGGACGCCGCCGTCCTCGTTGCATCTGGGCTGGGAGCTTCTCGATTTCTCCGTCGAGGGCGGGTGGGCGCTGTCGGCGTTCACCCCGCGCAAGGAGTTCCTCAATCCCGTCGGCAGCGTGCAGGGGGGCTTCGTCACCGCCATGCTCGACGACGCGATGGGCGTGGCGGGCTCGATCCATGCGCGCTTCGCCAAGGTCGTGCCTACCCTGCAGATCAACGTGATGTTCCTGCGGCCGACGCCGCTGGCGCGGCTCATCGCGCGCGGGGAAGTTGTGCGCATGGGCGCAACGACGGCGCAATTCTCCGGCACGCTCAGCCTGGAGGACGGTACCGTCCTCGCCACCGCGACCGCCTCGGCCGCGGTGCGGGAGTTTCCCGCGTCAAAGCGCATCGGTGGCGGCGAGAGTTGAGCCGTTTCGCGTCGCCGATCATGACGCATGGTTCATCGGCATAGGAGCGGCGCATCGGGTAGTGAGACGGGTCGATGCGCGTAGCCTCCTGCGGAGCATTCCGACGATCGACGGAGCGTCACCCGGCGCTCATCGTCACGTGTAGCCTTTCGTGAGGCCGCCACAGGCCGACGGGTGCACGTTCGCACCGCAGGAGTTATGGTGTGTCCTTCCGCAAACCGGGTGGAAACCATCCGTGCGTCGACTGAGGAAACCATGGACCAGGCCAGGCTCGATGCCTTGCGTCGCAAGTATGCTGGTGCCTCCGCGGGCGAGGTGCACGACCCGGAGTTCCGCAAGGTCGTCGACATCCTGTTCTCCGCAGCGGACCGGCGCGCGAAGCCCTACGAAGGTATCTCGACGTTCCTCGACGCGCCGGGCCGGCCCGATGCCGCGAAAGATGGCTTTGCCGGTATCGATCTCGCTCTGATCGGCGTGCCCATGGATCTGGGCGTCACCAATCGTCCTGGCGCCCGTCTCGGTCCGCGCGCAGTGCGCCAGATCGAACGGATCGGGCCCTATCACGAGGTTCATCGCATCGTGCCGGCCAGCCGGCTGCGCATCGCCGACGTCGGCGATGTTCCCTTTGCCAGCCGCTACAGCCTGGAGCAGAGCCACGCCGACATCGAGGCGTTCTACGATCGCGTCGTGGCGGCCGGGATTGTTCCCGTGAGCGTCGGCGGCGACCACTCGATCTCGCTGCCGATCCTGAAGGCGGTCGGTCGCTCCCGCCCGGTCGGCATGATCCATATCGACGCCCATTGCGACACCGGCGGACCGTTCGAGGGTTCGAAGTTTCATCATGGCGGGCCGTTCCGCGAGGCGGTCCTTGCCGGCGTCCTCGATCCGGAGCGCACCATCCAGATCGGCATCCGCGGCAACGCGGAGTACCTGTGGGAGTTCTCTTCCGACAGCGGCATGACCGTCATTCACGGTCACGAGATCGCTGCGCTCGGGATCGACCGGATCATCGAACGGATGCGGGAAGTCGTGGGTTCTGGCCCGGTCTACGTGTCCTTCGACGTGGACAGTCTCGATCCGGCATTCGCACCGGGCACCGGTACCCCTGAGATAGGGGGCCTGTCGACGCGGGAGGTGCTCGCACTGCTGCGGGGCGCTGCGGGCCTGAACGTCATCGGAGGCGACGTGGTCGAGGTCGCCCCGCAGTACGACTCCACCACCAACACCGCGCACGCCGGTGCGCAGATGCTGTTCGAGATCGTGACGCTGGTCGCGTTGGCGCGGGGCAGTCCTTCGGTTGGTGTCGACGGCAAGTAGTAGCGCGGCGCGGGTTGCTCAGTTCGTCAAGCGCCGCTCCAGCACCGCCAACAGCTCGCTCACCTTCGCCCGCTGATCCTCGCGATCGCCGCTGCTGATCGCGTGCTCCACGCAATGGCGGACGTGATCGGTCAGGATCGCCTGCTCTACCTTTGCGAGTGCCGCGCGCACCGCCGCGATCTGCGTGACGATGTCGATGCAATAGCGATCCTCGTCGATCATGCGGTCGATGCCGCGGACCTGCCCCTCGATTCGAGACAGGCGCTTTCTGACTGTCGATTTCGCCGCATGATGCATGCGTTGACTTATACCCCTCGGGGGTATAGCGGTCAAGAGCATGGGGCTCCCGCCCGAGCGAATTGGAGGCTGCAATGCCGGCAAGCGACGACAAAGCCTGTTGCGCCGGGCAAGCGGCCGCTCATGGCCACGGCGCTCGTAGCGTTTCGACCGGCGGCGCAGTGCCCGCCGTTGCAGCGTCAGCGACGGCCATCGATCCCGTCTGCGGCATGACCGTCGAGATCGCGACAGCCAAGCATCGCCACGAGCACGCCGGCAGCCAGTACTATTTCTGCAATCCGCGGTGCCGTGAGCGCTTCATCGCCGACCCAGACCGCTACCTCGCGCCGCAACAGGAAACGGCAAAGGCAGAGCCGCCGCCACCGGCCGGCAGCAAGTACACCTGCCCCATGGATCCCGAGATCGTCACGGACGGTCCGGGCATTTGCCCGATCTGCGGTATGGCGCTGGAGCCGATGGGCATTCCGCCCGTGGAGGAAGGACCGAACCCGGAGTTGATGGACTTCGAGCGGAGGGCGCGGATCGGCATTGTGCTGGCCATTCCACTCGTTCTCGTTGCCATGGGACCGCACTTCGGCCTGCCGCTGCACCATTGGATCTCGCCGCGCCTACTGCAATGGGTCGAACTCGCGCTCGCGGCACCGATAGTCCTCTATTGCGGCTTGCCGTTCTTCGAGCGTGGTATCGCTTCCGTGCGCAATCGTTCGCCCAACATGTGGACGCTGATTGCGATCGGCACTGCAGCAGCTTTCGCGTACTCGCTCGTCGCCGTCCTGTGGCCAAGTTTGTTCCCGCCTGGAGTGCGGCAACACGGCGTGGTGCCCGTCTATTTCGAATCCGCCGGCGTGATCATCGTTCTGGTTCTGGTCGGCCAGATCATGGAGCTGCGCGCCAGGCAGAAGACCTCGGCAGCCATCAGGGCTCTGCTCGGTCGCGCGCCGAAGGTCGCGCACAGGATCGGGCCGGACGGGGCCGAGGCCGATGTGCAACTGGATGCGGTGGTCGTCGGAAACCAATTGCGGGTTCGCCCGGGTGAGGCGGTGCCGGTCGACGGCGAGATCGTAGAAGGCAGCTCGGCGATCGACGAATCCCTGCTCACGGGAGAGTCGATCCCGGTCGAAAAGAAGCCCAGCGACGCGGTGATCGGTGGAACCATCAACACCAACGGGACATTCGTCATGACGGCGCGCAAGGTCGGCGCCGCGACCATGCTCGCGCAGATCGTCGCCATGGTCGCAGCGGCGCAGCGCACGCGCGCGCCGGTGCAGGCGCTGGTGGATCGGGTGGCGGCCTATTTCGTGCCCGCCGTTGTGGCGGTTGCAGTTCTGGCCTTTGTGATCTGGTTCGCCGTCGGGCCTGCTCCGTCGATCGTCTACGCCG
Source organism: uncultured Hyphomicrobiaceae bacterium (assembly GCA_964389095.1). GTDB lineage: Bacteria > Pseudomonadota > Alphaproteobacteria > Rhizobiales > Hyphomicrobiaceae > JABFRJ01. The sequence goes on from CAYMEB010000138.1 coordinate 7,861, forward strand.
TGATGGCCGCGGTTTCGGTCCTGATCATCGCCTGCCCGTGTGCGCTCGGGCTTGCCACGCCGATCTCGGTGATGGTGGCGACCGGGCGCGGTGCACAGGAAGGCATTCTCGTCCGGAACGCCGAAGCGCTGGAGCGGCTGGCATCGGTCGACACTCTGGTCGTCGACAAGACGGGCACGCTGACGGAAGGGAAGCCGACGTTGACCGACGTGGTCGCATTGCCGGGGCAGGATGAGCGCATGTTGTTGCGCTTGTCCGCGAGCCTCGAGGTCGGCAGCGAGCACCCCATTGCGCGCGCGATCGTGGCAGGTGCCAAGGCCCGTCGCGTGACGCCCGTGAAGGCGGAACGGTTCCAGGCGGTCTCCGGTGCGGGCGTGAGCGGAGGGGTCGCCGGGCAGGATGTGGCACTCGGCTCTGCAAGCCTGATGCGCTCGCTCGGTCTCGACACCACGCTGCACGAGCCGCAGATCGAGAGCTTGCGGGAGACGGGTAAGATCGTTCTCCTTGTCTCGATCAATCGCCGGATCGCTGGCTGGATCGCGGTCTCCGACGCGATCAAGAGCGACGCCATTGCGGCCGTCGAAGTTCTGCGCCGGGACGGGGTGCGGATCGTGATGGCCACAGGCGACGCCTCGGCGACGGCGAAGGTCGTCGCGCGCGCGTTCGGCATCGACGAGGTGCACGCCGGAGTGTCTCCGGCTCAGAAGGCTGAGCTGGTCGCGAAGCTGATGGGCGAAGGTCGCAAGGTCGCCATGGCCGGCGACGGCATCAACGACGCGCCGGCCCTGTCCTCGGCGCATGTCGGGATCGCCATGGGGCCCGGCGCCGATGTCGCCATCGAGAGCGCCGGCCTCACTCTCGTGCGTGGCGACATCTCGGGGATCGTGCGCGCCCGGCGGCTGGCGCAGGCGACCGGTTCCAACATCCGCCAGAACCTCGCATTCGCCTTCGGCTACAACGCACTCGGCGTGCCGATCGCGGCGGGCGTCCTCTACCCGCTCTTCGGGACCATGTTGTCGCCGATGATCGCGGCTGCCGCGATGAGCCTGTCGTCCGTCTCGGTGATCGGAAACGCGCTCCGGCTGGCCAATGTCGATCTCAAGGAAGGCTGGCGGAAAGGCTCGTGAAGGCGATGACGAGGTCGCGCATCGTGTCTGGTGCCTCGTCGAAAAGCATGTGACCGCAGCCCGGCAGGCGATGATGAACGGCCTGGGGGGCTGTGCTGCGACTGTTCAAGGCTGCGAGCAGCAGATCGCCGCCCTTGGGTGGCGTAATCGCGTCCTCCTCGCCTGTTACGACCTGGGCCGGGCACGTCATGGCGTCGGCGACGAGATCGCCCGCCGCCAGCAGGTGCGTGGTCTGCGCGTATCCCGGCATGCGCAGGCCTCGCAAACCAGCGGCTACGACGTTCAGGATCTCCGGCGTTCGGTTCGCTGCAGCGACCAGCAGCGGCGCTCGGCTCTTCGCGAGACCTTCTGGTCCCAACCGCTCGAAATCGTCGATCCGGGCCCGGGCCGATGGGGGGAGCTGGCCGCCGGCGGGCATTCGATGGCCGAGCGCCGGCGAGGCGAAGAGTACTGCGGCCACCATGTCGGGCCAGTGTGCGGCGAAGCTGCCCGCGATCAGGCATCCGAGGCTGTGGCCGACGACGATGCAGCGCCGTGCTGCGAGCTCGCGCAAGCCCGCCGCGAGTATCTCTGCGTAGTCCCGCGCGGTGGGCCGTGTGATCGGCGAGGCGTCCGAGCGGCCGTATCCGGGAGCATCCCATGCCAGAAGCCGATGGCCCGGCTTCATGCGCGCGAAGATGTGCTCGAACGAGGCCGCGTTCGCGCCGATGCCGTGAAGAAACACGATCGGGTGTGCCGGGCCCGGCCGTTCGATCCAGGCGATGCCGTTCGAGGTCAGTCGATTCATGGTGGTCACCCGCGCATGTCAGCGCAACCAGAGCGTCGCCAGCCCTAGGAAGGCAAAGAAACCCACGACATCTGTCACCGTCGTGACGAAGACCGTCGAGGACACCGCCGGATCGAGTTCGAAGTGTTCCAGCAGCAGAGGAATGAAGATGCCGGCGATCGCTGCGGCAACCAGATTGATCAGCATCGCCGCCGCGATGGTATAGCCGAGCGCATTGGAGCCGAACCAGAGGACCGCGATCAGCCCCATGATGAGGGCGAATGCGAGCCCATTGACGAGGCCGACTGCAGATTCGCGCATCACGAAACGCGGCACCGCTGCCCTCGACAGCTCCTTGGTCGCCAGCGCGCGCACGGCGACTGTCATCGTCTGCGTTCCGGCGTTGCCGCCCATCGACGCAACGATCGGCATCAGAACAGCCAGGGCAACCATGTGCTCGATCGTCGCGTCGAAGACCTTGATGACGCTCGACGCGAGAATGGCCGTCGCCAGATTTACGAGCAGCCAGGTGAACCGGGGCGGCGCGATCTGACGGACACTGTCGGAAAGGGTTTCGTCACCCACGCCGGCGAGGCGGCGAATGTCTTCGTCGGCTTCCTTCTCGATGACCTCGACGACGTCGTCGACCGTGACCACGCCGACGAGCCTCTGGTGCTCGTCGACGACCGCTGCGGAGCGCAGGCCGTAGCGCTCGAACTGCCGGGCGACCTCCTCCTGGTCCTCGGTGGCAAGGACCAGGTGCCGGTCCTGATTTGTGATCTCCGAGACACCGACATGCCGCTTGGTGCGCAACAGGCGGGAGAGATCGATGCTGCCCAGAACCTGATGCTTCGCATCGACGACGAATATGTCCGAGAACGATTCCGGCAGATCGTCGCTCTCGCGCATGTGATCGATGACCTGTCCCACCGTCCAGAACGGGGGGATCGCGACGAAATCGGCCTGCATGAGGCGGCCGGCCGTCTCTTCCGGGTACTCGAGGATCTTTTCGAGCGCGGCGCGGTCCTCGCGCGGCATCTGCGAGAGCACGTCCTGCTTGTCGGCCTCTTCCAGGCTCTCGATCACATAGGCGGCGTCGTCGCTGTCGAGTTCGGTCGCGGCTTTCGCCAGAACTTCGTTGGGCAATTCCTCGGAGAGCTGGTCGCGGACGTGAGCATCGACTTCGGACAGGGCGTCGTAATCGAAGGAGGCGCCCAGAACCTGTACGAACCGGGCGCGATGGTCGGGAGCCAGCAGCTCGATGATATCGGCGAGGTCGGGCGCCTTGAGGCCGCTCGCGAGCGCCTTGACACGCTCATCGTCGCCACGATCCAGCGCCTCGGCCACGAGGCCGAGCAGAACCGACGGCTCGACGGCCGTCGCGGGTTCGTTGTCCTGGGCGTCGTCTGCCATGATCGGCGCTTCCGGGTCCTGGCGGCATTCGGACCGTTTCTAGGCTGCGATTCGGCGCGCGTACATCGGCCGCGTCGATGCCGCAGGGTACGGACTTGCTAACGACAACATCGAGTGCGAGAAGCCCACAGCCTCGCAACGCGTCGTGGTCGGTAGCGAGGCGTCTCCCGGTCATGAGAGGACGGATGAGAACCGCAACGACGACCCATGCAACCGCCGCTGCGGCAATCTGCCTGCTCCTGCTCGGGGCGGGGCCGTCCGCCGCCAAGGTTTGTACCGACCCCGCAAGACGACTCGGGGTCTCGCGGGTGATCGAGATCGACACCACTGGTGGGCCGAAATTCGGGCAGCAGCAGTACAAGGACCATCAGCTGCTGCAGGACGGTGAGGTAATTCTCACGTTCGACGACGGTCCGTTGCGGGCCCATACCCAGGCGGTTGTGGACGCTCTGGAAGCGCAATGCACCAAGGGTACATTCTTCATGGTCGGCAGCCAGGCAGTGGCCGACCCCGACATGGTCCGCCAGATCGCCCGCAAGGGCCACACGATCGGCACGCACACGTGGACCCACGCCAACCTCCGGCGCCTCAACCCGGTCGCAGCGCGCCGCGAGATCGAACTGGCGTTTAGCGCGGTGCAGCAGGCGGCGGGGCAGCCGATCGCTCCCTTTTTCCGGTTCCCGTTCCTGGCCGATAGCCGCGCGATGCTGGACTATCTGCCGACCCGCGATATCGCCACGTTCTCGATCGAGGCCGACAGTTACGACTACAAGTCGCGGGATGCTCGCGAGGTGCACAAGGCGATCCTCGACCAGCTCGCCTATGCAAAGAAGGGCATCGTGCTCTTCCACGACATACAACCGGCGACTGCAGAGGCGCTGCCGGGCTTGCTCGTGGCGCTGAAGGCCCGGGGTTTCAGGGTGGTCCACATTCGGCCGAAGTCCGCCGTGGCGACCCTTGCCGAGTTCGACGGATCGGCGGCCAAGGCTCTCGCCGCCAAGCGCGCCATAGTGGCGCGTGATCCCATGGCCGGCAAGGCGGTGACGTGGCCGATGGCGTCGCCTCGGATCGATGGTGGAACCACGGCGCAGCCGGCCAAGCAGCCTGCCTCCGTCCAGGGCCCGCCGATCGTTGCTGCGTCTCCAGCGATCCCCGCACAGCCGGCCCAGCCCCCGCCGCAGTCGGACGCGCCGCTGCCGTGGGCCAAGCCGCAGCGGCCAGAGGCCGACTGGCGTGAAAAAGTGTTCGACCGCTGATCCGGCCATCATAGAGGTGAGCAGGAAAACATTTGTGCCCCGCCGGAGCGAAGAGCCCTTCGGCGGGAAACCTTTCGTTAAGCATGTGAGGACAAGACTGTCCGTCCGTAGCGGAGGACAGTCATGCGTAACGATCCCGCCCTCGCCGGCTCGTGCCGGCTGCCGATCATCATTCTCGCCGTTGTTGCTGCCGCGCTAGCGGGCTGCTCGAACTCGACGCGCCTCAGCGACGGTCCCAAGTGGAGCCTCACT
>CAYMEB010000139.1:0-12611 GCA_964389095.1 uncultured Hyphomicrobiaceae bacterium
CCAGCGCATCGCCCGCGCCGAAATCGTCGAGGCCGACATCCCCAACGTGACGATGGTGGTCCACGTCGATCCGCCGATTGACCCTGAGACCTACACGCACCGCGCTGGTCGCACCGGCCGCGCTGGGCAGAAGGGCCGCAGCATCATGCTGGTCCCGCGCCCGCGCGAACGCGCGATCCGCCGCCTGCTCAACATGGCGAAGGTCGACGTGCAGTGGCAACCCGTGCCCGATGCCGATCAGGTTCGCGCCCGCCAGATCGAGCGCTTCATGTCGCAGCCGTTCGACGTCGCGCAGGTGTTCACGGGCTCGCCTGGCGTTCAGGTGAAGCTCGCCGACACGATCAAGGGCTTCAAGGGCATCGCCAACGGAGACTACGACCATCTGCCGGAGCCGGCCTTCTACATGGTCGGCACCATCGAGGAAGCGATCGCCAAGGCCGAGAAGCTCGCCGAAGCGGCGTAAGCCGTTCGGCCTCGCCGCGACGGTTGCGCGCTCTGGCTCTAGAATGGAGGCCCGCCGGCGATTCGGTTCGGCAGGCGGCTTTGGAGGACGGGCATGTCAAACGACGGCGAGACTTCGTTCGGCTCGTGCTGCACGAGCTTGAAAGACGCCCTGTCGGGTGGAGAAGGCGAGGATGGCTTCGAGCCGTTGTTCAGCGTCGGCGACGATGGCGTCCTCTACATGTCTGTCGGTCTCGTCGAGATGGACGAGGACGAGCCGGGAATGATGGAGCACCCCGTGTTCTTCTGCCCGTTCTGCGGCACGAAGCTGCAGACGCCGGAAGAGGTGGATGCCAAGGTTGCGGCAGGCGAAGCCGAGGGTAGCTGAGCCCGCTCGGTGCGCGGCAAGGGTTGAAGGCGAGGAACGGCGTCGGTCATGGCTGGGACATTCAAGTTCGAACTGGTGACGCCGGAGCGCGTCATTCTGTCTGCACCGGCCGAGCAGGTTCTGGTGCCGGGCGCCGACGGCGATTTCACCGTTCTGCCCGACCATGCTCCGGTGATCTCGACCTTGCGCCCCGGGCTGCTCGAGGCGCGCATGGCCGGAGGCAAGAGCGTGCGCGTGTTCGTGCGCGGCGGCTTCTGCGAGGTCGATCCCGCGAGCCTCACCGTCCTGGCCGAGAAAGCCACCGATGTCGGCGAGGCCGGAGCGGCCGGACTTGCGGCTGAGCTGAAGACGGCGGAAGCGGATCTCGCGGCGGCCACCAGCGACGAAGCGCGCTGGTCGGCGAGCCTGGCCGTCGAGCGCCTGCGCTCGCTTCAGGGCTGACGCAAGTCCCGGTGACCGGAGTGATCCGGTCAAACGAGCGCAATTCTCTTCAGGTTTTCGCCTGCGTTACGATGGCTGCCACGGCAAAGCCGCTGGCGGAGCGGAACGCTGGTTCATGGCGATGCACGCCGGCGACTGCCGTTGCGGCCTGCTCCGGCGCGCCTGTCAGTGCCTTCCACATCGCGAGTTGAGGCATCACGAACAACGCGGTCACCGCGCCGGCGGACATGAGCCAGGCGCGTGTCGCAGCGAAGGCGGCATCGCCCAGAGCGTTGGTGTCGAGCTGTGCGTCGCGGCTGGAGACATGCATCGCGCGAATCCCTTCAGCGGAGCTGGTGCGACGCAGCATAGCGGCGATTTTGCGTTGCAACAACCGTCGAGCCCGACGTCGCTGCCCCCGACATCGCTGCTTCGGTGCGTTAGCGCCGGCTCCTGGGGCCGCGGGCTATTTCGCTTCCTGCTTCGCTACTCCCGCCTTGGCGAACATTGTCTCGAAGAAGCTGAACTGCTCGCCGAGGAACTTCTGGTGGGCGACGGGGCTTCGCATGTCGTTGGCGAAGGCGACGGTGCCGGTCGCAGCGAAGCGCTGCTGGATCGTCGGATCATCCAGCATCTTGGCGACTGCGGCGTTCCACTTGTCGATGATCTCCTTCGGCGTGCCCTTGGGGGCATAGAGCCCGTTCCAGATCGTGACGGTCAGAGCAGGCATGCCGGCCTCGACGTTCGAGGGCACGTCCTTGAGGCTTTCCAGGCGCTGCGCGGACGTTACGGCATAGGCTTTCACGGTCCCGGCCTGGATCTGGGGCACCGCCGTCGTGGCCTGATCGCACAGGACGTCGATCTGGCCGCCGACCAGGTCGTTCATCGCCGGTCCCGTGCCGCGATAGGCCACCATGGCTAGCTTCACACCGATCAACTGCTGCAGCAGCGTACCGCAGACGTACGAGTTCGAGCCGACGCCGGCGAAGCCGATCGTAGCCTTCTCGCCCTGCTCCTTCAGCCAGGCGACGAGCTCGGCCAATGACTTGGCCTCCAACGTCGTGCGGCTGATGACGACCATGGGGCCGGTGTTGATCAGCCCCATCGGCTCGAACGCCGTCTTGCTGTCGAAACGCAGGTTCGAATAGAGCGCGGGGGCCGCCGTGAGCCCACTGTGGTGGGTCAGGATGGTGTAGCCGTCGGGAGCGGCCTTCGCCACGCGCTCGCTGCCGAGGGTTCCGCCGGCCCCGGCGACGTTCTCCACCACGATCTGCTGCCCGAGGGTGCGCCCGACATGATCTGCCGTGAGGCGGCCGATGGTGTCGGAGGGGCCGCCCGCCGCGAAGGGCACCACAAGGGTGATCGGCTTGTTCGGATAGGGCTGGGCTTGCGCCGTTGCAGTCATCCCGAGCACAGCTAGGGAGGCCAGGGCGGCTGCGCGTAGGTTCGGCATGAGTCTGATCGACATGGCGTGCCTCTCTCCTGGACGAGTGCAGTCGGCGTGCGCGAGTTGGTCCGGAAGGATCGGGGTCGCTGGGTGGCGCTGTCAATCGTTCAGTGGCGCTGAGCGCCAAGTTCGATCACGCCCATCCTTCCGCGATGAGGGCGCGCGTCTCCTCGACGGCGATCTTCCAGATCGCCAGCATGTCGTCGTCGCTTCGCTGGTAGCGGCCCCCGTAGTTTCCGTCACCGAGCAGCTCGCGTTTGCGTCGCGGGTCGACCTGCTGGAAGCGGGCCATGTGCATCATCGGCTTCTTGGTGTCGGGCATCGCCACGTTGCCCAGGCGGGTCCACGGAAAATTCTCCATCCAGGAGGCGTGAGATGCGTCCTTGTCGGTCGCGAGCACCTTCTCGAAGGTCCTGGGTGCATTCCACCAGTTGTGCCATTTGACCTGTGTGCCGGGATGACGATCCAGCCATTCGAGAACGGCGCCGTGAGCCGGCGAATTGCCACCGTGTCCGTTCACGATGACGATGCGCCGGAAGCCCGATCGCCGGATGCCGTCCAGGACGTCGGTGACGAGTGCGATCAACGTCGACAGCCGCAGCGTCACCGTGCCCGGGTACTCCACGAAGCTCGGCGTGAGGCCGTATGCCAAAGTCGGAAAGACGGGCACTTGGAGCGGCTCAGCCGCTTCGACCGAGACGCGCTCCGCGAGGATCGAGTCCACCGACAGCGAGAGGTAGGCATGCTGCTCCGTCGACCCGATCGGCAGGACGGCGCGATCGTCCTGACGGACGTGAGCCTCGACCTGCATCCAGTTCATCTGCGAGATGAGCATCGTCGTCGTCACCGGCAGGTGCCGGCGCCTCTCCAGCATCAAGAAGCACGTTTGCGGTTCGCCGGCCGCCGGCGGCGGCTGCCAGATCGATCGTGGCCGTCCAGTGCGAACTCCCATTCGTCCCGGGCGGCGACGCAGTCCATCTGCGCGGCTCATGCTGGACTTGGCGGCGGGGCAAATGCAAGTGCGGCGAGGGCGCTAGGGGCGGCAGGGCGAACGCAAGCGCCGCTTTTCAGTCCCGCCGTGTCAGAACCGCGGGGGCGCGGCGGTGGCAAGTCAGCCGTCCACGGAACGGACGACGGCGAAGCGGCCCGCTCAAGGCCGGGCGGGTCCCCGCTTGTCGCTCGAGTTCATCTCCACCGCGCCCGAGAGGCCCTCTCGCATGCGGACGATCCTCACCCAGCGATAGAACGCCGTGATCGCCGCGAACTGGAAGCCTCGCAGGCCGCCGAAGACGTGGGTGCGCCAGAAGTAATACTTGAGGAACTGCATCGGTAACTCGGTGACGATCCGAACTGCCAGGACGCTGCCGGATTTACGCTTGGCATTCGCGGCGTTGTAGCTCGCGCGCTCGTCGCACTTGGCGATGAGGTCGTCCAGGGAGCGGACCGAGTGGTGGTAGAGCGGGCCACGGAACCGGCCCGTGGGCTCGCCTTTCGGATCCACGCTGTCGAAGAGGGTCGAGTCCTTGAAGCGGATGCGCCGACGGTCGTATAGGCGGATGAAACGATGATCGCGCGCGAAGGGGCGCGGCCGGCTGCAGCCGGGATAGACCACGAGATCGTCCATCCAGAAGCCGGCCTCCTTCGGCTCGCCGGCCGCCAGCCGGTTCCTGATCTCGTCGCGCAGAGCGTCGGATACCACCTCGTCGGCGTCGAGATTGAGGATCCAGTCGTGCCGGCACTGCTCTTCTGCGAAGCGCTTCTGTTGTCCGAAGCCCGGCCATTCGTTGAAGATCACTCGGGCACCAGCGGCTTCGGCGATGGCCTGTGTGCCGTCGGTGCTTCCCGAGTCGACGACGACGATCTCGTCGACGAGCCCGCCGATGGAGGCGAGCGTTCGGCCGATGCGGTCGGCTTCGTTCTTCGCGATGATGAAACAGGAGATCTTGGGCGCGGGCATCTTCAGAACGGACTCTTGCGCCAGCCGGCGTAATACAAGCGCTTCTTGATGCTGCGGGTAATCTTGGCGAGCCGGTTCTTCGGCCGTGGCGGCATCTGCGGGTCGGTGACCGTGCGATCCTGGCCGATGTGACGGGCGACGCCGGGAAGCAGGTAGGCGAGCGTGCGACCGTCCTTCTTGATCAAGCCCGACATCTGGTCGTGGAGCATCCGGCGGAACGGCGCATACTGCAGATAGAGGCTGCGCCGGATCAGGCCAGGATTGGAGGACCAGCCGAAGAATTCCGGATGCGCGCCGCGCTCCATGACGCGGAAGTCCGCGCCCGCAAACGACAGGTACGTCGAGCGCGCGCTGTACTTGGACTTGATCTCCGTGAAGTCGCGGACGCAGACGTTGGCGATGTCGTCGCGCGCTTCGAGCAGCGCGGTCGCTGCGGCCCAATCGACGGGGCCGTCGAACGACCAGTCATCCTCGAGGTGAAAGATGAACGGCGTCGTTGCGGCGGAGTACAGGCGGTCAATCGACCCCATCAGCCCGAGACGCTCGCTCCCGGAGAGTACCGTCACGCCCGGCTCCCTCGCGCGCAGTTCCCCGATCACGGCCTCGTCGGTCGAATCCTCCGAGACCAGATAACGGCCGCCCGAGTTCCAGGCCCGGAAGGAACCCAGGGTATCGGCGAGCAGATCCAGCCGTCCGCAGCTCGTCACGCAGATCGTGACCGTATCCGGGATCGCAGTGGGGACTTTGGGCGAAGACGCCATCTCTCACTCACGCCTTTCGTCGGCGAGGCCAAACGAGGACCACGTAGCCGAGTGTATCGGGAGGGACAAGCGGATGGCAAAAAAGACACGGGCTCGACACTGTCGCGCCCGTGCACAAAATCCGTCGCGGTCTCGCCGATCAGGCCTCGGTATCCCCGCCGTCCCAGCCGCCGCCGAAATCGGCGGACGTGTCCTGGTACGAACCCGGATCGTTGTTGTTTGGGTCCTGGTGCTGCGCGAAAGACGTCGACGACGAATCCGAGCCGGTCGAGGCAGGATCATTGTCGGAAGCGACGGTAGGGCTGCTGGAGCTCGAGTCGCCGCGCATCATGTTGCCGATGCTGTTGGCGAGCAGCATGCCGCCCGCGACACCCGCGGCCGTGGCCATCGCCGAGCGGAAGAAGCCGCCGCCGGAGCTAGCAGGCGCCTGTTGAGGTTGTGCCTGCTGGGCGCCGGCCGATGCCCAAGGGTTCTGGCGAGCGGCCGGGGCTGGGGACGGGGCCGGGCCGCGGCCGAAGGCGGGCACGCTGGAGGACCGCGGAGCGGGGGGAGGCGAAGCACTGCGACCGCCGCCGAAAACGCCGCCCAGGAAGCCGCCCGAGGACTGAGCCGGCGCGCCGCGGTGCTGGGTAGCTTCCAGCTCGCGCACGCGGGCCTCCAGATCGTGGATCCTCTGGTCCGCCTGCTGCAAAGCCTGCTCCTGGACCAGGACGGATTGGACCAGCATGTAGGCCGAATCCGGGATCTGGCGCACGGAACTGTTGATGAAGGCCTCGGCATCGCGGTCCTTCTCGACGGCCCCGTAGCCGCGCATGCGGTCGAACAGTCCGGCAATAAGGTCACGTTCTTCGGGCGTCATATCGGCTCCTCCCCGGCAAGGGGTGCAAGGTTGTCGACGCCATAGATGTGGGGAGCCGGGCGTCCGGTGCAATGGGTGGGATGCACCCTGTCAGCGATTTTCGGGCCGCTCCCGGTCGAAGATCGTTATTTTCTTTCGGTTGGCCGCTGAACGGCGGTCAATCCAGTTGCTTGGCCAAGTCGAGGTCGTGCCGGCCGTCCCGGTCCTCCACTTCGATCAGCCAGGAATCGGCGTCGAAGCGGCGCTGGCGCTCGATGAGGGCTTCAGCATCGTCCGGCGCCAGGGTCTCGGCCGCGTGGAGTTTGATGAAGCGCCGCTCGTCCGCGCCGTCGAAGTCGCTGTCCGATCGGCCCACCGGCGCCGGGGCGGGCCCATACACGGCAACGCGTTCCCGGTCGAGCCGCACGAGCACCAGGACGGCGCCGAAATCCTCGTCGCCGCGCGCCACCACGGTGGCAAAAGCGCCCCGGCCGGCGACCCTCCGCACATAGGCTTTGACCCAAAGCTCCGACTTGATCCGCATGACCTCAGCTTCGACGCCGAACCCCTACCCACGCAAGAGCGTTCGCGGTCACTGGCTGCGACTGCCCGTCTTGCGCTCGAGCGCGGCGATCAATTCCGCAGAGACACGGCCGGTGGGGACGAGCCCGTTGTCGAGCTCGAATTCGCGGATCGAGCGCAACGTCTCGTCGCTGGTGCGACCGTCGGGCCGCCCGGGCTGATAGCCCAGGCGCGCCAGCGACTGCTGGACCTGGCGCAGGACCTGTTCGGCGCGAGGACTGCGCCCGGCCGGACGCGCAGCACCGGCGGCGTCGCCGGAGGACCCCAGGACGAGCTGCTGCAGGAGGGCGTCGGTCGCTTCGCCGGCGACAGGCAGATGCTGATCGTGCTCGTAGGCCATGATCGCCGCCCGCGTCCGCGTATCGAGTGCGCCGTCGAGAGCGAAGCCGCCATAGCCCCGGTTCGACAGCTCGCGCTGGATGGCCTGAACGAGGTCCGGCGCCTCGACCGGCCCGGATGCCGTGAACGCGACCACGGCCGTGGCGGAGTCGGGTTTGAGTTGGCCGCGCAGGGCGACCTTGCCCTCTGTGGAACGCAGCGAGGCGACGACCCGCGGCTGACGGTCCACGCGTGACGGATCGATGGCGACGCGGGCGCTCGCGGCGGTGCGCGGCTGGGCCTGCAGGAAAATCGCATTGACGGCCACACCGCCGAGCAGGACGGCGAAGGTCGCCAGCAGTACGCGGGTCTGACGCGGGGACATCACGGCTCTCGGTACGATGACGCAAAACGAGGCCGAATGATCCGCAGGCACGGTAAATGGTACGTTAACGGCGCGCTGCGGCAGAAGCGATGCCGGCTGCGGCGGGGGCGCGCCGGATCGATAAAATTTTAGACGAATTGCGACGCGAGCGTTCGCCGCGAAAACATGCGCGGCTGGTAGCTTCACGTCACGGGCGCGAACAAGACGCCGATCGAAAACTGGGTGGCGAGCATGTTCATCATCAGGACGGCGCTGGTTCTGGGCGCAGCGGTACTTCTGCTTCCGACCGACGAGAAGCAGCAGGCGAAGCTCTACGGCACCGCAACGCACGCGGTGGAGCGTATCGGCGGATTCTGCGGGCGCAATCCCGAGACCTGCAAACAAGGCGGGGAGCTGTGGGCCGTCTTCGTCAAGAAGGCAGAGTTCGGGGGGCGTCTGGTGCTCGACCTCATTTCCGACCGCGGAAGAAATGCTGCCCAGATGCAGCCGGTCGCGACGCAGGCCGCCGCCAATGCGCCGTCGCAGACCGGTACGCTCCGGCCGACCGATCTGGAGCCGCGCTGGCGGGGTACGCCCACACGTTCCGGCTCCTGACCGGCGACGTCATAGCCGCAAGGTTCGCACGGCACGACCGCTGGTCACGGCCAGTGCCCAGGTCAGCAGCGCCACGGCGAAGGGCAGGACGAGGTTCCAGGTCAGGAAGCAGAGTACGCCGATCGCCAGCAGGCCGGCGGTGCCCGCGGTCCATCCCAGTGAATGGGCCAACGAACTGGCCGAGAAGCGCCAGCCGAGCAGGAAGCCCGCGATCGCCAGCGCAACCTGCAGCGCCGCACTCTGGCCGACCGTGAGTTCGCGGATCGCCCGGCGTTCGCCGTCGACGATATCGGCCGTCATCTGGGCGTGGACGTAGAGCCCGGAATGCAGCATTTCGAGCTGCGGGGCGAAGGGCGTCCTGTGCCTGTCGAGGTTGGGGAAGTCGCCCCCCAGCAGGATGATCTTCCCTTCCAATCCCGGCGATTGCGCCGTGCAGCCCAGCGGCTTGTCCGGGCCATCCGTGGCCAGGGTATGGGCTGGTATGGTGACGAACGTGTCGCCGCCGAGAGGCGGCCTCAGCCAGGCGATGCGTCTGCCGCGTGGCGAGGGCGCATCGGGGCGGACCTGCCGTGCCAATTGCTCGGCGAAACCCTCCATCGTGTTCCCGGCGGGGGGAGGACTTGGGAACATCCGCACCGTGTCGTCCTCCTTCTCCTTGCGCAGGTTCAGGTAGGCGGCGGGCAATCCGGCCGCCTCGACGAAGCGGGACTGGAAGTCCCGCTGCTCCGGCGTGAGCGGTATCGGCGGGACCGCGACGCCGATGATGGTCGGCGTGCGCATAGCTTTGAGCTGGCGCTGCAGTGTCTCGTCGTTCGACGTTTCGGAAAGGAACAAGAAATCGATGCCGATCGCGCAGGCCCCCACCTTGTCCAGGCGTCGGAGAATTTCGGCCATCATCGCCCGGTTGGTCGGTGATCCGCGCGGGAACTTCAGGGCGGGAAACGTCTGCTCGGAGACGGTGACCATGGCGACGCGGGGATGGGGGCCGTCGAGCCGCGGAGACAGATGCGCGGTCCGCAGGTCGGACGTCGAGTGCTCGATCCTGAGCAGATAGGGCCAGAACGAGGGTGCCACGAGTGTGACGACGAGCCCCAGGATGGTGCCGGCTGCGTAGATGCGGCGCCAGGTGGTCCGCAGGCGCGGCGGCTGTGGGGTGGTCTGGGTTTCTGACATCGCGCCGTTCCCGGTTCATTCCGTTCTGGACGCCGGTCCGCCGAGGAGCTGCGCCAAAACCCTGTTAACCCATCCGTGCGACAACGTCGTTTGCGCACACGGCGTCGATCACGTCGGCGTGCGCCAGCGTTCGCGTCTGCGTATCGAAGAGTACGGGTGATATGAGTGTCAAGGTGAAGCGGGAGAGGGCGGACCAGCGTCGCCATCACCGTGTCACCGCACCCTTGTATGTCGAATTTGGAGGCGAGCGGTACAAGGCGGCCGACTGGAGCCTCGGCGGCTTGCGGATCGACGGCATCGACGGGCAACTGCCCGAACCGGGCTCCCGCCACCCCGTCCACCTGACCCTTCCCTTCCAGGGCTTCGATGTGTCCTTCGACGCCGCCGTCGAGGTGGTGCGCACGATCGAGGAGACCGCTGGCTTCGCGGCCACCTTCGCCGAGCTCGGCGAGCGTGAGCGAGAGCTCATGCAACACTTCGTCGAGGAGCTGGTCCGCGGCTCCATGGTGGAAGTGCAGGATACCATCCAACGCATCGACGTGCCGGTGACGCCGGCTTCCCTCGAGCCTTCCAAACCGAAGACCGGCGCTCCCGTGCCCGTCCGCCGCATTCCCGTGCGGACGCTCGTGATGAGCGGCGTGTACGGCATCTTGGGGCTGTTCATCCTCGGTTACGCGGGCATCCTGGGCTACTCGGCGATCTTTCGCCTGGAGGTCCAGACCGCAGTCATTTCGTCGCCTGTCGAAACGGTCGCGGCACAATCCGATGGCCGGATGTCCTGGGCATCGCTCAAGCCAGGCGACAACGTCCGCGTCGGCGAGGTCATCGCGAACGTGATCGACAGCCAGCTCGAGCGGGAACTCGAACTGGCCGACATCGCCGTCACCGAGCGCAAGGCCCAGTTGCTCTTCCTGAAGAACCGGCAGGTCGATGAGCTGGCGCGGATGCGCGGCCTCACGACGCTGGAGAGCAAGAATCTCGACCAGGCGAGGCTGGAGGTCGAAGGCGTCGAAGCGCAGCTGCGCGCCGCCGAACAACAGTACGGGCGCATCGCCCATCTCCATCGCAAAGGCTTCTCCACCGACGCCAAGCTGGAAGAGGCCGAAAAGCTGGTCGCTACTCTGCGCAAGTCGCTGGAGAGCAGGCGCGTCGAGTTGAAATCGCGGATCGACCTCGCGCACCAGAACGACGGCCGCTGGCACTACACCGGCAACGATCTGGTCGGCCATCTCTCTCAGATCGAATCCCAGATCCGCTTGGCGGAACAGGAAATCACCCTCTCGCAGCGCAAGCTCGAGGCCCTGCTCAACCACAAGGATCGCTTGCGTGTGCGGGCCCCCTTCGACGGCACGTTGCTCGAGCTGCCTCACGTCGATCGCGGCGCCG
This sequence comes from uncultured Hyphomicrobiaceae bacterium, assembly GCA_964389095.1. GTDB lineage: Bacteria > Pseudomonadota > Alphaproteobacteria > Rhizobiales > Hyphomicrobiaceae > JABFRJ01. The sequence goes on from CAYMEB010000139.1 coordinate 10,691, forward strand.
TTCGTCGCGGCGACGTCATCGCAATCATCGAGCAACGGCGTCAGCGGCAGGTCACGGCCTATCTCACGCAGGATGAACTTCTGAAGGTGGGCCAAGGCGACGAGGTGCTGCTCTATCTTCCCGCCCTGCGCGAAACCCTGAAGGGGCGCGTGAGGCAGATCGACCGCACGTCCGGCTTCATGCAGGAACAGGCCCAGGCGACGCCGCCGGGTTATCGCTGGCGATCGTCCCAGGATCGCTCGGCCAAGGTCGTCATCAGCTTCTCCGATACCGAAAAGGTCCAGGACGTCGAACGCTACCGCTCGGGCATGCCCGTCGTCGTCGTGTTTCCCCGCCGATCGCCTTCGGCGACGATGTCGGGCGTCGCCGAGAGTCTGCGGATCCGGCTATGATGCCCTCGTTGTCCCAGGACACACAGGGCTACATCGATTCCGCGCGGCACGAGCCGACGTACTTCGAGAAATGGACGCCTCTGGTGCACGTCAAGCTCGCGGTCTATTTCGCCGCTTGCCTGATCGCGCTCATGCTGGTGCCGAACTCGATCTTCGATCCCCAGGTTCGCGAGATCACCTATGTGATCGGCGCGGTCGGCGTCTGGCGGTGCTGCTGGTGGTTCAACCACTTCGCGCGGGCGAAGATCTACGAGAAGGTCGCCTATCCGCGGACTGCGGCGGCCGCGCGCGCCTTGTGGGATTCTGGCTGGCGGCCGCGGCGCATCCACATTCAGATGACGACGTTCCGCGAGCACCGCGAAATTTCCGAGACCGTCATCCGCGGCATCTGCAACCAGATTCGTGAAGCAGGCGTTCCCGCGACCCTCTGGCTGGGATCGAGCGAACTGTCGGACGAGATCAAGATCGCACGACACTTGCGCGTCGTCGGCTCGGACTTGGATATCACGCTCAAGATCATCCGGCAGAACCAGCCCGGCAAACGCGTCGCGATCGCGCTCATCCTGCGGGCCATGTCGCGGGCTGGCGTCGGGAAAGACGATCTCGTCGTCTTCATGGACGGCGACTTCGTCATGCATCCGGGCTGCCTGGCGAAGTGCTTTCCGCTGTTCGCCCTGGATCCGGGATTGCATGCGCTGACGACGGACGAGCACGTGCTCGTGAAGGGGCCCTGGTGGATGGCGCCCTGGCTGAACATGCGGTTCGCCCAGCGGCGGCTCGCGATGCAGAGCCATGCGTTGTCGGGGCGCGTGCTGACGCTGACGGGAAGCATGTCCGTTTTTCGCGGAGAGCACATCACGTCCCACGAGTTCATCCGCCTGCAGGAGGCCGACTACCTGAATCACTGGCTGTGGGGCACCTTCCGCTTCCTGTCCGGAGACGACAAGTCGACCTGGTACACCCTGCTGAAGTACGGCGTCCGCATGACCTATGTGCCCGACGCCTCGGGGACCACGATCGAAGTGGTGGATGGCTCCGGCTATCGGCGTATGGTCGAGAACCTCAGGCGATGGTCCGGCAACATGCTTCGCAACGGCGCGCGCGCCATCGCGCTGGGACCTTTCCGGATGCCGTTCTTCATCTGGTGGTGCCTCGTCGACCAGCGGCTCGCGATGTGGACGATGCTGCTCAGCCCGATGGTGGCGATCGCGGGCGTCATCAAGGTCGGCTGGGGTTTTCTGGGAGCATACATCATTTACATCGCGATCACGCGCATGCTCCTGTCGATGATTTTGTTTACCTACTCCCGCGCGGTCGACCTCAACTACGTGTGGACACTGTATGCCAACCAGCTGCTGAACGCGGCGGTGAAGGTCTACATGCTCTGGCGCCTCGCCAAGCAGCGCTGGGCGAACCGCGGCAACCAGACTCAAGGCTTTGCCGGGCGTGACTGGTCGGCGATGGCTCGAGATGCGATGGCCGTTTACCTCACGCTCATTCAACCGGGCGACACCGTGCTTGGGCTCGAC
>CAYMEB010000140.1:0-12531 GCA_964389095.1 uncultured Hyphomicrobiaceae bacterium
CGACGGCGGCACCAAAGCGCCGGCACTTGCGGGCCTGCTCGATGAAGGGGGCCTCGCCTTCCTTCATGCTGATCGAATTGACGATCGGCTTGCCCTGCACGCACTTCAGGCCGGCCTCGATCCCCGACCACTTGGAAGAATCGATCATCACCGGTACGCGCGCGATGTCGGGCTCCGCGGCAATCAGGTTCAGGAAGCGGACCATCGCCTTCTCGCTGTCGAGCAGGCCTTCGTCCATGTTGACGTCGATGATCTGTGCGCCGCTCTCGACCTGCTGGCGCGCGATCGCGAGCGCCGCGGAGTAATCGCCTTGCTCGATGAGCTTGCGGAACTTCGCCGAGCCGGTGACGTTGGTACGCTCACCGACGTTGATGAATGAGGAACCCGAAGGAATAGTCATCTGTGCAAGTGCCTTCCTCTCACGCTGCCACGAACGGCTCGAGGCCAGACAGGCGCATTTTCGAGGGTATCCGGGGAATTGCGCGGGGCGCGTAGTTCGCGACGTGCTCGCGGATGTGGGCAATGTGAGCCGGCGTGGAGCCGCAGCAGCCGCCCACGATGTTGACGAGCCCTTCCTTGGCCCAAGGCTCGATCTGGCACGCCATATCGTGAGGCGTCTCGTCGTACTCTCCCATCGCGTTCGGCAGCCCGGCGTTGGGGTAGGCGGAGACAAGCGTGTCGGCCACCGCCGCCAGCTCCGCGAGGTAGGGCCGCATCAACTCCGCGCCGAGTGCGCAGTTGAGGCCGATGGAAAACGGCCTCAGATGCCGCATGGAATACCAGAAGGCCTCCGCCGTCTGTCCCGACAGCGTGCGTCCCGAGCGGTCCGTGATTGTGCCCGACACCATGATCGGCAACGCGACGCCCATGGCGTCGAAGGCCTCGAGCACGGCGTAGCCGGCGGCCTTGGCGTTCAGCGTGTCGAAGATGGTCTCGATCAGGATGATGTCGACGCCGCCCTCGATCAGGCCGCGCGTCTGCTCGGCATAGGCTTCGCGCAGCTCCTCGAACGACACGTTGCGATAGCCCGGATTGTTGACGTCGGGAGAGATCGACGCGGTCCGATTGGTCGGGCCCAGCGCGCCGGCCACCCAGCGGATCCGCCCGTCCTTCGCTTCCGCCTCGTCGGCGGCCGCGCGCGCCAGCTCGGCCGCTGCCACGTTCATCTCGAAGGCCAGGCTCTCCATGCCGTAATCGGCCATCGAGATGGTCTGCGCATTGAACGTATTGGTCTCGATGATGTCGGCGCCCGAGGCGATATAGTCGGCATGGATCGCGCGGATGATCTGCGGCTGCGAAAGAACGAGCAGATCGTTGTTGCCCTTCACATCCCGGTTCCATGCCTTGAAGCGCTCGCCCCGATAACCGGCCTCGTCGAGCTTGTGGCGTTGGATCTCGGTGCCCATCGCTCCATCGATGAGCAGGATGCGGCCGGCCGCTGCGCGATGCAGCTCGGCGATGCGCGTCTCACGCGTGCTCATGCGTTCACCGCCGTCTTGAGGTCCACGGGCCGGGCTCGCAGACCCAGCAGATGACAGATCGCGAAGACGAGGTCCGCACGGTTCAAGGTGTAGAAATGGAACTGGCGGACCCCTTCGTCGACGAGATCGGAGACCTGCTCGGCGGCCACCGCGGCCGCGACCAGATGCGAGGTCCGCTCGTCGCCGTCGAGCCCGTCGAACTTGCGCGCGAGCCACGCTGGAACCGATGTTCCTGTCTTGGAGGCGAAACCGGCGACCTGCTTGAAATTATGGATCGGCACGATTCCCGGCAGGATCGGACACCAGATTCCCGCCGCCCGCGCGCGCTCTACGAAGCGCAGATAGTGGGCGTTGTCGAAGAAGAACTGGGTGATGACCCGATCGGCTCCCGCGTCGACCTTTCGCTTCAGTGTATCGATGTCGCTCACCTGCGACGGGCTTTCGGGGTGCATCTCCGGGTAGCCGCCGACCGAAACCTGGAACGGCGCGATCCGCTTGATCCCGGCCACGAGGTCCGACGAGGTGGCATAGCCGCCCGGATGCGGCTCGTACTTGGTCCCGACACCCCCCTGGGGATCGCCGCGCAACGCGACGATGTGGCGGACCCCCGCCGCCCAGTAGTCGCGAACGACCTGATCCACCTCCTCGCGGGTGGCGCCGACGCACGTCAGATGGGCGGCCGGCCGCAGTGTCGTCTCGCGGACGATGCGCGCAACCGTTGCATGGGTGCGCTCGCGCGTCGACCCGCCCGCCCCGTATGTGACCGACACGAAGTCCGGCCCCAGTGGCTCCAGACGGCGGATCGCCGCCCACAAGGCCTCTTCCATCTTGTCCGACTTGGGCGGGAAGAACTCGAAGGAGACGGAGATCTCTCCCGAACCTATCAGCCGGCTGCGACGCGGTATCGCTGCACTCATTTCACGCGCTCCATCGTCCTGTTCGCTGTGTTCGCTTCGCTGGGTCGCACGGCGGCCGGCCGGTCGGCCGTCCACAGGGACACCACGAGCCGGGCATCCGAGGCCCCGCCCGGCGGCGTCAGCTTGCTCGAGGTTCCCAAGACCAATCCTGCTGCACCGAGCCACGAACTCATCTGGTCGTCTTCGATACCAAGCCGCACGTGCGCGTGCTGGTCGCGGAGATAGTCGAGTTGATGGGGCGCGAAATCGACGACGACGAGGCGGCCGCCCGGCGCCAGGATGCGCGCGGCTTCCCCGATCGCTCGGCCTGGATCGGTGAGATAGTGCAGGATCTGATGGATCACGACGGCATCGGCCCAACCGTCGGCCAGCGAAATGTTGTACACGTCTCCGAGCCGGACCTGTGCGTGGAGGATGCGCTCGCGCTCCAGCTTCGCCCGCGCATAGGCGAGCATCGCCCGGTTGACGTCGAGCCCGAGTCCTTCGCGGTAACGCCCGGCCAGCAACTGCAGCATGCGCCCCGTGCCCGTGCCCAGATCGACGAGCCGCGCGATGTCGCGGCCATCGAACGCGCGCGCCACCGCCGCCTCGACCTTGGCCTCCTCGACATAGAGCGCGCGGATCGTGTCCCAATCCGCCGCCTTGGTCTCGAAATAGGCTTGCGCGGACGCCTCGTGATCGCGGCGAACCGCCTCGGCCCGCTGCCGGTCCCTCACGAGTTGCGGATCGGACGGATCGGTCCCGGCAAGGATGCGCCGGGGCAGTCCATCGGGGTCCGACAACCCCGCCAGATGGAAATACGCCCAACTTCCTTCCTGCGCCCGCTCGATCAACCCTGCCTCGGTCAGCAGTTTGAGGTGTCGCGAAATCCTCGGCTGGGACTGCCCCAGGATGTGGGTCAGGTCCTTCACATTGTGCTCTCCACCCGACAACAGGGCCAGGATGCGCAGACGCGTCGGATCTGCCGCCGCCTTCAGCGCCATCACCATTGCGTTCGTGTCTCTGAGCGCCATCCAAGCACCTTTCACAGGCACTTCAATATAAAGATATCCTTATATGTCAAGTTCAATCTCGCAAGTCCGGCGCCAATACCCACGCCGTGAACCTTTTTCCTCCTCGCAGCGACACAGAACCGTCGAGGCTCGGTTGGTTAGCCGGGCAGTAACGACGTTCATTTAGCTTGTCCGTCGAACCCTACCCAGGAGCACTCCCCGATGCTTCCCACCGCCAACAGCCACGTCCTTCGCGCGACCCTGGCTTCCCCCGGCGACCCTATCGTGTTCGAGGAGCGCGCGTCGCGCAGTTTCGGCGCGGCCCTGATCACCATGTTGAGCGCCCTGTTCGCAATGGCGGTCGTCCCAGCGACACTTTTTGCGGTCGTCGCATCCCTGGGCGAAAGCGACAGCGTTTCGATCGGTACGCTGGCGGCGGCCCTCTATTGCGTCGCCGCCCTGGTCGCGGTGCCGATCCTGCGGCTCATCCTGGAGTTCGGCCGCCACCGCATCGTCGCGGTCGAGGGCACGCAAGTCCACGTCAGCGAGGTGGGCCCATTCATCAGCCGCACCCGCACCCAGGACCTGTCGGACTTCTCGGGCATCGTGCACCGGGTCCGCACGACGTTGTCCGGCGTCGCCCACGACCTTCTGCTGGTCGATCGCGACAGCGGCGCGAAGATCTGCATCCACCGCGCCGACCGCATCGGCCCTCAGACCATCGCCCTGGCCGCCGAACGCCTCGGTTTGCCCATTCTGTCCGTGGCGGAGGCCACTGCCGGCACGATCCAGCTCCCGGCGCGCCAGGTCCCCGCGTCCATGCCGCAGACAGCCTTGGCTGCCTGACGCCCCTGCTCAGCCGCGCTCGCGCGGCGGCAGCGCCTGCAAACCCAGCGACGTGAGCGCCACGGAAGACCTGGCACGCTCATCGCGGGGACGCCATGTGCCCCGCTCGACGCTGACCAGAAACCGCTCGACCGTCGCATTGAAAAGACCGGGCTCTTCGAGATTCAAGGCGTGCCCGGTTCGGGGAAACACCGCCATCTCGGCCACCGGCATCAGCCGCTTCATCCATAGGTTGACGTCGAGGCACGGCTCGTCCTCGTCGCCCACCATCAACAGCGTTGGCAGCGTCATCGCTGCAAGCGCATGCTCAAGTTCGTACAGCGATGCCCGCCCGGCCTGTACGGTCCGCAACGTCATCGCCGCCGCACTCGCGGGATGCTCCGTCAGATGCTTCACCGAGCGCTCCCAGGCCACCCGATCCTTGTTTTCCAGCTGCACCCGCGTCGGCCCTCGGCTCATGGCGGCCCCATCGATGGCCCCGGCACGCTCGAATCCCGCCGCGGTCGCCCGGCACTCGGCCTTGAAGGCGTCGCGCGTCGCGAGCGGAGACCCCGAGCCGGCGCCGGCGGCGACGATCGACATCAGCCTGCCGGGATGCTTCATGCCCAGCGTCAGCGCCGTGTACCCGCCCATGCTCAGCCCGACCACGTGGCCCCGCTGCACCCCGGCCGCATTCATGACGGCGAGCACGTCGGCCTCGAAGTAGTTCTGGCCATAATGTGCTTCGTTCGCAGGGCAGTCGGACGGCGGATAGCCCCGTGCCGACAAGGTCACGACTTTCCATCCCCGCGCGAAGTGTCGGACCTGATCCTCCCAGCTGCGATGATCGCCGGCGAACTCGTGCACGAACACGATCGGCACACCCTCGCCGTGGCACTCGTAGTAGATCCGGGCGCCTTCGGACACGGCGTAAGCCATCACATCTCCCTCCGTTCGGGCGTTACGGCGTGACGCACTCAAGCCTTGGGCATGGGCGGCGGCTTGTGGGCAGCGACACTCGGGCGAGCCTCGTGCCGCTTGATGTAGTCGAGCAGCGCCGGTTTAGCGTCGATCATCGCACGGCTCTCCGGGAAGCGCCGGGCATAGAACAGGATCGGCATCAGGTTCATGTCCGCGAGCGTGAAACCGTCGCCGATCAGATGGCCGGTCTTGCCGACGGCCTGCGCCAGCACATCGACGCAGCGCTGCATCGGCTTCTGCGCCGCGGCGATGCGTTCCTGGTCCGGCTTGCCGTCGGGACCGGTCGGGAAAATGTACTGGACCATGTACTGGCGCACCATCACCGGATCGATGGTGGTGTTGACCGCACTCAGCCACTGCTCGACCAGCGCAGCCCCCTTGGCATCGCGCGGCGCCAGCGCCGGCCCGGGAAACGCATGATCGATGTAGTGCAGGATCGCGCGCGATTCCCACAGCGTGAAATCGCCGTGGCGCATGCATGGGATCTTGCCGAACGGGTGGATCGCGGTCACCTCCGGCGCATGCGCCCGGACCGGCACGATCTTTGGCGTCAGTCCCTTTTCCGTGGCCGCGATTGCGCACGTCCAGACGTAGTTGCTCTGGGGTACACCGATGATTTCGAGTTCCGCCACTGTCGGCTCCTGGTTCGCGCTGTGTCTTCGCGGCGAAGGTGCGCTGTGCGACGGCCGACCGCAAGTGCTTTGTCCGCACGCAAGGCTGCCGGCGCGCCTGGCGGTCGAGCCGCCCCGCCCGCAGTCGCCGCCCGGACGTCGAGCCTATTTCTCCCCGCGTTGATGGGGGTCAACCGTCGCCGCCGACTCCCTGGCTAAGGAGAGTGATCTCAACAGGAGTCTGGCGATGCACTCATCGACAATGAGGACGAGATGGCTCCCGATCGCAGCGTGTGCGGGCATCCTGGCATGCTGGCAGGCTGCCCCGGCGCTGGCCGACCCTGTCGCGGACTGCGCGCAGGTTCGCAATCTCGACTTGAGGGTGCGCGGCTGCACGGCCGTGATCGGTGCGGCGACATCCACGACGGACCAGAAGGCTGCGGCTTTCCGGCACCGCGGCCTTGCCCGCGCCGCGGCCGGCGCCCGCGATCAAGCGATCTCCGATCTCTCGGAAGCGATCCGCCTGAACGGGAACGATGCGATCGCCTATACCGGCCGGGCACAAGTCCGCCTCGCCCGCGGCGACACCGCGGGCGCGCTGGCCGATTTCAGCGCGGCCCTCGGTCTGTAGCCGCAATCGGTGAACGCACTGACCGGCCGCGGCCACGCCTACATCCTCAACGGCCTGCCCGACCTCGCGATCGCCGATCTGACGGAAGCCATTCGTCTGAGCCCCAAGAGCGCATCCGCCTACAACCACCGTGGCGTCGCCTGGCGGCGAAAAGGCGACCTGCCGAAATCGATCGACGACTATACCCAGGCGATAACACTCAATCCGATCTATGCACTCGCCTACAACAACCGCGGCTATGTCCACGAGACCATGGGCCGCAAAGCAGAAGCGATCGCGGATTTCCAACGCGCGCTGATGCTCGACCGCAGCCTCGTCGGCGCTTCGGACGGGCTGAAGCGCCTCAAGGCCGTCGGCACGCTACCGCAAGACACCGATCGGCTCGTCGGCGAGGGCAAGGCGCCCGTCGAAAAGAGCTGCGCCACGTGTCACGCGACGGGCCCCGCCGGCACGAGCCCGAACCCCAAGGCGCCGGCCTTCCGCGAGCTGGCCGAACGCCATTCCGTCTACGCCCTCCGCGAGCCACTGACACGCAGCATCGCGGCGCCCCACGACGAGATGCCGAAGTTCATGCTGCCCGACGAGGACGTGGACAAGATCGTCGCCTACATCAACAACCTGACGCGACGGTCGGGCCGATGAGTTCCGCCGCTTCGCCGCGGGCGTTCGGCAGCGTCCCGCGGTGAACGGCTTTGCTCCCCGGCTCAGCCACCCTTTCGGGCGCGCACGCGCGCGATGAGATCTTCCACACGCGGAAGAATGTCGGCGACGATTTCATTGACCCCTTGGGCGTTGGGGTGGATACCGTCGCCGAGATTGAGCTGGGGCTTCAACGCCACGCGCTCCAGGAAGAACGGGTGCAGGAGAGCCCCGTGGCTGGCCGCTAGCTCTGGATAGATTCGGTCGAAGGCCTCTACGTAGGCGGGGCCCAGATTTCGCGGGGCCCGCATGCCGGCGATCAGCACATCGAGCTTGCGCTGCTTCAACTCCTTCAGGATCGCCTCGAGATTGGTCCGCGCGATCGAGGGATCGACACCACGCAGGGCGTCATTCGCGCCGAGCTCGAGAATGACCGCATCGGCGTCGTCGGGAAGCGACCAGGCCAAGCGTTCACGCCCGGCGCCCGTCGTGTCGCCTGAGACGCCGGCATTGACCACCTCGACGGCATGGCCACGCGCCTTCAACGCCCGCTCCAGCCGCACCGGAAAAGCCTCGGAGGGCGCTAGCATGTATCCTGCCGTGAGGCTGTCGCCGAATGCCACGATCTTCACGGGTTGGTCTCCCTGTTGAGCGGCAACGCCGCCAAGCCCGGGAGCCAGAGCGGCGACCCCATTGCAAACCAGGGCGATCAGCACCACCTTCAGCCGTTGTAGCGACCGCCGAGCGCGATTCGCTGCCATGATGGCGCCATACGGGGCGCTCATCGCCCGCCAGAGCATCGTGCGCAGTGCGTCGACCATCCAACCCAAACTTTCCCTGACCCGGCGCTGCGAAAGCGCCTCGCGAGCATCAAGACGTATGAACGCGGCGGGGCGGAGGCAAGTGCCTTCTCCGACCGCCCAGCCTTGGACCCCGCCCGCACGATGGATACTGCCAATCCAACATCCGCAATCAGCCTCTCGGGTGTGACGCTCGTTCTGGACAGCCGGGCGGGCCGCGTCGAGATCCTTCGGGGCATCGACCTCCACATCGCCTCGGGCAGTTCGGTCGCCATCGTCGGGCCGAGCGGCTCGGGGAAGACATCTCTGATGATGGTCATGGCAGGCCTGGAGCGGGCGAGCACGGGTGCCGTGACCGTCGCGGGTCACGACTTCAACCGTCTTTCGGAGGATGGCCTGGCCCGTGCCCGGGGCCGCGACATCGGGATCGTGTTCCAATCGTTTCACCTCGTTGCGACAATGACGGCGCTGGAAAACGTCGCATTGCCGCTCGAGCTTTCGGGCGAGAAGGACGCCTGGACACGCGCCCAGACCATGTTGGGCGAAGTCGGGCTCAGCCATCGTGGCGAGCACTATCCCGCCCAACTCTCGGGAGGTGAGCAGCAGCGCGTCGCACTGGCGCGCGCGATGGCGCCGCGTCCCAAGATCCTGTTCGCCGACGAACCCACCGGCAACCTCGACGCCAAGACCGGTGCCGCGATCACGCAACTGATGTTCGACCTCCACCGCAAACGCGGGACCACCCTGGTCCTCGTGACCCACGACATGTCGCTGGCTGAGCGCTGCAGTCGCATCGTTCGCATGTCGGACGGCCGGATCGAACCCACCCGCACGGAGGCCGCGTCCCGATGACGGTGGACACAACGACGCCGCCTGCGGCCGTCGCGCGCCCGCGCATTCCCCTCGTCGCGCGGCTCGCCGTTCGCGAGTTGAGAGGCGGCTTGTCCGGCTTCGCCGTCTTCATCGCCTGCATAGCGCTCGGCGTTGCGGTGATCGCCGGCGTCGGCGCACTCGGAGACGCCCTGCGCATCGCCTTCGAGCAGCAGGGCGCCACCTTGCTCGGGGGTGACGCCACCGCGGGCCGCCCCCACACGCGAGCGACGCAGACGGAACGCGACTGGCTCGACCGCCAGGGTACCGTCGCGGAAACCGCCAGCCTGCGTGCGCTGGCCCGCCGGGCCGACGGCAGCGAGCAGACCCTGGTCGAAATCAAGGGCATCGACGGAGCTTATCCGCTCGTCGGGACCGTGCGCCTGTCGGACGGACAGACGCTCGACAGACTGCGCGCGGGCGAAGGCGTAGCCGTCGAACGGATCGTTCTGGAGCGGCTCGGGCTCGCGATCGGCGACGTGCTCCAACTGGGAACCCGCACCTTGCCCATTCAGGCCGTGATCGAGCAGGAGCCCGACAAGCACGCGGACCGGCTGACCGTCGGCCCGCGGGTCATGCTTGCGCTCCGCAATCTCGAAAGTACCGGCTTGATCGATCCTGGCAGCCTGGTGACCTGGCGCTATGCGCTGCGCTTCGCCGATCCCACGATCGCCGCCTCCAGCGAAAAGCTCTCGCGCTTCGCCGATCGAGTGCGGGCAGAGCTGCCCGAGGCCGGCTTCACCATCCGCGACCGGCGCGATCCCTCCCCGTCGGTCTCGCGCACGCTCGATCGCCTGCGGCAGTTCCTGACGCTGCTCGGCCTCACCGCCCTTCTGGTCGGCGGCGTCGGCGTCGCCAACGCGGTCTCGACCTTCATCGACCGCCGCCGCAACGTCATCGCGACCATGCGCAGCCTCGGGGCGACCGGCGGCACGATCCTCGTCCTGCATCTCACGCAGGTGATGGCCATTGCAACGGTCGGTGTCGTCCTCGGCCTCCTCGCCGGCCTTGCAATTCCCCCGGTTCTGGGGCGACTCGCGAGCGGCCTTCTCCCCGTCGAGGCACAGGTCGGCGTGCAACCCGCCACCCTTCTGCTCGCTGCCGCGTACGGCTATCTGGTCGCCCTTCTCTTCACCCTCTGGCCGGTCGGGCGCGCCGAGCAGATCCGCGCCGCGGTTCTGTTTCGTGACGAGGTCGCACCCGCTGCCGCACGTCCCCGCATCGCCATCGTGCTCGCGACGGTCCTGACCGCGCTCGCGCTCCTCGCCCTGGCCGTGATCGGCGCGGAAGCGCGCAAGCTCGCATTCTACTATTGCCTCGCCGTGGTCGGCGTGCTGGCGGTGTTCGTCGGCCTCGGCCATGCCATCCAGCTCGCCGCCCGTCGCATCCCCCGCCCCGAGCGCCCCGAACTGGCTCTCGCGCTGTCGAACAACGCTGCCTCCGGCGGGCTCGCGCGGGCCGTCGTGCTCTCGCTCGGCGCCGGCCTGTCGCTGCTGGTCGCGGTCGCGCTCGTGGACCGCTCCGTGGTGGCCGAACTGCAGGGCCGCGTACCCCAGTCCAGCCCCAACTACTTCGTCCTGGACATCAAGCGCGCGGAACTGGAAACCTTCCGAACTCTCGTCACCCGCCTCGAGCCCCAGGTGCAGATCTACACCGCGCCGATGCTGCGCGGCCGCCTCGTCCAGCTCAAGGGCGTGCCCGTGGAGCGCGTCGCGGCAAAGCCGGAGCAGCAGTGGGTGCTGACGGGAGATCGCGGGCTGTCCTACGCCGAGGCCGTTCCGGAAGGATCGAAAGTTGTCGCCGGCAACTGGTGGGCCGCCGACTACTCCGGCGAGCCGCTGGTCTCCTTCGAAGCCGAGATCGCCCGCGGCCTCGGCCTCGCCATCGGCGATACCGTCACGGTCAATGTTCTGGGACGCAACATCACGGCCCGCATCGCGAACCTCCGCGAGGTCAAGTGGGAGAGCCTCGCGATCAATTTCGTGATGGTCTTCAGCCCGAACACGCTGCGCGGCGCACCCCACAACCTGCTCGCGACCGTCACGCTCCCTGCCGATGCCTCGCTGGCGCGGGAGGCCGCCGTCGCCCGGCAGATCGCACGGGAAATGCCTGCCGTCACCGCGATCCGCGTCAAGGACGCCATCAACCAGTTCAACGCAATCTTCACTCGGATCATGACTGCCGTACGGGTTGCAGGCAGCATCACTATCGCTGCCGGTGCGCTGGTCCTTGCCGGCGCCCTCGCCACGTCCCAGCGCCGCCGCATCAAGCAGGCGGTGATCCTCAAGGTGCTTGGCGCCACGCGGGCGCGCATCATCGCGGCCCATATGATCGAGTATGCCCTGCTCGCGGCGATCACATCGCTGATCGCAGCGGTGCTCGGCACCGCTGCGGCCTGGGTTACGCTGCGCCGCGTGATGGACGTCGACTTCGCCCTTTCGCTGGGCACACTCGGCCAGGCCCTCGGGCTCTCCCTCCTCCTCGTCGGCATCTTCGGAGCGGTAGGTACCTGGAAAGTCCTCCAGGCCCGGACCGTACCCCACCTGAGGGGCGAGTGATCGAAAGCGCTCGGGATCGCGGCCCCTTTCGATCGAGGACTTCGATCAAGAGATATCCGGTCGTTAAGCCGGGTTAACTTGTCTCGGCATCCCGAAGCAATCTACACTGTCGATCGGGAACCGCTTCGGCGGTGACGGCCGGCATTGAACCGTGGCGACGGCTCACCCATATCTGCCACACGGGTAATCCGACTGTGTGTCATAACTCGACCATACAGAGCGGGCCAACCTAAAGGTCTGAAACTCCGAGGGAAGGTCTACATGGCACAGCCCAACAGCAACTGGGGAGTAGCGTCGCAGACGCGCACTTCCGTCGAGGTCGACGAAGGCCTCCGCAGCTACATGCTGAGCGTTTACAATTACATGGCCGCGGGCATCGCGCTCACCGGCATCGTCGCGTACACGCTCTTCATGTACACCACGACCACCGATCCTGCGCTCGCCGCGAAAGCCGCAAGCGGCGCCTCTCTGGCGCTGAAGCGCGGGCTTTTCCTGACGCCGCTCGGAGCGACGCTGTACACCACACCCCTGATGTGGGTGCTGGCACTCGCTCCGCTGGCGTTCGTGTTTTTCCTGTCGTTCCGTGTCTATCGCATGAGCGTGGGCGGGGCACAGCTCGCCTTCTGGCTCTTCGCGGCCGTGATGGGCGCGTCGCTGTCGACGATCTTCCTGCGGTACACGGGTGAGTCGATCACGCGGGTGTTCTTCATCACCGCGGCAGCTTTCGGCGCGCTGTCGATCTTCGGCTACACGACGAAGAAAGACCTGTCGGGCTGGGGCTCATTCCTGATCATGGGTGTGATCGGCCTGATCCTCGCCGGCCTCGTGAACATCTTTCTGCAGTCGTCCGCGCTGCAGTTCGCGATCTCGGCCATCGGCGTTCTGGTCTTCGCGGGCCTCACCGCCTACGATACCCAGCAGATCAAGGACAACTACTACGAGATCGCCCACGATGCGACGCTGGCCGCAAAGGGAGCCGTCATGGGCGCGCTCAACCTCTACCTGGACTTCATCAACATGTTCACCTCGATGTTGTCGCTCTTCGGCAATCGTGAGTGACGGGTTGATGATCTGAGACGTCCCGAAAGGGATCCTGGGCCCCGCTCGCAAGAGCGGGGCCCTTGTCGTAATGCCCCCCCCCCGCGCACCCCCCCCCCCCCCAACCCCGTGCCGCGGCGGCCCGAACCCCGCGACCGGCCCGCCGAAATCTTGGTGGTCGGCGGTAG
>CAYMEB010000141.1:0-12467 GCA_964389095.1 uncultured Hyphomicrobiaceae bacterium
GATCGCGCCGGCGTGGCCCATGCGTCGTCCCGGAGGAGCCGTCGAGCCGGCGATGAAGCCGGCCATAGGCTTGCGGCGGCCCTTCGCGGCTTCGCGCTTGATGAAGTCCGCGGCATCTTCTTCCGCAGATCCGCCGATTTCGCCGATCATGATGATCGAATGCGTATCTGGGTCGGCGAGGAACATTTCCAGGACGTCGATGAACTCGGTACCCGTGACCGGGTCGCCGCCGATGCCGACGGCCGTCGATTGGCCGAGGCCCGCATCCGATGTCTGCTTGACCGCTTCATAGGTCAGCGTGCCCGAGCGCGAGACGATGCCCACGTGCCCCTTCTTGAAAATGTTTCCGGGCATGATCCCGATCTTGCACTGCTCGGGGGTGAGCACGCCGGGGCAGTTCGGGCCGATCAGCCGCGACCAGGAGCCTGTGAGCGCCCGCTTCACCTTGATCATGTCCATCACCGGAATGCCCTCGGTGATGCAGATGATGAGCGGAATCTCGGCGTCGATCGCTTCCAAGATTGCATCGGCGGCGAACGGCGGCGGAACGTAGATCGAGGTCGCGGTGGCTCCGGTCTTCGCCTTGGCCTCGGCTACGGAGTTGAACATCGGCACGCTGCCGAGGTCGGCGTCTGGATGCTTGGAGCCGCCTTTGCCCGGCGTGACGCCGCCGACGACGGCGGTGCCGTAGGCCTTGGCCTGCTTGGTGTGGAACGTGCCCTGGCTGCCTGTGATCCCCTGGCAGATCACCTTGGTATTGCGGTCGACGAGGATTGCCATGAGGACGTGCCCTTGGGACAGCAGGTCGTTGTGAAAAGAGCCAGATGCAGGACGAAGCAACTGGTGGTTTGCACCTGCGAACAGGCGCGGGCAGCTTTTGGGCTACTTTTGAGGGCCGATCAAGTGCGCCGTTGGTCTGTAATGGTTCTGTTCCGCCGGGAGCGAAACGTTGGGGACGACGGGAGCGCCCGAACAGGCTACGGTCCCCGCGCCGACCTCCCCCGGAATCCCGGAACAAAGATCAGTGCGCATCCTGCTGACGTTTGTACTCTTGTTTCAAGTCTCCGCTGTCGCGGATGCCGTTTCCGATCCGGCCGCAGCCCTTCGGACGCTCTACAAGTCGTATGAGGCAGGGGCGATCCAAGCGCCCAACGCCGGGATCGAGAAGATCTGGGAACTGGCCGGTCCCCAGCTCCGTCGTCGGCTGGTTACGAATGGCGTCTGCACGATCCCTCTGGGAAAACGAGCTTTTCGCTGCGCCCTCGATTTCGACCCGATCGTGGGCGGCGTGAGCGGAGCGCGTCTGATAGACATGGCGGCCGGTAAGGCCGACCCAAAGATGGTGCGTATCGTTGCCAGGCTGGACGGCGGCGGCGTGACGCAGACCGTCGCTTTCATCTTTGCCCGCAATGGCGACCAGGGCGCCAAGGGTGGCGATGTTCTGGTCGACATCGAAGGCGAGCGCCCTGGCGAAGTCGCTTGGCGGCTCAGCGAGTTGTCGCCCTATGCGAAGCTGTGATGGGGCCGGTCACGTCTGCGACAGGATGAGCCAGACCAGCCAGCTGCCGATTGCGGCCCCCGCGGCGAGGCAGGCGATCCCGGCGGCGAGCAGCCCCCACGCCGCCGGAGACGGCGCTCCGGCAACGTAGCCTTCCGCCCGGTAGCGCCCGGGCTTACGCCGCTCGCGACCGAAGAGAATGCGCACGTAATAGCGTCGTCCGGGTAAGGCCACGGCGAAGCGAAGATCCTTGCCGTGGGCGACAGAGCCGCGGTAGCCGGCGACCCGATCGGGCGCGGCACTGTCCGGCGCGATGGTCTGCGATCGGCTTCTGTGCATCGCCGCACAATGCTGTGCGTTTTCAGCACATCAAACCAATTCGAAGATTCGAGAGATTTGAATGTCGGATGACGGGAGCCTCAGAAAGCGGGAAGCTTCGGCAGGTCGTCCCGCCTCAGGCCGATCACCTTGAAACGGTCACCCATCCCATTCGCCGCCAGCAGCCTCGCGACGCCATGCTCGATCGTGAGCGCCTTGCCTGGGTTCGCCGTCATCAGGCGTTGGGCGCGTTCGACCGCGCCGAGGCGGCCGAGGAATTGGGCTTGGCTCGTCAAGCCGTCGCTTACGAGCCTCAAGCCGTCAGTGATGCAGGCGCGGGCGAACGCCGAAAAGTCGACGTGGCAGGAGAGGTCCGCTTCTCCGGGATTGTCGAAGACGGCTTCGTAGCGATGGCCTCGGACGGCCTGCAGCGTCTCGCCCAGCGCCGGCGCCTCGTGGCCGTAGTCGACGAAGAGTGCTGCAAGTGGCGCCTGTGCGGCGCGGGCGCCAAGCATGCCGGCCAGTTCGGACCAGTCTTGCCACTCGAACACCGCACCCTCGCCGGGAGCTGCCTCCGAAGGGACGATAGCCCCCGGGACGGGCCTCTGCGGATCCGTGACGAACGCCAGCCGGTCTCCGTCCAGTCCAACGAGCCGGTGCTGCCATCTCCCCTTTGACCAGACCGCCTGCTCCACTGGAACCGCATCGAGAAACTCGTTGGCGATGACGATCGCCGGAACGGCTCCGCTGGCGATCTCATCGAGCCCGCACCAGGTCGGCGGCGGCTGCGAGGCAGCGAGCACGCGCGCCTGCTGCTCGCGGAGTTTGTCGCTCGCTTCTACCAGCATGATCCTGGCCGCGGCCCGGGCGGCAGGCGCCACGCGCAATGCACGTAGCGCGTCCGCCATGAGCGTGCCCCGCCCTGGTCCCAACTCGACGAGATCGAAGGCGGTGGGGCGGCCCATGGCCTGCCAGGTCGCCACGACCCACAATCCGATCAACTCGCCGAAGACCTGAGAGATCTCGGGGGCGGTTATGAAGTCCCCCGCCCGGCCGAGGACCTCGCGATGTCGATAGTAGCCGTGCTCGGGATCGAGCAGGCACGAGCGCATGTATTCGCCGACACTGATCGGCCCATCTCGGGCGAGCCGGATCTTGAGTGCTTCGGCGAGTGCCGTCATGCCGCCGACGCCCGGCTGCGGGCGCGATGGACGAGGATCAGGCCGACCGCGATCATGGGCAACGAGTAGAGGATCCCGGCCGTCAACGGCCCGAAGGTTGCCCAATGGCTGTAGTCGGGCTCGCGAAAGAACTCGCAGAAGCTGCGCGCGAAGCCATATCCCGCCGTGAAGGTTCCGGCCACGAGGCCCGGCTTGCCCAGAGCCCCCCGGCGATGGATCAGCCACCAGCATAGGGCGAAGAGCAGCGCTCCTTCCGTCGCAGCCTCGTAAAGCTGACTTGGATGCCGCGGCAACGGCCCGGCCTCGGGATCGGGGAAGACCATCGCCCAGGCGACGTTGGAGGGCCGGCCCCACAACTCCGCGTTCACGAAATTGGCCAGCCTGCCGAAGAAGAGCCCGATCGGCGTGGCTGCAGCCGCCAGATCCAGCACCGTGAGCGGAGCCTGTCCCTCCCGGTGTGAGAAATACGCGATCGCGCAGATCGACCCGAGAAAGCCGCCGTGGAAAGACATTCCGCCGTTCCACACAGCTAGGATCTCGGCCGGGTTCGCTAGAAAGTACGCCGGTTTGTAGAAGAGCACGTATCCCAGGCGACCGCCCAGGACGACGCCGAGGGTCATAAGCAGAAGAAGATCGTCCGCCTTGTCCTTGTGGAAAGGGGCGCCGGCCCGCGGCCACAGTGTCGGTGTGGAGAGCAATTGGCGGACATAGAGCCAGCCGAGCAGAAGTCCGGCCATATAGGCCAGGCCGTACCATTTCACCGCCAGCGGACCGATCGCGAATGCGACCGGATCGAGGTTTGGGAACGGGATTGCTGCGATGATCACGGTGGACGTCCTGTTGGGCGCTGTGCCCGGCAAGGTGGGGTCGATCGGGGGAGGCCTACCAGGGAAGGCCACGTGTTGCCAGGGCGCGAAAGTGCCGCGTTGAAAGCAGCGGATCTTCGCCCTACCTGACCAGTCGAGCCTTGCGGAGCACCGCGACCCGCGGGTTCAGCGAAAGGAGGCGGCGAGCCACGCCGACCGAACCATGCAGACAAACAACAAGATTCTCGACGATTTGACCCGATTGATGACGGATGCGGCCGGCTTGGCGCAGGGCGCACAGAAGGAGGTCCAGGCGCTCTTTCGCGCGCAGGGCGAGCGCTTCCTGCAGAGCATGGACGTGGTCAGCCGCGAAGAGTTCGAGGCGGTCAGAGCGATGGCGCAGAAGGCGCGCGAGGAGAACGACGCTCTGTCGCGGCGCCTCGACGAACTCGAAGCGCGTCTGTCGCAGGTGGGATGACGCCGCGATCCCGTTCGGTCGGTCAGGCCGGAGCGCCACGCCCGAACACGCCGAGCGCCCCACGCAGCCATTGCGCCATCGTGGGTTCGGGCTGCTGCACCGGGACCACTGCCGGGAGGGTCGTTCGCGCCTGGACGACGGGTTGCGTGTCGCGCGTCGCGGGGGCAACGGATGTTTCCACATCCTCGTCTTGCCCGGCCATCGCGTAGCCGGCCGCCTTGGCGGCCTTGGTCAGTGTCTCGATACCCATTGCACTGCCCTTGGATCTCACACCCCGCGAGGGGGCAGCTCCATTATGCTGTGCGAATGACTAGCGAGGCGTGAACGGCAAAGGTCAAGAGTTTTCCACAATTATTTTATCATAATTCGATTTTGCGCTGCACTATCGTTCAATCACGAACTTCGGCCGGATCGTCGAAAAGCATCCAACTCCGCGCGGGAACTCCGCTGAACGTGGTTTCGAAACGGGTCGTGCTGTTGTCGGCGCCGGCGACGCGCCTGATCAGGATGCGTTCGATGCGTCCGGGGCTCTGTCGCAGAACCTGAGCATAGATCTCGGGATCCTTCTCGCCGCTGTCGCCAACGAGAATGAAGCGCCGCCGCGGGAAGTCCGCCAGAAGCGATGCGATGTGCGGCGGCTTGGTCTTCTCCGGCCCCGCGAGGATGTCGAAGATGGTGCGGTCCTTGAGCCGGATGTGCTTGAGGTGCATCGAAGCGACAGGCAAGCGCTCCTGGGTCATCCACTCCCTCAGCGGCGCGTAGAGGTGCCACGGACTGGACGAGACGTAATGGACCGGCAGTTCCCCTCCACCCAGCCGGCGAAGCAATGCCGCCATGCCCGGCACGCTCGTGAACGGCTTGAAGAAGGTGGATTCCCAGAGACTGCGCGGGTCGACCACGCCTGTCTGCTTCACGGTGTCGTCGATGTCGCAGATGATGGAGAGGCCCTCGTGGCCGATCGGCGTCAGCGAGGCGACCGTTCCAGTCGGTTCCGTCCGTAATCCGGACGGCATCGTCTCGATCGAACCGCCTCCGAGACGAAGGACGCCGCGAGCATGTCCGTTGGCGCCGGTTGCCGGAAGAACGGTACGCGAGTTGCCGGCGACGACCCCGACCTTCTTGCCGGGGAGATTGTCGGCCAGAAGAAGATCGACCCGGCGTTCGAAAAGCGGTCGCGAGGCGTCGTTCACCTCCAATCCGTATCGGGCCGAGAGCAAGCGGGCGATCGCAGCCTTGCGGAACCTGCTGACTTCCGGCCGATAGATCCATGCGTGAACGGGCGCGCGCCATTGGTCACCGTGCCCGTGGCAAGCATACGTGTCGAACAATGTAACCGAGACACTGGGCGCAGCATCGGCCTCGCTCATCGCCCCCTCCATTGCGACGCAGAGCGCGCTCGCGCCTGCAAGCCAAGACCGCCTGTCGATATTGCTGCCCATCGTCCTCTCACATGACATTCCCGCCGGCCTCGGTCACGTCAGGTTCGCAGCCGGGGTTCGGCGCTGCAAGGCGAACACCGATGGCAGGATATGAGCGTCATCTTGGTCGCGCGTCCAATGTTGCCAAGGGCGTCGACCGGGCGTAGGCTCAAATCAATTCTGCTACGAGAGTTACGAGAGATACTGATCCGGTTCACGGAGGTGGGGGTGCGGCGCTGGTTACCGCACATTCTTGTCCTGTTGGCTCTTCTGCTGTCTTCCGCGGTGGCGAAAGCGCAGGAGCAGCGTATGGCGCTGCTCATCGGCAACCTCAACTATGCCCAAGCCGTTGGGCGCTTGAAGAATCCTCACAAAGACGTAGCCAAGGTTTCGGCCGCTCTGAAATCGATCTCGTTCGACGTCATGCCGCCCGTTCTCGACCGTTCGAGAGAGGAGATCCTCGGCGCGGTTTTCGATTTCGCGAAGCGGCTCAACACCGCTGGGGCAAAGGGGGTGGGGCTGGTCTACTATTCCGGCCACGGAATCGCCTTCGGTGAAGAGAACATGCTGGTGCCGGTGACCGTGCCGGAGACCTCCGAGAAGCATCTGTCGGTGGGAGCCATTTCCCTCAAGCATCTGATGGAAACGCTGCAGCGTCACGCACCGCAGGCGACCCTGTTCGTTCATGTCGACGCCTGCCGGACCAACTTCGGGGGAACCAAGGGTGCGAAGGGGTTTGCCCCCTACAACGATACGAGAACCGGAACGGTCATCGCGTTCTCGACGTAGACCGGCGCAACCGCCTCGGACGATGGTGACGACGGCGGCCCCTATGCCACGGCGCTCGCGGAAGAAATCGTGAAAGTGGGGAAGACCGATCAGGAGGTCTTCAATGGCATCAAGGCGCGCGTGGTCGCCGCGGTGCCCAATCAGGTTCCTTGGATGCACGATGGGCTGGTCGGGCCAAGAGTGGTGTTCAATCCGGGCCGCACCCAGGCGCCGGCGCCTCCACCGGCGGGCGACGGGCTCACGTTCACCCAGCAGGCCGAGATGGCGTTCTGGAACAGCGTACGCGACAGTCGCGATCCAGCCATCATCCGAACCTACCTCAAGAAGTTTCCCGAGGGCACCTTTGCGGAACTGGCCGTCGCGCTGATCGATGCCATCGAGAAGGATCGGCGGCAGTCCGCCCAGGCGGACGCGCGTCAGGCCGAGTTGCGGCAGGCCGAAGCCGAGCGCACGCAGGCTGACGCCAGGCGGCAGGAGGCCGAGAAGCGAGCCGCGATGGCGGAGGCCGCCAAACAGAAGGAAGCGCTCAAGGACGCGCAGCAGAAACTCGCTGCGGCGCAGGAGGCAGCCCGCATAGCCGACCAGAAGCGGCGCGAAGCCGAGAAGGCCGCCCAGTCGGCGCAGGCGTTGGCGCAGGATCAGCGCAAGGAGCGGGAGGAGCGCGAAAAGGCCGAGCGCCTCGCCGAGGAAGCCTGGTTGAAGGTCCACGCGACAAACGATGTGCGCAGCATAGAGGAGTTTCTCCGCAGCCACGCCAACAGCTCGCTCGTCGAGGCCGCACGTCAGAAGCTCGCCGCGCTGGCGACGCCATCAGATTCCCGGCGGGACACGGCCGGTTCCGGGCAAGGTCAGGGGGCGACCCAGGGCCAGTCGACCGGCGATCAACTTCGCTATGCGATCAAGGCCAACTTGGCCACGGCCTCGGTCATGCGCGCATTGGCGGTTGCCCCCAATCGGCGCGAGCTGGCCGTCGCCGGCGACGACGGCATTGTCCGTCTGTTCGCGTTGCCTTCGTTTCGGCTCGTCAGGCAGTTTCCAGATCGCGGTACCACGAATGCGATCAAGTCGATCTCCTATTCCGGAGACGGCACCGTCCTGATCGCCGGCCGCAAGAACGGCGCGATCGAGTTGTGGCGAACGGATACGGGCGAAATGGATCGCACGCTTTCCGGCGGTGTCGGCTCGGTCAGCGCCGTCGGCTATTATCAGGCCGCCTTGAACCGGTACGCGGTCGCCGCGGGACCGGACGGCATCGAGATCTGGAATATTCGGACCGATCGCGTCGCCGGACGGCCGGGCTTGCACGACGGGGAAGTGAAGACCATCGCCTACACCTCGAAGCAGACGGGCGATTTCGTGTCGGGCGGAGCTGATGGCCAGGTCGTCTTCTACCTTCCAGGCAACCGGCAGAAGCCGGTCGCGGCGCACAAGGGTGCGGTATTCGCCGCGGCCGTCTCCAGCCAGAATGAAATGGTCGCCACTGCCGGCGCCGATGGGCTGGTGAAGGTTTGGCATTTCGAGAGCCAGCGGCTGTTGAATACCTCGAGCGGGCACTCCCGGTATGTCCTGTCCGTGGCGTTCGACGCCGCCGGGACGCGGTTGGCCTCCGGCGGAGCCGACACCAGCGTTCGTGTTTGGTCCGCGAAGGATGGCAAGCCTCTTGCCGAGCTGAAAGGCCACCAGAAGGACGTCGAGGCCGTGGCTTTCGTCGATCAGCACGACCACCTCGTCTCGATCAGCGAGGACAAGACGCTCCGGCTCTGGAGCCTGAAGGATGGGAAGGCTCTGCTGACGGTGGTTCTGTACGCCGATGGCGAGATTGCTGCGATCACGGAGACCGGCAAGTACTTCGGATCCCGATCGGCCGTGACACGGCTCGAGATCGTGGAGAACGGCAGGGTCCGGGCATTGACCAGCGCAGAGGTGGCCAGTCTGCGGATCGAGGATTTCTCGGCGGCGCGCTGAGTGGGCCCGACGCAATTGCGGTGATATGCCAGCAGTTGCGGTATGTTGTGACATGCTGCAGCGACGGGCACAGTGCGCGTCCAACATTCAGCGGATGCCGTGATGAACCGATCCAGCTTCGTGCCTCTGCTCGCTGCCGGGCTGGCTCCCGGAATCCGTTCGCGTCAGGTCCGCGGCATCAACGGCCTCGACGTGCATGTTCTGGAAGCGGGCTTCGAGCAGCGCGGGCGTCCGCTTCTTCTTTTGCTGCATGGCTTTCCGGAGCTGGCCTACAGCTGGCGCAAGATCATGCTACCGCTGGCGGCCTCAGGCTTTCACGTTGTCGCGCCCGACCAGCGAGGCTATGGGCGAACCACAGGCTGGGACCCGCGATACGACGGCGACGTGGCCTCGTTTCGCGTGATGAACATCGTGCGCGACGCCTTCGGACTGGTGGCTGCACTGGGCTATCGCGAGGTGTCCTGTCTGGTAGGGCACGACTTCGGTTCACCGGTCGCCGCCTTCGCCGCCGTCGTGCGTCCCGACCTCGTGCGTCGCGTCGTCTTGATGAGCGCGCCATTCGGCGGCATTCCATCTCTCCCGTTCGACACGGCCAACCAGCCGCCAGCGCCGCAGCGGCCCTCGCTGCACGAAGAACTCGCCGCGCTTTCGCGGCCGCGCAAGCACTACCAGTGGTATTATTCCGAGCCCGGCGCGGAAGCCGACATGCTGAAGCCACCTCAAGGCCTCTCGGCGTTTCTGCGCGCCTACTACCACGTGAAGAGCGCAGACTGGCCGAATAATCAGCCGTATCCGCTCGCATCGTGGACGGCCGGCGAACTCGCCAAACTGCCGACCTACTACGTCATGGAACGCGACAAAGGGATGGCCGCCACGGTTGCCCCCGACATGCCGTCGGCGGAGCAGATCGCGCGCTGCCAGTGGCTCACGGACGCAGAGCTGGCCGTGTACGCGGGCGAGTTCGCGCGTACCGGTCTGCAGGGCGGGCTCAACTGGTATCGCTGCAGGACCACGCCAGGGTTGAGCTCCGACACGGACGTTTTCGCCGGGCGGACGATCGATGTTCCCAGCTGCTTCGTCGCCGGCGCGTCGGATTGGGGGATACATCAGGTGCCCGGCGCCTTGGAAAGCATGAGCGGGCGCAGCTGCACGCGATTCCAGGGTGTTCAACTGATCGAAGGTGCGGGACATTGGGTGCAGCAGGAGCGTCCCGAGGCGACCGCCGCCGCGATCTTGAGTTTCATCCGTTCGACCGGCGGATGAGGCCCAGAAGCCTCCTCGTGTCGATTGCTGTGCAGCACCGCCGCCGGCGTGTCCCCAGCGCATCACGGGCCGGGATTCCGGTCGGGCCTCGCTTCGGTCACCTTCCCACCGCCCATGCGCCCCAATGCGGGGCTAGCCAGTTCGACAGTTTCAACGAACTGTCAGGAGGCCCGCATGCGATGGCTCACGATGGCGTCAGCGATCCTCGCGTCGGCGGCGATGGCCGTCACACTTCAGCGCGCGCAGGCGGCGGAGCCGTCGCCCAGGATCAGTGGTCCCTATACACATGAAAACCTGTCGATCTACCTGCTCCACGGCGCGAGCGCGAACGGGCCGGTGCCGCTGACGCTCGCCGAAGCCCTGGCGAAAGGCGGCGTGCGCGTCCACGAGACCGGCAACGTCAACGCGCTTCAGGTGGAGAACATCGGTGGCGAGCCCGTGTTGATCCAGTCCGGCGATATCGTCAAGGGCGGTCAGCAGGACCGCGTGCTGACGATGAGCCTTTTGTTGCCGGCGGGCTCGGGCAAGATCGCAATCGACAGCTTCTGCGTGGAGCAGGGCCGTTGGGCGCCACGGGGCGAGGAGGACGTGAAGAGCTTCGCGAGCTCTGCCGAGGCCTTGCCGTCGCGCGTGGCCAAGCTCGCCATGCGTGCGCCTGCACGACCCCAGGCGGCCAACAACGAGCCTGCGCAACAATCGGCAAGCCTGGACGGTCGCAGGAACCGCCTGGAGCAGCGGCAGATGGGCGACCCGGCGTCCACCGCCGGTGTGGCGGACAAGCAGCGCAAGGTCTGGGACGAGGTTGCGAACATCCAGCACGCGCTTTCCGCCCGCCTCGGCGCCACGGTCACCGCGCCGACGTCGGCGACGAGCCTCCAGCTCACGCTCGAGAACGAGAAACTGAAAGACGCCCGCGCGGCCTATCTGAAGGTGCTCGAGCGTATCCCCGACGGCCAGTCCGACGTGGTGGGCTTCGTGTTCGCCATCGACGGTCGCATCAACAGCGCCGATCAGTATCCTTCGGCCGCGCTGTTCGCGAAGATGTGGCCCAAGCTGGTTGCTGCCAGCGTCACGGAAGCGATCGGGACGCGCCGCGAAGGCGCGACGGTTTCGGCGCCGCCCGCTGCGGATGTCGAGGTCTTCCTGGCGGCTGCCCGTGCCGGCGATCGGCATGAGGCCAACGTCGCGGGGCTCATGGATCAGGAGACGCGGGACGCGCCGGGCGCCTTGTACGTCGAGGCGCGCGCGCACAAGGGCGCCTGGGTGCATCGCAACTACGTCGCGAAGTGATGCGGTCACGCGGCGCCCTTGCCGCGAGGCCCGCGAAGATGGCGGACGAGTTCCGCCATCACGGCCACGGCGATCTCGGGTGGCGTGCTGGCGCCGATGTCGAGTCCGATCGGGCATCGGATGCGCGCGATCTCTCCGGCATCGAGCCCCGCGGCCGACAACCGCTCCACCCGCTTGGCATGATTGCGTTTTGAGCCGAGCGCCCCGATGTAGAAGCAGGGCGCGCGCGTTGCGAGCTTGAGTGCCTCGTCGTCGATGTGGTTGACGTGAGCGAGCGCGGCGACGGCCGAGTAGGCGTCCAGGCCGATCCGGGGCAGCGCGTCCTGCGGCCATTCGGTGACGATCTGGCTTCCCGGAAACCGTTGCGGGTTCGCGAACGCCGTGCGCGGATCGATCACCAGTGTCTCGTATCCGGCGATACGGGTCATTTCGGAAAGGCACTGCGCGATGTGGGTCGCCCCGATAACCAGGACCCTTGGCGGCGGCAGGCGCGTGTGAACGAAAACCGAGCTGCCGTCCCGCTCTTCCAGGCTGCTGCGACCGCTGCTGAAGCGTGCGGCGATATCCGGCTCGAGCGAGGCCGTGGCCGATTGGATGACTTGGCGCACGCCCGTCGCGGTGTCGGTGAGAACGACGATCGGAACACGCCGCGTGCGTGCGTCGGCGAGACTGTCGAGGAACGCGGCGTCGCCCGGGCCGGCGAGCCGCTCGATCAGGATCTGGATGCGCCCTCCGCACGGCAATCCGACCCGCCAGGCGGTGGCGTCCTCCACGCCGAAGGGAACGAGGCGCGGCTTGCCGTCCTCGAGCGCTTCGAGCGCGAGCGTGATGACTTCGCCCTCGACGCAGCCGCCCGAGACCGAGCCCTCGAAGGCGGTATCTCCCGCGATCACCATCTGCCCGCCGACCGGCACGGGCGCGGATCCCCAGGTATCGACGATGGTGGCAATCGCCACGCGCCCGTCGCGCGCCAGCCATCGCCGCGCAATTCCGAGCAGTTCGACCGGGCCTTCCGACATTGCGATCTCCACCATCCCAGTGTGGCGTCTCGCGATTGCCGACCAGGAATTCAACGCCCTCTCGGTCGGCAATTGCGAGATGGACGCCACACTAAGCCATCGAGTCTTCTTGTGTCCCTTTGTACCGCGAATGCCACCGCGGGCGCCGGGAGTTTGGTCGGCATTTGCGGTAAGGGACACTCACGAGCGGCCCGACCACAGCAGCGGGAGCCTGTGAAGGCAAGCGATTGGCGGCACGGTCGCCGCCGGCGCGGTGGCGGGAACCGCTGCTATGGCCAGCACACGCCCGCGCTGGCCGCGGCCCGTCGGCCCGCATGCGCTTTCCCAGTCCGTCGGCCGGAATCTCCCTCCCACAGATGGTCTCTACAACGCATCGCGCGGGCGATCGCGAATGCTGGGCAGCGGAGCGGCTTCGGCCGCACACCGAACCCCGGGCCGCCAT
>CAYMEB010000142.1:0-12456 GCA_964389095.1 uncultured Hyphomicrobiaceae bacterium
ACCCGGGTCGAAACTAAGACCGTGGGCGGCGAACCGCCCGCGCAGGCCGTGGGCACGCTCCGCAAGCCCGCGCATGATCAGGTGGCCCCGCTCGACATGAGCGGCACGGCGCCCCCCGGCCAATCTGCCGCGAGCGCACAGGGCAGGCCGGCTGGCGCCCCCCCGCCCCTGCCCGCGCGTAAGCCGCATGCCGCCGGTGGCGCCTCCGCTCATCCTCAGGCCGCTCCGGCTCCCCAGGTGCACGAGCCGCCCGCGCGGTCCCCTGTCGTCGCCCCCATGTCCGCCGCATCGGCCCCCGCTGCTGACCGCAAGACCTGGCAGGGTCCCGGCGATGTGACGATCGAGGAGCGGGCACCTGTTTTCCACGAATCGCCCGCCGTCGCGGCTGGTGGCGAATCGGTCGGCAGGTCCGAGGGGCCGGAGTTTGCGCCTCAAGCCCCCCTCGAAGTGCGCCGGCCTCAGCGGCGGGTGCCCGAAATCGATGAATTCCCTCCGATCGGGCAGAAGGAGTACAAGGCCAAATCGGGTGTGGCCGCGAATGGGGCCGAGAGCGGCAATGCGCCCAAGGTCTACAAGGCGCCCAACGAGACGGGCAGCAAAAAAGGCAGCCTACTTCAGAGGCTTATGGGTGGCGGCAAGAGTCGTGACAGCGCTCCCGAGCGTGCCGAGACGGGGCCGAAGCGTAATGAATTGCCGGACTTTTTCGGGCCTCAGAAGAAGTCGGGTTGAGGCTCGGCTGCGTTTCGTTGCCACTTGGTAACAGTGTGTAAGAAACCGTGAATTGTATGGCGCTTCGACCTGAGGTTAAAATCATCTCGGAGATTGCTTCGTAACCAAGTCGTTCGCTTCCGGGGTGGGTGAGTCCGGTGGGGAACAGGCGACGAAGAGAAGAGCCGGCGCGGAGATCCAGACGGCGAAGCCGCAGGTCCGCGCAAAGGCCGAAGGGGAGGCTCGGGCGTTCGTGGGTTGATTCCGCGGGTTCCGGGGCCGAAACGGGGATCGAGGTACGGCAAAGCATGTCGAAGCGATTCATTGGCGCACGCCAAACGACGCTTGCAGAGGAAGTGGAACTGTCGGGGACGGGGGTCCACAGCGGTGCGCCGGTTTCACTGACGCTCCATCCGGCTGACGCCGACACCGGATACCGCTTTCTGGTTTCGAAACGGGGCCGCATCGTGGCGGATATCCCGACCAGTGTCTCCCAGGTCAAGAATCTCACGCTGTGCACCGTGATCGGTGACGACAGCGGCACGACCGTCGGTACGGTCGAGCATCTTCTGGCTGCTTTGCGCGGTCTGTCGGTCGACAATTGCATCATCGAGATCGACAGCCGCGAAGTGCCGATCATGGACGGCAGTTCCGCTCCGTTCGTCGAGGCGATCGATCGGGCAGGCATTCGGGAACTCTCCGAGCCGCGCAAGTTCATCCAGGTCCTGAAGCCGGTCCGGGTGCAGGAAGGCGATTGCTGGGGGGAGCTGCTTCCCCATACTAGCTTCAGCCTCGATGTGGAGATCGATTTCGACACGCCACTGATAGGGCGTCAGCGGTACGCCTGCGAGATGAGTCCCGGAGCGTTCCGTAACGAGATTTCCCGCGCTCGCACGTTCGGCTTCATGCGCGACGTCGAGAAGCTCTGGAAGGCTGGTCTGGCGCTCGGCGCCTCGCTCGAAAACACCGTCGCGCTCGGCGATGACCGCATCATCAATTCCGAAGGTCTGCGTTACCCCCAGGAGTTCGTCCGTCACAAGATGCTGGACGCCGTCGGGGACCTCGCCCTCGCCGGCGCGCCGATCCTGGGCGCCTTCCGCTCGGTTCGCGGTGGCCATCGCCTGAATTCCCACGTGTTGCAGGCCCTCTTCGCCGATAGCGAGGCTTGGCAGTTCGTTCGCGCCCCGCGCGTCATGCGCGAAGCGGCCCAGATCGATATTTCCGCTGGCCTGATCGCGGTGAACTACGCGGCCGACCGCTCCTGAGCCTTGACGGATTGCGCGCAGGCGCACGGCTCGTCCGGGCCACAGCCTCTCGACATTCGCCGGAGTGCCACAATTGCGCTCCGCAGGCTCTGTTAGGAACCTATCGGGCTGCCGGGGCTGATGAATTGGCAGTCGGCTGAATCAGCCTCGTCGCGATCTCCGGGGGCTTCCGGCGGAGGCCGTCCGACAGGCAGGTCGAGCCGGCAGGGCGGTAAGCCTGGGAACTTCGCGGGACGGCAGGTATCGCGCTTGGCGACTCGTGTGCTAACCTTCAATTGGAGCCGCAATGGTGCGCGGCTCGAGCCTGTGCATTCTCCGGCCGGCTTTGCTTCATGCGTGGTCGTGAGAGGCGTGATCGAGGACGACGGCGGATGCAAGTTCGGATGATCGAGCCGACCAGACTGTCTCGCCGGCGCACCGGAACGTCCCGGGCGCTCGTTTTCGCTTCACTCGTCGCGATCGGCGCGGCGGTTTCCGGATGCGCGTCTTCCAACGACGCTGCGAAGGCGCTGAATCCTGATCCCCCGGACAAGATGTACGCCGCCGCCGACGTGGCCCTTCAGAAGGGCAATTTCTCCGAGGCGGCGCGCCGCTTCGAGGAACTCGACCGCGATCATCCCTATTCGCCGGAAGCCCGTCGAGCCATGGTCATGGCGTCTTACGCCTACTACAAGGCGAGCAAGCTTCCCGAAGCGATCGCGACGGCGCAGCGTTACACCACGATGCATCCGGGGACCAAAGAGGCGGCGCTCGCCCACCACATCATCGCCTCTGCTCATTTCGACGATATCCGCGAACCCAGCCGCGACCAGACCGCGACCCGCAAGGCGCTTGCGGAGCTGCGCCAGCTGCGCAGCCGCTATCCCGACAGCCCGTACGCCCGTCAGGCCGAGAACCGTATACGTATCGCCGAGGACGTGCTCGCGGCGTCCGAGATGAGCGTTGGCCGCTACTATCTCAAGCAGAACAACCTCGTCGCCGCCATCAACCGATTCAAGGTGGTCGTGACCGACTACCAGACGACAGCGCATGTCGAGGAGGCCCTCTACCGCCTCGTCGAGACCAACATGGCTCTGGGCGTCGTCCAGGAAGCACAGGCGGCCGGTGCGGTGCTCGGGCACAACTTCCCGAACTCGAAGTGGTATGCCGATGCGCATGGCCTGCTCAAGAACGGTGGCGTCGCGCCACAGGGCGGCGGCTGGATCGCGCAGGCCTGGAAGTCCATCGTGCCCGGCCAGCAGAACAAGCCGCAGGTTGCGCCGCAGCCGGTCCCCGAAGGCTTGCCGAAGCCTGAGCAGATGCCCGCGCCGCGCTTCCCGTCCGGCAGCGTGCCGACTGCAAGCTCGTCGCCTCAGAAGCCCATGGGAGTTGGAGCCACTGCTTCCACGCAGTGATGCTCCAGCCTGGTTCTTGGCTGCAGGTGCAGTTTCTCCTGTCTCCCCAGTCTTGTCGGTGCGCGCCCCGGCAGCACCGCGCCAGGGTGCGGTCCCGCCATGAGCAAGAGCCCGATAGTCACGCCCGCAATCAAGCCTGTCGACGTGCTCACGCAGTCCGAGGCGGCGATCGAGCTCGAGCGCCTCGCGGCTGAAATTGCCCGCCACGACGCGCTGTACTTCGGCCGCGACGCACCCGAGATCAGCGACGCGGAGTACGACGCTCTGCGCCGCCGCAACGAGGCGATCGAAGCGCGCTTCCCCGCTCTGACGCGCAAAGATAGTCCCACCGCACGCATCGGTACCGCTCCTCAAGGTGGCTTCGGCAAGATCCGTCACGAGGTGCCGATGCTCTCGCTCGGCAATGCTTTCGCCGACGAGGATGTCGTCGATTTCGCCGCCCGTATGAGGCGCTTCCTGTCGTTGCGTGACGATGCCGACCTGGCGTTCACCGCGGAGCCGAAAATCGACGGTCTTTCCATCTCGATTCGTTATGAGGGCGGCCGGCTGGTTCAGGCGGCCACGCGTGGCGATGGTGCGGAAGGCGAGAACGTCACGCAGAATGTGCTGACGATCGGCTCGATACCCAAGAAGCTTGCCGGTGCCGGCGTGCCCGATCTCATCGAGGTGCGCGGCGAAATCTACCTCGGCCACGACGACTTCCGCACGCTCAATGCAGCCCAGCAGGCCTCCGGCCAGAAGGTCTTCGCCAATCCGCGCAACGCTGCGGCCGGCTCGCTACGTCAGTTGGACCCGCGCGTCACCGCATCGCGATCGCTGCGCTTCTTCGCCTATACCTGGGGAGTCGCTTCGTCCCTGCCCGGCGAGACACAGACCGCTGTCGTCGACGCCTACGCGCGCTGGGGCTTGCCGACCAATCCACGCATGACGCTGTGCCGCTCCATTGCGGACATGCTCGCCTACTATGAAGCGACGGCGCGGGAGCGCGCGGGCCTCGGCTACGACATCGACGGCGTCGTCTACAAGGTCGATCGCCTCGACTACCAGGATCGCCTCGGTTTCGTCTCGCGATCTCCGCGCTGGGCGATCGCACACAAGTTCCCCGCGGAGCAGGCGACCACGCTTCTCAACGACATCGAGATCCAGGTCGGCCGCACCGGCGCGCTCACCCCGGTCGCGAAGCTCCAGCCCATCACCGTCGGCGGCGTCGTCGTTTCCAATGCGACCCTGCACAACGAGGACGAGATCGCGCGCAAGGACATTCGTGTGGGCGACACCGTCGTGGTGCAGCGGGCGGGCGACGTCATTCCCCAGGTCGTCGAGGTCGTCCTCGAAAAGCGGCCGCACGGCGCGCGCCCTTACGTGTTCCCCTCGCAATGCCCGGTCTGTGGTAGCCACGCGG
Source organism: uncultured Hyphomicrobiaceae bacterium (assembly GCA_964389095.1). GTDB lineage: Bacteria > Pseudomonadota > Alphaproteobacteria > Rhizobiales > Hyphomicrobiaceae > JABFRJ01. Next base: position 4,770 of record CAYMEB010000142.1, read on the forward strand.
TGCGTGAAACGGACGAGGCGACCGGCGAGGAAGACGTCGTGCGCAGGTGCACCGGCGGGCTGGTCTGTGCCGCTCAGGCCAAGGAGCGGCTCAAGCATTTCGTCTCCCGGCTCGCCTTCGACATCGAGGGCTTGGGAAGTGAGCGGTTGGAGCTGTTTTTCGACGAGGGCCTCGTGCGCCAGCCCGCCGACATCTTCACCCTGGCGCGGCGGGATCGGGAGAGCCGCACGCCGCTGGCCGAACGCGAGGGCTTTGGGGCGCGCTCGGTCGAGAAGCTCTTTCAGGCCATCGAGGCCCGCCGGTCGATCGGGCTCGAACGCTTCCTGTTCGCTCTCGGCATCCGGCACATCGGAGAGACCACGGCGCGAGATCTGGCCAAGGCGTTCGGGAGCTACGAGGCGTTCCGCGGCGCGCTCGACGCGGCGGCGGCGGCGCGACCGGGCCCGGCCTATCGCCGGATCATGGGTGTGAAAGGATTGGGCGAGAAGACCGCGCTGTCCCTGATCGAGCATTACGGCCGTTCCGGCCAGCGCCTGGACCTGTTCGGTGCGGAAGCTCCAGCCTCGTTCGCGGCGCTGATGTCGACGGTGCGGGGTCTGAGATCGGCGTCCGTCGCAGCGGCGCTCGAAAGCGCGTTCGCTGAGCCGGCCGAGTTCGTGCGCCTGGCTGGAGAGGCGGCCCGCCAGGTTCCTGGCGAGGCCTATCGGGACTTCGCCGGGATGGCCGGCGTCGGTGAGGTCGCCACCGATGCGTTGATCGAGTTTTTCGCGGAGTCGCGCAATGCCGCGGCCATCGAGGCTCTTCTCGCCGAGGTCGACGTTCGCACGTTCGAGCGGCCGGCCGTCCAGGCGTCTTCCGTCAGCGGTAAGACCGTGGTGTTTACCGGCACCCTCGCCAAGCTCGGCCGAAACGAGGCCAAGGCACAGGCTGAGCGGTTCGGCGCGAAGGTTTCCGGGTCGGTGTCGAAGAAGACCGATTTCGTCGTGGCGGGCGCGGATGCCGGCTCCAAGCAGGACAAGGCGCGCGAGTTGGGCGTCAGGGTTCTGGACGAAGACGAGTGGTTCGCCCTTCTCGGCATCGAGGCCCCCTGAGGCCCCGTGCGGTCGTTTCCGTGAATTCGGTAAACTGGCGGTTAGGGAATTGCGCTCACATAGGAGCAGTCGCCAATCCGCGCTCGTCCGCCGGGACAGCTCCGCATGTCCGCCGCCGCCTCACGATCGGGTCCAGAACGCGGCCGGGCTCCCGGACGCGACGGCATCGGCGTCGCCTCCCGCATCAGCTCCGTGCGCGACGTCCGCGATCGCCCGAGCCAAGGCACGACCCTCAAACCCGAGTTCGAATACGAGTTGCTGTGCATGTTCGCACGCAACGAGCAATCGGCGTTGATCACCGTCCCGACGCTTGCCGTGATCTCGGTGTTCGCCCTGCTGTTCTGGGCGCCCAATCACCTGGAGGCGCTCGGCTGGTGCGCCCTTGTGATCGCCACCAAGTTTTTCATGACTGCGACGTGCTCGGGCATTCTGGACACGCCGCGCTCGAACCTGATCGTCGGCCCCGTGAAGCGACGGCTGATCTTCATCGAGTTCGCTTCCGGCATCAGCTGGGCCGGCCTCGCCACCGTCGGGGGGACCACCGGTGACGCCGCGTCCCACGTGTTCGTGCTCGCTGCCCTGATCGTCTTGCTCGCCGTGCGCATGACCTTCGCGTCCACGGTGATGCCGATCCTGCTGGCCGGAACCTTGCCGATGACGGCGGCTGTGGTCGGCCGGTTGGCGTTGCAGTGGCATCCGTTCTATTTCGCCATGGCGTTCATGGCGGTCGGGTTGCAGATCTACATCCTTGTGCTGGCCAGGGATCTCTATGCAACGGCACTTGCCATGCTCGAGTACCGTGCCGAGAAGGACAGTCTCATCGCCGAGCTCGAGGCCGAGAAATCGATCTCCGACGACGCCCGTCATCGCGCCGAAGCCGCCAACATCGCCAAGTCGCGCTTCCTCGCGACCATGAGCCACGAGCTGCGCACCCCGCTGAACGCGATCCTGGGTTTCTCCGAGGTCATGCAGACCGAGATGCTCGGCCCTATCGATAATCCGCAATACAAGGAATACATCGGCAACATCCGTTCGAGCGGCCAGCACCTCCTGCAGATCATAAGCGAGATCCTGGATCTCACGCGCATCGAGGCCGGTCGTTACGAGCTGAGCGAGGCTCCCGTGCGGATTACGGACGTGGCCGCCGAGTGCTGTCGCCTCCTGCAATTGCGCGCGGAGAGCAAGGGGCTCACGCTCGAGGTCATCGCCGAGTCGGGCCTTCCCCAGCTGTGGGTCGACGAGCGCGCGGTCCGCCAGATCGCGCTCAATCTGTTGTCCAACGCGATAAAGTTCACGCCGCGCGGAGGCAGGGTCCAGATCCTCATCGACCGCGACGATCTCAAGGGCCAGCGCCTGGCGGTGTGTGACAACGGCCCGGGGATTCCGGAAGACGAACTACCAAAGGTCCTCCAGCCGTTCGGTCAGGGCAGTCTGGCCTACCAGACGGCCGAGGGTGGAACCGGCCTCGGGCTCTCCATCGTCAAGAGCCTGGTCGACCTCCATGGCGGCGTCTTCACGCTCGCCTCGGAATTGCGGAAGGGAACGACCGCCACGGTCTGTTTCCCTGCCGCGCGGGTGCTCGAACAGATGGCCCCCCTCCAGCCACTCGGCCAGGAGCGCCATAAACAGCCGCCGGTGCCGCCTCCGGGCCGCTATGCGCCGGCTTCCCGCGCACCACGGCCGGCGCGCCTGCCGCGGCTCGGTCGCAGCGCCTGACCCTGCTCTGGTCCGGGATGGGGCCTGTCCCGAGGCTGCCCACTTTCTGCTACACTGGCGCGCCATTCTGCGGCCCAGCCGTTCAGCTCGAAAACCACGTACACGTCCAGATTGTCGTGAGCACCGAAATCGAAACACCTTGCGTCAAGATTTGCACGCTAGACTTGCAGTCTGACACATGCACCGGCTGCGGCCGCACCCGTGCGGAGATCGCTGCCTGGGCGGCCATGTCGCCGGTCGAGCGCAGGCGGATCATGGAGCGGTTGGCCGGCAAGGCCGTTGGCATGCATGGGTCGACTGCCGCGACCGGCAAAGGGCCGTGAGCGCAACTGAGGGGTGAGGAGAGGGGTATGGCACCGTTCGTGCTCGTCGCGATCCTGCTGGCGTTTGCCGGGGTGATCCTGTTCCGCGGCGAGGGCGATATGATCGCTGGCGTCTCCATGGGCGAGGCCATTGCGGCCACCGTCTCCGTCCTGCTTCTCGTATGGATCGCATCCGCCCTGATGGGCGACTACCGTGGCCGCCTGCTCAAGGCCATGCGGGACTTGGCGTTCTGGGGCGCCGCAATGATCGTTCTGGTCGCCTCGTACAGTTACCGCGACGAGATCGCCGGCGTCGCACATCGCGTTGCGGGCGAACTGGCCCCGCCGGGCATCGCGATGCGTAGCGAACCACAAGTGGACGGCGAGCGCAGCGTGCGCATCCGGCGCCGGCCTGACGGGCATTTCCTCGCGCGCACCGAAATCAATGGAAACCCTCTGACCATGCTGGTCGATACCGGTGCGTCAACCGTCGTGCTCAAAGCCAACGACGCCCAGCGGCTCGGTATCGACACCGAGCGGCTGCGCTACTCCGTTCCCGTGCAGACCGCGAACGGAACCACCCACGCGGCTTCGATCCGCCTGAAGACGATGGCAGTCGGCGGCATCGTGTTCAACGATGTCGAGGCGCTGGTTTCCAAGCCGGGGCAGCTCAAGGACAGCTTGCTCGGTATGAGTTTCTTAAACCGGCTGCGCTCCTATGAGTTCTCGGGCGATTTCCTGACCTTCAGGATTTGATCTTTCGCGCCCGTATTCATTGTTCGCGTCGGGGCGATTCCAGCATGGCACTTTCCAGCGCGGGCAAGTCGATCCTGGGTGGCGTCGCGGCCTGGTCGGCCGCACTCGGCATGGTGCCCTTGCCTTCATCTACCATCGTGACCTCGGCGCCGCCGCCAACCGCGCGCTGGGCCTGACCGGTCCGACATCTGCCACCGCGCAGCACAAGCAGCCTGGTGCGCAATCTTCGGCCGGGATCGCCCAGAGTCGGCCCAGTGGCCGATCCGTCGAGCTGAAATCGGGGCGGAACGGCCACTTCTTCGCCGAGGCCGAGATCAACGGCCGCCGCGTCGACATCATGATCGACACCGGCGCCAGCATCGTCGCACTGACCTACGAGGATGCCGTCACCGCCGGCGTTTCACCTCGCGACAGTGATTTCACGCACCGCGTGTCGACTGCCAATGGCACCGCACGGGTTGCCCCCGTCATGCTCTCGCGCGTTCAGATTGGCGACGTGATGGTGCGGAATGTGCAGGCCGCCGTGGCCGAGCCGGGCAAGCTCCATGTCACCCTGGTTGGCAATTCGTTCTTGAGCCGGCTTGCGCGCTATGAAATGCGGTCCGGCCGGATGCTGCTCGAGGAGTAAGGGACCCTCCTGACCCGGCAGCATCCCTCCAGCCCACCCGCGCACCCAGGGGGGCACAGCCGGTACCCGCCCGGGGGTGGACCCACGCTGGCAAATGTGATGGATTGCGCCGCAAACCGGCTGGCAGCCGGGAATTTCACTATCCGGAGGCCATTGCGCATGCCCGCTGACGCCACATCACCCATCCCCACCGGTACCCTCATGAAGGGCAAGCGTGGTCTCATCATGGGGGTGGCGAACAACCGCTCGATCGCCTGGGGGATCGCGCAGGCATGCGCGGCGCAGGGCGCTGAATTGGCCTTCACTTTTCAGGGCGAGGCTCTGGAGAAGCGTGTCCGCCCCCTGGCGGCCGAGATCGGTTCGAAGATTGTTCTGCCCTGCGACGTGACGGACAAGGCCTCTATGGACGCAGTGTTCGCCGAACTTGCCTCCCAGTGGGGACAGCTCGACTTCTTGGTCCACGCCATTGCGTTCGCCGACAAGGCGGAACTAGACGGGCGCTACGTCGATACCAGCGAGGAAAACTTCACGAAGTCGCTGCTGGTCTCTTGCTATTCCTTCACGGCGCTAGCCCAACGCGCTGAAAAACTTATCAAATCCGGCGGCTCGCTGCTCACCTTGAGCTACTACGGCGCCGAGAAGGTGATGCCTCACTACAACGTGATGGGTGTGGCCAAGGCTGCGCTCGAGGCGAGCGTACGGTATCTGGCAGCGGATCTGGGCAAGCAGAACATCCGCGTCAACGCCATCTCCGCCGGCCCCATCAAGACCCTGGCCGCGTCGGGAATCTCCGACTTCCGCTACATCCTGCGCTGGAACGAGTACAATTCGGCCCTGCGCCGCACCGTGACCATCGAGGAGGTCGGCGGCTCGGCCATGTATCTGCTGTCGGACCTCGGACGCGCCGTCACCGGCGAGGTGCATCACGTGGACGCCGGCTATCACGTCCAGGGTATGAAGAACGAGGACGCCCCCGATATCTCGGTCGCCAAGGGCGAGTGAGTCCCTGGCCCGTCGCCGAAGAACGGGCCGCACTGGATAGTCGGAAATCATTCCTGAGCCACTGGCCGCCCTGCGATCAGCCCGGCAGTCAGCTGCGGGCTCCATCCGCGAGGCAAGGCTCGGGCTGCTCAATCGGGCATGCCCGCGCGCCGGAGCGCGATCGACCAGCGGTCCATCTGGAAATCTGTCCGAAATGGCAGGAAGTCCGGTAGGGCTGAAAGCCTCTGGTGAGGGTGGAGTGACAGAGAGCGCGCGAGCAGTCGACGGGCCTGTTCCTCTCGCCCCGCCATCGCGTGGTTTGCGGCAGCAGCGCGCAACCCGGTCTGATACGTCGGGCGCGCCGAACACACCCGCTCCGCGATAGCCGCGCCTTCGTCATAGCGGCCGAGGAAAAGGCAGGCGTACGAGAGTGCCGCGTATGTCTTGAATGAGATGGGATCCACGACGCCTGTCTTGAGGGCTCGCGCCAAATGCGCCGCGCCGCCCTCGACGTCTCCCAGGAACAGCTTGATCCAGCCACCGGTGTATAAAGACAGACAGAGCGATGGAGAGATTTCCAGCGCCCGGTCGATCAGTGCGGAGCCGGCTTCGCAGTCTCGAGTAACCGCCGCCAAGGCGTGTGCCGACCGTGATAGAACGAGCGGATCGTCAGGAGCCAGCTCCACCGCGCGCACGGCTAGGCGCATGCAGTCGGCGGTCTCTTTCTCTCGATCCGCAGTCCAGCCGTTGGACTGCCGCTGCACGTAACAGTACGCCGCCATTCCGTAGGCTGGTGCAAATGCGCAGTCGATGTCCGCGGACATCTGAAACTGCTCGAGGGCACGATCTAGCCCGGCTTGGTTCCATCGATAAAGATGCCCCAATCCGCAATAGTAGTGTTGCAGAGCTTCGTCGCGCTCGATCGGGTTTCTCTTGATCGCCGAGAGTTCTGCATGCTCGAGGCGCGTTGAGATCGCCGAGACGATGGTTCCCACGATCTCATCGCCGGGCCCGTCGTGCTTGTTCGCCGCCGCATCGCATCTATGTGACCAGATCGCCGTTCCACTGCCCACGGATACCAGCCGCACCGTGATGCGGATGTGGCCGTCATGCCGGCGCACGCTCCCCTCGACGGCATAGTCGACGCCGAGGCGGCTGCCGAGCTCGCTGATATCCGCCGCCCAAGCTCCGGCAGAGAGGTTCGCACTGCGCGCAAGAACGGAGATCCAGGTGAGCTGCGACAGCGAAGTGGTCATGTCCTCGACAATGGCATTTGCGTAAGGTTCGAGGTCGCTCGTGGGGGCCGCGAAGGCGAGGACGCAGATGAGAGGTCTGCGGCGGCTGATCAAAGACCCTGACGCGGCGAACCCTGTCGGCTTCTCAGAAGCCAGTCCGGCCTCGTGCACCTCGCCGACGAACCGATAGCCGCGGCGCGAGTGGGTCTTGATGAGCGCCTGCTTCCGGCCATTGTCGCCGATCGCTTGGCGCACGGCGGTCATAGAGCTGCTGATCGTCGCGTCCGAGACGCAGCGCCCATTCCAGACATGCGCGATGATCTCGTCGCGCGAGACCACCCGTTGGCGGTGGGCGATGAGGAATTGCAGCAGATCCAGCGCAAGAGGCTCGAGGACCAAGCGGTCGTTGTCACGCTGGAGTTCGCGTCGTCCGACGTCGAGGGTGCAGTCCCCGAAATGAATTCGCATCGTGCTGACCCAACCGAGAGATAAGGCCCAGGGCAAGCATTTCCGAGCAGAAACCAAGGATATCGGAAGGACATTCGGCCGCCAAGCACGCAGGTTCCTCCGACACTGGAGGTCGAGTTCATGAAGAATGCGGTCGCCGGCGGCTTTGTCGCCTTGGTCATGATCACGGCGTCGTCGTCCTTTTCCTTTGCCCACTCCTGGTATCCTGAGGAGTGTTGCTCCGACCGGGATTGCATGCCGGCGGACAGGATCGAGGTGGACGCGCGCGGCGACTTTCGCGTCATTGTGGGGCGGATCAGCATTTGGGTGCCGAGGGGCTTCGCCGTGCGACCGTCACTCGACAGACGAATTCATATTTGCCTCCGCGAGGAGAAGGACCTGAGGTTTCTCGTCCCACTTTGTCTTTTCGTGCCCGCGGAGAGCTGAGAGGAGCAGTCTCCGGGGCCGCAATTCGCCGAGCTATCGCCAAATCTTGGTGACGGCCTGATGGCTCAGGCGGCGGCTTTGGGC
>CAYMEB010000143.1:0-12281 GCA_964389095.1 uncultured Hyphomicrobiaceae bacterium
CTGCCGCAGCACGGCCTCGACTACTGGCCGCGCGACGCCAAGATCATCCAGATCGACGCCGACCCGCGCATGCTCGGCCTCGTCAAGCCGATCATGGTCGGCATCAACGGCGACGCCCGCGCCGCGGCGCAGGCGCTCGTCGAGCGTCTCGCCTCGCGCAGCCTCGCCTGCGAGGCCGACCGCACCGCGCGCGCCGCCCGCATCCGCGCCGAGAAGGACGGCTGGGAGGCCGAGCTCTCCTCGTGGACCCACGAGCGCGACCCGTACTCGACCGAGGTGGCGCGCGGTTCGCGCCACATGCATCCGCGCGAGATGCTGCGCGCGCTCGAGCGGGCGATGCCGGCCGACGCGATGGTCGCGACCGACATCGGCAACATCTGCTCGGTCTCGAACAGCTATCTGCGCTTCGACCGGCCGCGTTCCATGTTCGCCGCGATGAGCTTCGGCAACTGCGGCTACGCGTTCCCGGTGGCCTGCGGTGCGAAGGTCGCAGCGCCGGACCGGCCGGCGATCGCCTACGTCGGCGACGGCGCCTGGGGCATCAGCTTCAACGAGATGCTGACCTGTGTGCGCGAGCGCATCGGCGTCACCGCGGTGGTGTTCAACAACGGCCAATGGGGCGCCGAGAAGAAGAACCACGTGGACTTCTATTCCCGCCGCTTCCTCGGCGTGGACCTCGACAACCCGAGCTGGGCGGGCGTCGGCCGGGCCTTCGGCTGCGAGGGCATCACCGTGGAGCGGGTCGAGGACGTCGGTCCGGCGCTGCAGGCCTCCATCGAGAACCAGGCCCAGGGCAAGGCGACGATCCTCGAGATGATGGTGACGCGGGAGCTCGGCGATCCGTTCCGCAGGGACGCGCTCGCCAAACCCGTGCGCCATCTCGCCAAGTACAAAGCATTCGAGTGAGCGGCCCGGCCGCTCGCAGGTCTTGATCAATCCGGAACCACTGCAGGAGACCGAGATGTACCTCAAAAGAAAGAGTTCCCTGGGGGTGATGCTCTGCGGCGCGATGGGCTCGATGCTGCCCCTGTTCGCCGCGGGACCCGTGAGCGCCGCCGATGACGGCGCGCTCGAGGAGATCGTGGTGACCGCGCAGAAGCGCGCGGAGAACGTGCAGGACGTGAGCATCGCCATCTCCGCCTTCTCGGCGGAGACGCTGCAGACGCTCGGCTGGACGGACATCACCCAGGTGGCGTCGCAGACGTCGAACCTCGACATCAAGTACGTGTGGGGCAACTCGATGCCGGTCGCGACCATCCGCGGCGTCGGCATGAACGACTTCCAGGCCAACAGCAAGCCGGGCGTCGCGTTCTACGTCGACGAGGTGTACCTGCCCTCGATCGCGCTGATGGGCCTGCAGCTGTTCGACATGGAGCGCCTCGAGGTCCTGAAGGGACCGCAGGGCACGCTCTACGGCCGCAACACCAACGGCGGCGCCATCAACTACATCACCCGCAAGCCGACGCAGGACTTCGACGCCTACGTGAAGGGTTCCTACGGGCGCTTCGACCGCTTCGAGTACGAAGCGGCCGTCGGCGGCGGTATCACCGACACGATCTCCGGTCGCTTGTCGGTGTTCGGCATCCAGCAGGGCCAGGGCCACGTGCTCAACCGCGTGAGCGGCAAGAAGCACGGCGAGGTCGACATCAACGCCTGGCGCGGCCAGCTGCGCTTCCAGCCTTCGGACAGCCTCGACATCAACGTCAACGTCCACGGCGGCCAGGACAACTCGCAGGGGTCCTACTTCCAGCATGTCGGCTTCTGGAACAAGGGCGCCACCGGCGCGACGCCGGCGGCCAGCCGCTTCTGTGCAGCCGCGCTCAGCGGACGCCGCGATCCGTCGACCTGTGTCGACCTGCTGCAGTACAGCGACACCGACAACAACATCTATGCCGGTGACTACACGGCCCGCAACGACATCAGCTATAACGGTCGGAAGCTGAACTTCGACGACTGGAACCTCGACAACAAGAGCCTCGGTGCCGGCGTCAACCTGAGCTACGAGTTCGCCAACGGCATGACGCTGACCTCGGTCTCGGCCTACGAGAAGTACGACCGCTTCCAGCCGAAGGAGTCCGACGCGCAGCCGCTGCTGTTCCTCGACCTCTACTTCGCCAGCAAGATCAAGTCGTACGCGCAGGAACTGCGTCTCGCCTCCTCGGGCGAGGGCGCCGTGTCCTGGATCGTGGGCGCCAACTACAACGACGAGTCGGTCAAGGAGGATCCGCCGCGCGTGCTGTTCGTCGACAACTTCCTCGTCAACCGCGCGCAGGTGATCTACGACCAGCAGCAGACCCAGCTCGCGGGCTTCGGCCAGGTCGACTGGCGCTTCGCGGACGGCTGGAAGCTGACGGTCGGCGGCCGTTATCTGAAGGAGAAGATCGACTTCTACAGCGAATCGTCCTTCCTGCGTCCGCCCAACTTCGACCAGGCGACGCGCATCATCCTCGCCACGGTGCCGGGCGTCATCAACGTGGCGGGCCAGCCGCCGATCCCGGTGACCGGCAAGGCCGACGACAAGGCCACCACCTGGCGCGTCGCGCTCGACTGGAAGCCGAACGACGACCTGCTGCTCTACGCCAGCGTGGCCAAGGGCTACAAGGGCGGCGGTTTCAACGGCGGCTTCGTCACCAACGTCGCGCAGTGGATCCCGTACAAGCCCGAGGACGTGAAGGCCTACGAGATCGGCTTCAAGAGCGACTGGGCCGACCGCCGGGTGATCTTCAACGGCGCGGCGTTCTACAACGACTACACCAACCTGCAGGCGGTGTCGTCCCGTCCGTCGGCGACGGGCGTGGTGCAGAACTTCCTCGCCAACGTCTCGAAGGCCAAGATCTACGGCGCCGAGTTCGACGTCACGGCGCGGCTGTCGACCAACTTCGAGATCCGCGCCGGCCTCGGCATCCTGAACGCGAAGAACAAGGATCCGCAGCCGCTGTTCGACGGTCCGTTCGCGGCCGCCGGCGTGAAGGCGCCGCGCAAGCTCGCCAACTCGCCGCCGTACACCGTGAACCTCGCCATGCAGTACGACGTGCCCATGGGTGACCGGGGCTCCCTGCGCTTCGCCACCGACATCAACCGGACCGGCAAGCAGTTCAAGGAGATCCAGAACAACATCGCCCTCGAGGTGCCCGAGCAGGGCCTGTGGAACGGCAGCGTCAGCTGGCGCTCCGCCGATGACCGCTGGAACGTATCGCTCTACGGCCGCAACCTCGGGGATTCCGAGTACATCATGGACACGCTCAGCACACCGGCCTCGAACGGCTGGGGCGTGATCGTCTACGGCATGCCGCGCACCTACGGATTGAGCGCGGAATATCGCTGGAAGTGATGCGGAGCGGCGGGTGGTCGGTTCAGCCGGATCGACCACCCGCCCGCATGGCCTCACCGAACGGGCGCCGCGCGTACGCCAGCGCCAGCGCGCCGAACGGCACGCAGAGCCCGCCCACCAACGCCATGCCCTTGTCGAGGGCATCCGCGTCGCCGAACACCTTGCCGGCCGCGAGCGGCACCGCCGTCGGGCCGAAGCTGTAGGCGAAGATCACGCCGCAGAGCACGAACGCCGAGAGCACCTGGCCGCGCATGCGGTTCGGCGCGACGAGCTGCAGCGCGGCCGGCGCGAGGCCTTGGGGCAGGGACAGCAGGAACACCACCGGTGCGAGCATCGCGATGGTGCCGGCGAAGGTCGGCATCAACGGCGCCGCGATGGCGAACGGGGTCAGCCACAGCAGCGCGCGCAGGGAGACGGCGATCTCGGCGTCGGCCTCGCCGCGCGCAGCGGCGCGTTGGGCCCACCAACCGCCGACGAAAGGCCCGAGCGCGCCGAGCGTCACGAGCAACAGACCGTAGGCGAATCCCGCGGTGCCGATCGGCACGTCGAAGCTGCGGCGCAGCATCTCGGGCGCCCAGACGAGATAGGCGGTCACCGCCGTGCCCACCAGGCCGTAGCCGATGAAGTGCCCGACGAGCAGGCGTCTGTTCGCGCCCATGAACGCGAGCACCTCGCGCAGCGGGGGCGCGGTGCGCACGTCGGCCGCCGAGCCCGAAAGCTCCTGCCGGGGCGGCTCGCGCACCGTGAGCATCAGCAGCACCACCAGGAAGCCGGGGAGCGCGGCCGCGATGAACGCCAGCTGCCACGGCGCGAAGCCGCGGAACATGCCGTCGCTCAGGTCCATGCCCGAGATGGCCTGCACCACGGCGCTGCCGCCCAGCAGGGCGAGGCCTGCGCCGAGGTAGACGCCGATCGAGTAGGTGCCGATCGCCCGCGATACGCGGTCGCGCGTGAAGTAGTCGGCGATCATCGACATCGCGGCGGGCGTGAGGGTGGCTTCGCCGACGCCCACGCCGATGCGGGCGAGCAGCAGATGGGCGTACGAGTCGGCGAGCGCGCTGGCGGCCGTCATCAGGGTCCAGAGCGACGCGCCGATGATGATCAGCCGCTTGCGGTTGCCCGAGTCCGCGAGCCGGGCGAGCGGCACGCCCATGACGGTGTAGAAGAGCGCGAAGCCGATGCCGGCGAGCAGCCCCATCTCGGTGTCGCTGACCTGCAGCGACTGCTTGATCGGCTGGATGAGCAGCCCGAGGATCAGGCGGTCGACGAACGATACGACGTACGCGAACATCAGCACGCCGACCACGTACCATGCATACCGGCCGTTGAGCGTGACCGGGCGTATCGTGGCATCCGTCCTCATGGCATCCCCTCTGGTCCCGCGGATGTTCCGCGTGCGTGCAGAGTAACAACGCAGCCCGCGAGATACGAATGAACGATCATCCATCCGGCCCGAAGCGTGACGATCCCTGGCCGAGCCCGGCCACCGCCTGGTACGTGGTCGGCGTGCTGGTCGTCGCCTACCTGATCGCGCTCGTCGACCGGCAGATCCTCACCTTGCTGGTGCAGCCGATCCGGCGCGACCTCGGCTTGACCGACACGCAGCTCAGCCTGCTCATCGGCCTCGCGTTCGCCGTACTGTACACGGTGACCGGCATCCCCATCGCGAGGTTGGCCGACCGGCGGCCGCGCCGGACCATCATCGCCGTCGGCGTGTTCGTCTGGAGCGTGATGACCTTCCTGTGCGGCTTGGCGCAGACCTACTGGCAGCTGTTCCTCGCGCGCATCGGCGTGGGGGTCGGCGAGGCGGCGCTGCAGCCCTCCGCGTACTCGATGCTGAGCGATTACTTCCCGCCTAAGCGGCTCGGCCGTGCGATCGGCACGTACTCGACGGGCCTGTTCGTGGGCGGCGGGCTCGCGCTCATCGTCGGCGGCGCGGTGATCGGGGCCCTGTCCGGCGCCGAGTCGACGCACATCCCGGTGCTCGGCGAGGTGCGCAACTGGCAGCTGGCCTTCATCGTGGTCGGTGCGCCCGGTGTGCTCCTCACGCTGGTGCTCATGCTGACGGTGAAGGAGCCCGCCCGGCGCGGCGTGGCGCAGACGGCGCAGGACGGGGCGCGCTCGGCGGAGTTGACGCGGTTCTTCCGCGACAACTTCGCCACCGTGTCGCGCATCGTCGCGGCGTTCTCGTTCGGCGGCATCGCGGTGGTGGGCTACCTCGCCTGGGTGCCGGAGTTCCTGCGCCGCTCCTTCGGCTGGGCGATGGCCGACATCGGTCTCGTTCTCGGCCTCGTGATGGCCGTTTCCGGTACCGCCGGCACGCTGTTCGGGGGATGGTTCGTCGATCGTCTCGCGCGCCAAGGCCATCGCGACGCGCCGATGCGCGCCTCGATCATCGCTTTCGCGTTCCTGGTGCCCGCGGCGGTCGCCGCGCCGCTGATGCCGACCGCCGAGGCCTCGCTGGCGGTGCTCGCACTGCTGCTGTTCTTCATCGGCATGCAGCAGGGTTACTCACCGGTCGCGCTGCAGCTCATCACCCCGAACCAGCTGCGCGCGCAGGTGATCGCCGTGTATTTCCTGATCGCCCAGGTGATGGCGCTCGGGCTCGGGCCGACCATCATCGCGCTCGTGACGGACTACGTGTTCGGCGACGACGCCGCGCTCGCATGGTCCTTGTCGCTGGTGGGAGGGCTCACGGGAGGCCTCGGCCTGTTGTTCCTGCTCGCAGGCCGCAAGCCGTACCTGCGCAGCGTCGAGCGGGCCGTGGCGTGGACCGGCGCGTCGGACGACGCGCACTGATCCGCCGCAGCAAGGACTTCAGCGCACGGGTTCGACCGATACCGCCAACGCCTCGGTGAAGGTGACGATCACCTCGTCGCCCGCCTTCAGCTTCTTGGCGAAGGCCTGCGCCTCGGGGGTCTCGAGCTCGACGCTGCGGACGTGCTTGTCGGGGCCGTAGAACCGCACCTCGTTCGTCTTGCTGTCGACGGACACGATGGTCACCGGCAGCGTGGTGCGCGTGCCTATCGCGGCGGCCGGCCGGTCGCCGGGGTCGGCGACGCCGTCGGCCAGCGCGATCGAGGCTTCGGTGGAGTCGCCCGGCTTGCGCATCGCGGCGCCGATCGTCTCGTAGTAGCGCACGACCACATCGTCGCCCACCTTCACCTGCGGCAGGTTGCGCACGGCCGGATCGACCTCGAAGGTGAACTCGTTGCCGGCAGGGCCGCGCAGCGTCATCAGGCGCGTGGCGAGGTCGAGCTGGGTGACGGTGGCGCGAGCTTCCAAGGTGTTCTTGAGCTCGAAGGGCTTGGGCGGGGTGGCGCAACCGGCGAGTACGGCGGCGGCGGCGAGTGCGGCGAGCAGCGGGCGGCGGTAGGACATGTGGTTTCCCCGGGATGCAGAGCGGTGTGCGGACCCCGCATCGTACGCCACACGCGTCCGTCCGGGGTTGAACCAAGGTTCAACGCGGGGGTCGAAGCGGGGGCGAAAGCGATAGAATCCTGTCATGCCGCCCCGGCGGCGCCGAACTCTGCAGGAGCATCGACATGAAGAAGCTGGCCGTCATCCTCTCGGGCGCGACGCTCGCGCTCGCCGCGCTGCTGCCCTCCGTCACCTCCGCCCAATCCCCGCGCGCCGCGCTCGAGGAGGCGATGAGCCACGACGGGCTGCAGAAGATCAAGGTCAAGGGCATCGATGTCGCCTATGCGCGTCCCGGCGCGTCGCTGGCGTCCTACTCCAAGATGATCATCGACCCGGTCGAGGTCACCTTCCACAAGAGCTGGGATCCGAACCGCACCGGCAGCCGCGCGAAGCTCAGCACCCAGGAGCGCGAGAACATCCGCAACGGCGTCGCACGCATCGTGCAGGAGGAGTTCACGAAGGCGATCCAGAAGGACGGCCCGTTCACGGTGGTGCAGGAGGCCGGGCCGGATGTCGTACGCCTGCGCGCCGCGGTCGCCGACCTCTATGTCAACGCGCCCGACACGATGACGCCGGGCCGTACCCAGACCTACACCGTGTCGGCCGGCGAGATGACGCTGGTCGGTGAGCTCGTCGATTCCGAGTCGGGTCAGGTGATCGGGCGTGTCATAGACCGCCGCGAAGCGCAGGGCACCGGCATGATGCAGCTCACCAACAGCGTCGTGAACGCGCAGGAAGCGCGCGCCATCGCCGCGTCCTGGGCCCGCATCCTCCGCAAGCGTCTCGACGCCGCGCACGGCATCGGCAAGAAGTGACGCTCGCCGGCCGCGGGGCCGGCGTCGTCCTCAGAACTTGAAGCTGACGCCGATCCCCGGGCCGCTCGTCACCATGTCGTACTTGAAGAGGTCGGCGCCGCTGCCGTCCTCGTAGTCGGCATCGAGATAGCGGTAGCTGAAGACGACCTCGAGGTCATCGCGCACCTGCCAGTTCGCCGAGGCCATCATCTGCCAGGTGAGGTCCGAGCCGACGCCGAAACCGCCGACATCGCCGCGCAGACCCACGGACCAGCCCTCGGCCACCGGGAAGCGCGCCGCGACGCCCACCAAGGGATCGGTCCAGGAATCGCCCTTGCCGGCGGATCGGCTGGCGCCGGCGCCCGGGCCGCTGCGGATCACGTCCAGATCGGCGTCGATATCGTTGTAGCGCAGGCCGCCGAACACGGTGACCTGGTCGTTCACGCGGTAGCCGACATCGACCTCCAGCGCGGTCTGCTTCACGCCGACGGTGGTGTCCACCAGCACCGGGCCGACGGTCGACCTCTTGTCGGCCTCGAGGCTCATGTAGATCGCATCGGCCATCACCACCCAACCGTCGGAGCGGTCGCCGCGATAGGACGCCATCGCGCCGAACTTGAGGTTGCTCAGGATGTCGCCGAAGCCGACATCGACATCGGCCTCCAAGGGACCGGCAGGCGTCGCGGTGCCGACGGCGGTCTTGCCGGACATGCCGGAACCCCAGAGGTAGGGCGTGACGGTATGGGACCACTCGGCCGCGGAGGCGGACGGGGCGATGCAGCAGGCGGCGAGCCACAGCGCGCAGCGGGGGACGGTGGTGGACATCACGGATCTCCGGAAGGTCTGGGCCGAGGCGCGGGACTGTAGCCTGCCGTGGACGCGGCGGCTGTCCGTTTTGGGCCGAGTGCTACGAAGGTCTAATGGGACCGCGCCGCCGTGCGGCGACGATGGCCGGGTGGACGGGACACGGGGGCCTGACGGGCGGTGTTTTCTTGCTGCGGCGATGTGCCTCGCGGCCGGGCCCGCTTTGGCCGCGAAGACCGACGTGGTGACCCTGCTCAACGGCGACCGGATCACGGGCGAGGTCAAAGAGGTCGCCTACGGCCAGCTCAAGTTCTCCACCGATGACATGGGAACGCTTTATATAGAGTGGGACAAGGTGGCCACGCTCACCACCTCCCGCCTTTTGCAGCTCGAGCTCGCCGACGGCCGGCGGGTCGTCGGCCGCAACGCCTCGCGCGGGGCGACGCCGGGCACGCTCCGGCTGGAGTCCGACGCCGCCGCCGGCACGGCGGGCGCGGCACCCGGAGCCGCTGCCTTGGAGCTGCCGATCGCGGGCATCGTACGCGTGGCGGCATTGGAGGACGGTGCCTGGCGGGAGCGTCTGAAGGGCTCCTTGTCCGTCGGCTACAGCTTCACGCAGGCGCAGGACATCCAGGTCTTCAACCTCGGCGTCTCCGTGGGCTCGCGCGACACGCAGCAGCAGTGGCGCGTGTCGCTCGACTCGCAGCTCGCGAGCAGGTCCGGCGGTCCCAGCAGCGAGCGCGCGGCGCTGGTCGGTACGCGTGAGCGTTTCCTCGCCGATCGCTGGTACCGCGAAGGCATGCTCTCGTTCACGCGCAACCAGGAGCTCGGGCTCGATCTGCGCAGCCTGCTCGGCATCGGCTTCGGGCGCTATCTCGTGCAGCGCTCGGACACGGAGTGGCGCGCCGGCGCAGGTCTCGCGGCCACCTCCGAACAGCTCAGCGATGGCAGCACCCGCAACAGTCTGGAGCTGCAGCTCGGCACCACCTTCAACATCTACCGCTTCGACTCGCCGCAGGTGAACCTCGCCGCGAGCCTCATGATCCTGCCCAGCCTCAGCGAGTCGGGCCGTGTGCGCGGCGAGTCCGCGTTGCGCTTGCGCCGCGAGATGGTGAAGGACCTGTTCCTCGACCTTTCCCTGTACGACAGCTACGACAATCGCGCCGTCGCGGGCGCCCCCTCGAACGACTGGGGACTCGCGACATCGCTCGGCTATTCCTTCTGACGGAAACCCTGACCATGAACATCCGCCTGCTCGCTCTCCTCGCCCTCTTCGTCGCAGCGCCGGCGTTCGGCCAGTCGGTCGAGTCCGACCTGCCGCCCGACGAGGAGGCCGCCGCCCCGCCGGCCGAGGCCTACGCGCTGCCGGACCTCGCCGACAAGACGCTGGATTCGGCGAAGGTGGTCGATGCGACGGACCGCTTCGCCGTGAAGTTCGGCTTCGCCTTCCTGCCCGCGGACTACACCTTCTTCGACCAGGACGCGGACAGCATCAAGCAGGTGGGCGAGCAGGAGGACAAATACGAGGTGCGGTCGCTGCGCTTCATGGCGCGCGGCTTCTTCGAGCTCGGCCGCAAGTGGAACTACATGGTGAGCTACGAGTACAAGGGCTTCGACAAGACCTCGGAAGCGAAGTGGACCACCACCGATGTGATGCTCTCCACCGAGATCGACGGCGTCGGCAAGCTCACCTTCGGCAAGATCAAGGAATACCACGCCTACGAGATGGTGGGCGATGCCGCGAACCTGCCGCACAGCGAGCGTCTGCTGAGCCCCTTCTTCATCTCGCGCAACAACGGCGTCGCCTTGTCGAACACGATGCTCGACCAGCGCGGCACCTGGACCGTGGGTGGTTACTGGGGTACCGGTCGTGATGCGACGGCCCGCATCACCGCGCTGCCGATGATCTCGGAGTCGGGCAACGAGTATGTGCACGTCGCGGCCAGCGTCCGCTACTACTCGGGCGACGGCGGCAAGCTGCGCTTCAAGGGCAAGCCGGCGTCGAACGTCGCGTCCAACTATGTCGACACCGGGACCCTCGCCGCCGACCATGCCTGGAACACGGGCCTCGAGGTGCTGTGGGCGAAGGGCGGCTACTCGCTGCTCGGCGAGTACATCACCTCGTCGGTGCGCAGCGAGGCGCTCGGTACGCCGCGTTTCGACGGCTGGTACCTCACGGCGGGTTGGGTGCTCTCCGGCGAGCATCGTCCGTACGACCGCAAGGCCGGCTATGCGCGTCGCGTGCAGCCCAAGGGCCGCTGGGGTGCGCTCGAAGCCGTGGCGCGCGTCGGTCGTGTCGACCTCGCCGACGGCCGCGTCGACGGCGGGAAGATGGACGGTTGGTGGCTCGGCATGAACTGGTGGGCGACGCGCCGTTGGAAGGCGAGCGTCGGCTACGGCAACATCGACCTCGACAAGGGCGGCATCACGGGCAACACGGCCACCTGGCTCGGCCGTATCCAGTGGATCTACTGAAACAGGACCGCGGAGATCACCTCATGAAGACATCCGACCATACCCCGGCCTCGCAGACGGCGACCCGCATCGCGGGGGTCGCGTTCATCGCGCTGTTGACCGCCTGCAGCGGCAAGAGAGAGGGAGCGCCCGCTGCGGCGCCCGCCGCCGCACCGGCCGCCGAAGCTGTCCCCGCCGCCGCCGAACCTGCGGCGACACCGGCCGCGGCGCCGACCGAGACCGCCGCCGCGCCTGCGGATGCGAGTGCGTTGGCACCCGCTGCGCCGCCCGAGGCGATGACCCCGGCTGCGCTCGAAGAACTGCTCGCACCGATCGCGCTCTATCCCGACGCGCTGCTCGGGCCTCTGCTCACCGCTGCGACTCACCCGCAGGAGGTGATGGACGGCGGCAACTACCTGCTGAAGACCAAGCTCACCGGCAAGGAACTCGATGCGGACGCGGAGAAGGCGGGCTTCGGCCCCAGCACGCGCGCGCTGCTGCAGTTCCCGACCGTCGTCGACATGATGTGCCAGAACTTCGAGTGGACGGAGCAGCTCGGCTCGGCGGTCAACACCGACCAGGCGGCGGTGCTCGCCGCGGTGCAGCGTCTGCGTGCGCAGGCGGTCGATGCCGGCTCGCTCAAGTCGACACCGCAGCAGAAGGTGACGACGAAGACCGTCGAGAAGCAGAAGGTGGTCGTGGTCGAGCCGGCGGAGCCGACCGTCGTGTATGTCCCGCAGTACGACCCGCAGGCGGTCTATCAGCCTGCAGCGACGGCTGCGCCGGTGACGACGACCGTCACCACGACCACCACGGCCAAGTCCGGTCCGACCAGCGGCGATGTCGCGGCGGCGGGGATCTTCGGCTTCGCGGCCGGCCTGATCATCGCCAACGCCTTCGATGACGATGACCGCTATCCGTATCCCTATCCGAACTGGGGCTACGGCGGCTTCTACTCGGGCGGTTCGGCGTGGTACGGCGGCGGCTACTACTACCGCCCGAACTACGGCTACCCCGGTTGGGGCGGCGGTTATCGTCCGGGCTACGGCTATCGCCCGCCGGTGAACTACCCCAACGCCTGGAACCGTCCGGGCAGCTGGTCGCGTCCGCCGGTGTGGACGCGTCCCGGCGTGAACAACAACAACGTCTTCATCAACGTCAACAACAACTATTACAACCGCTTCGACGGCAAGAAGAACCTGCGCGCTCCCGATACGCAACGACCGCAGCTCGTGTCGCCGAAGGTGCGCAACGAAGTGGACCGCAGCTATCGACCGACGCCGCGACCGATGCCGACGGGTGCGCTCAACGCCCAAGGGCGTCCGGGCGGCATGCAGCCGGGCGATCGGCGTGACGATCGCGCCGACTGGAAGGGCCAGTCGGGTTATCAGGGTGCGCGGCCCGGTGCCGCGGGTGCCGCGGCGGCGGGTGGTCTCAAGGTGCCGCAGAACGCGCCGAAGATCAGCGAGCGCGATGTC
>CAYMEB010000144.1:0-12252 GCA_964389095.1 uncultured Hyphomicrobiaceae bacterium
GCACACGGCGCCTCGCCGCGTGACGGCCGCTACATCGAGCAGGTCGGCACCTTCGACCCCATGAAGAAGAAGGATGATCCGGCCCGCGTGAAGCTTGAGACCGAGCGCGTGAAGCATTGGCTGTCGGTCGGCGCGCAGCCGACGGACCGCGTGATGCGCTTCCTCGACGCCGCCGGCCTCGCCAAGCGCACGCCCTCGAACAATCCCGAGAAGTCGAAGCCCAAGAAGAAGGCGCAGGAGCGCGCCGCCGCCGCCGCCAAGGCCAAGGAAGGCGGCGAAGCTGCCGCCTGACGGACGCACGGCCGGCACCGGCTGCCGTTCGGCCCCCGCCGTGTCCATGACGGTGTGAGCCGCGGCCCGACCTACAATGAGGAGCGCCTCGCGAGGGGCGCTCCTCTTTGTTTTGCCCCGGCCCGGCCTGTGCCGGGTCGGCTTCGATCCCGGCTCACAGATCGCGCCATGGCAGCGCTATCGACGGACCATGGCATTGGTCCGCTACCGTAGCGCGAGTGCGCGCTCCGCGGCACGTGATAATGTGTGTTTTTGGGAGTTATTCTTCTTTATTGTGCGATTACTTCAGCCCTGCAGTCGGCCATTGTCGCGCTGGTTCCCATGATCGCATTTCTGGTTTTTGCACCGTGGACTCCAGTATCTTCAGTCGCTGCCTGCGGGATTTGCGCGTATCGCGGGGTTTCGTGAAAGCGAGACACTTCGCTGATGCCGTCGGTATCGGAGAAAACCGGTACACCCGCTATGAACGCGGGGAGGCGGAGCCGAACATCGCGTTGATCTACAAATTCTGCGAGGTTCTGCACGTGCAGCCCAACGAACTCTTCGGTTTTGGACCTGCTACCGGAGGTCACACTGCAGGATTTGCGGAACAGAAGGTCGCCGACTTCGAAGTCGCGCCGATGGGCGAGGTCGCCGCCCAAGTCCTGGGGTGGAAGCTGGCCCGCTCCATGGTCCGCCTGCATGCGGTCGAGGCGGGATCGGCAGTCCCAACGGGCATGGCGGAGCACCGAGCCGCGGCCACCGCATTCATGGAACTCGAGCGCGCGCCGGTTCACACGGTGTCGACCTTCCTGGCCCGCCATTCGTTCGCCCGGGTCGCCAAGTCCGAGCTGGACGAGTTGACGGCGCTCGTCGAGCAATACCTGGCGCTGCTTTACACCCGAGCGGGCAGTGACCGGCCCGCCAAGTAATGCCTCTGCGGACGGGTCGGGGGGCCCGTGTCTGCCCCTGTGGCTCCTCCCGGCCAACGATCGGCGGCGCCGTCCGTCGCAAACATGTTGACGCGTTGGAACCTGCGGGTATAACCACCCTGCTTCCGAACGCACGGCGTTCGGTTGCATCAGCGCTTCCGCGGCTGCTTTCGACTGCTCCACAAGAGCGGAGATGCGGCCTGTCGGCCTTTAGGTCTTCCAAGACCAGGCAAAGGAGGGAGCGCAGGGACGTGCCGCCGGCACGCGCTCCTCAACCCGTGAATGACGAAAGACGGAGTTCAAGACGATGACGAAGCGCATTCGCGCCAAGCACAAGATCGACCGCCGCCTCGGCCAGAACATCTGGGGCCGCTCCAAGAGCCCGATCACCAAGCGTGAGAGCCGCCCCGGGCAGCATGGCGAGCGCCGCGCCGGCAAGCTGTCGGACTACGGCCAACAGCTGCGCGCCAAGCAGAAGCTCAAGGGCTATTACGCGAACATAGGCGAGCGCCAGTTCCGCCGCATCTACGGCGAAGCCGTCCGCCTCAAGGGTTCGACCTCCGAGCACATCATCGGCCTCCTCGAACGCCGCCTCGACGCGCTCGTCTACCGAGCGAAGTTCGTGCCGACGCCCTTCGCCGCCCGCCAGTTCGTCAGCCACGGGCACGTGCTGGTCAACGGCCGCCGCGTGAACATTCCGAGCTACCGCTGCAAGGTGAACGACGTCATCGAGGTCAGCGAGAAGAGCAAGCAGATGACGCTCGTGCTCGAAGCGATCAAAAGCTCCGAGCGTGAGGTTCCCGACTACATCAACGCCGACCACAACAAGATGACCGCGACCCTCGTGCGCATTCCGGTGCTGTCGGACGTGCCGTTCCCGGTCCAGATGGAACCCAACCTGGTCGTCGAATTCTATTCGCGCTGATCGCGCGGGCCAGACATGCCTCGAAGATCGGCGTCGTCGCCAGAGCGCGACGACGCCGTTTTCGTTTCCAGCGCACCGCGACAGCACACGGCGGCGGCGCTCATTGCGCTATGGAGATTTTGCGCCCGCGGTGAGTTGCCGCCAGGCCCCCAGCACCGGCCTGAAACGGAAGCGCACCGTGTGACGGCCGGCGGGCACTTCGACGGCGCGGAAGAGCACGTTGGCGCGCAAGACAGGGGCACGCGCACCGCCGATTTCGGCAAACCACCAGCGCTGCCAGGGATCGTTGAGCACGACCCATCCGCCGCGCGGGCTGTCGACATTCACGACGACTTCGGTGTTGCGATAGCGCTCCAGCATGATCTTGGGCCGCTGCGCCGCGCTTGCGGCGGCCAGCGTCGCGTAGATCGCCGTCCCGCTCCCCTCCAGCAATACCGTCTCCCGCGGATCGAACTGCGGCCAGGTGCCCGACTTGAGAATGTCCTCGAACGAAACGCCGATCGAGCGCGTGGCGAACATCACGCGGGGCAGCGCCCGCGGATTGTCGTAGACGAACGCCTCGGGTGTGCGCGCGAGCAGGGTGAAATCGCCCGGGGCCACTCCCTTGTCGATCGATTCCAGCGGCGCGCCGGAAGCAATCGTCTTCAAGCCCAGCATGTCGACGAGCGGCGAGCGATAGGAAGGCAGCAAGGGGCTGAACTTCCGCTGATCCGGCAGACCGATGTGATCCTGAGCACCGGTGGCGCGGGTATAGAGATCGAGCCGGATCGGGTTGTATCCGAGCGTGTTCTCCAGGCGGTGAGACAGCGACACGTTCGGCCAATGGAAGCCGAGACCGAGCAGTTCGATGCGGTCGCGGCGCGTGCGTGACGGGTCGGCCGCAGCTTCGGCGACCCGCGCCTTCAGCAGGCGAACCGTTTCGTTTCGAGTGTCGGGCGCCATCGCCTCGTAGACCTGCGGTGGCAGGGCGGACGATGTCGATGGGCCGTTGTTGTAGGCGAGATCGCCGACCGTGACGCCCGTGAGGAGCAGAGCCATCGGCCAGGGCTCGAGCGCGATCCGCGGCTTGACGTAGGTGATGGCTGCGGCGGCCACCGCGAGGCAGGTGGCGGCAATCGCAAGCGGTCCGATCAACTGCCCGACGCGATCGAGCCAGAGGCCCATGCCCAGCGCCGAGATGAAGGATACGGCCACTATCCCGGCGACGATGGCGATCGCATTCTCGCTCTCGCGATGCCAGGGCTGCGTGAAGACATAGTGGGTCGCATAGCCTGTTAAAACGGCGGAGAGGCCGCCGAGCAGGAAGGTCGCGTCGGCCGGCCGCCGGTAGAGCGAAACCCCGGGAAAGACTTCGTAGAAGACGCGGAACACAGGCGTGTACCAGCCGAGCGCGTATCCCAGCATGACCGCGAAGGCGGCCGTGAAAAAGCGGATCTCCGGCCGCCACAAACGCCCCTGGAACAGCGCGAGCGCCACCAGAAGGACCGGCACCGCGCCGATGTAGATCTGCCCCATGTTCTGCGCGATGTAGAGCCCGGCGTCGCTCCAGGCGAAGCTCGGCGGGCCCCAGTAGTCCTCCATGCGGTAGGCCGCTCCGAAGACCTGCGGGATCAATGCGGTGATGAGCAGGGCAGGGTGGAGCGAGCCGCGTCCTGCGCCTTCCAGGTCGATCGACGGCCGGTTGGATTCGGCCGCGAGCAGTGCGGTGAGCACGAGCGGGACCGCCACGAGCGCCACAGCCAACGCGCCTCCTGCGGCGAGCGGCGCAGCCGCGCGGACGATCAGCGCCTTGGCGTCCTGGTCGGTAAACAGGCGCCAGAGCAGGTAGGCGGCGAGAAGATAGAGCGTCAGCAGCGCGACCTGATCCCGGCCGAGCAGCAGGGCGGCACCCAGAACCCCGGTGGCGAGGCCGTAGCGGTAGGAGCCGAGCATCAAGGCCCGATCCAGCGAGAGCAGGATCATCGGGAGATAACACAGGCTCAGCACCTGACCGGTGTGCTGGACGCGCCAGGCCATCGAGGCGCCGAACGCGAACGCGATCGCAGCGACGATGGCGCCGGCCCAGTGCCAACCCCGGTCACGGAACCAGGCCGCCAGCGCAAGTCCGGCGGCAAGCTGCATCCCGAACACCGTCATGTCCACGGCCCAGGCGCTCGGCGCCCGGTTCACCAGGGCGAGCAGTAAAAACGGCGGAGAGAAGATCATCGCCTGAGGATCGGCGATCTGGGGATGCCCCGCGAAAACGAACGGCGCCCAGAATGGGCTTTCGCCGCGGCCGATGCTCTGAGCCAGAAACTGAATCTGGGGCAGGAAATGCGCTTTCGCATCCCAGGGGATCGTATAGTACCCGAGCGACCACGGGCTCGTCATGACGAGCCAGCCGAGGAACACAATGGCGGCCACCGGCGCCATCGGCCAGTCATGCTGCAACGGCTCGCGAGACAGCGCGCGCCGGAGGCGCCCACCGACGCGCCCGGCCGCCGCCGACCCGCCGTAAAGCATACTCGTGTCCGCTCCTGCCCGCCCGGCCAGGAACTCCCGGCCAGGGCAAGCTTGCCACTTCTGTTCCGCCGGCAGGTACGCCGGTCGGCGTCCGTCCGATCACCATCGGTCCGGAGCAATGCCGATTTCCGTCGCCGGAAACGGTGTATAAAAGCATGCCGGTGCGATCGAGGTATAGTCTCGACATGCCGCAATCCGATGATCCGCCGTCAAAATTCACTTTTTCGCTGAATCGCGGAGACCTTACGACGCATGACCGAGCGGCAGGCCCCCCTCACGATCGACGATGCGATCGCCCTGGTCGCCGAGGCGCCGCCCGGAGCGCCGTTCGTGGTCGCGCAGCTCGGCCAGTCCCTCGACGGCCGGATCGCCATCGAGAGCGGCGAAAGCCGCTGGATCAACGGTGATGCGGCACTCGATCACGTTCACCGTCTGCGCGCGGCCGTCGACGCCGTCGTCGTCGGGGTCGGCACCGCCATGGCCGACGATCCCATCCTGAACGTCCGCCGGGTGAAGGGCCGCAACCCGGCCAGAGTTGTGATCGATCCCAAGGGCCGGCTGGAGCATCCCCGCCGCTGCCTTGCGGGCGAGGACGGCGCCCGGCGACTGGTCGTGCGGGCCGCTGCCGTCGGCGTTCCGCCCGGCGTCGAAGAAGTCGTCGTACCGCCAGATAGGGCCGGCAGGCTCGATCCGGTCATGGTGGTCGACGCGCTCCACCAGCGCGGACTCTCCAAGCTGCTGATCGAAGGCGGCGCGTGGACGGTCTCGGAGTTCATCGCCGCGCGTGCCGTCGACCGTCTCCATGTTCTTGTCGCGCCCTGCATCCTGGGATCGGGCAAGACAGGCTTGACCCTGCTGCCGCCGATCCAACGCCTCGCCGATGCCCAGCGCCCGCGCGCCCACGTTTTCGTGTTGCACGACGGCGATGTCCTGTTCGATTGTGACCTCCGAGGCTCGCGCCGCACCGATTGAGGCTCAACGGGAGTTTGCCACGATGAACGTCGCAGATCGGAAAGCGGAAGGGGCCGATGCCGGCGTCTATGATCCCGGCGCCCGGCGGTTGCACTGGTGGACCGTGGTCCTGGTCGCGATCATGCTGCCGCTCGGCTTCGCCATGTCCTATCGCGGCAATACGCTCGACATCTGGGACGGCCGTACCGACGCGATGTACAGCCTGCACAAGCTCATCGGGTTCGTGCTTCTCTGGCTCGTCGTCTATCGCCTGATCCGGCGCTTCAAGGTCGGTGCTCCTCCCGACGAGCCCACTCTGGAGTGGTGGCAGAAGCTCGCGAGCCACGTGACCCACTGGTCGCTCTACGGCCTGCTCATCCTCGTTCCGCTGATGGGCTGGCTCGGCGTTTCGCTCTATGGCGCGCGCACGATCTTCAACTTCGTCAGCCTTCCGGCACTGGCCGCACAGGATCAGGCGGCGGCGGCACGCGTGCTGGCCCTGCACGGCCTGCTGGCGAAACTCACCGTGCTGCTCATTGCGGCGCATATCGGTGCGGCGATGTTCCACCACGTCATCCGCAAGGACAATGTTCTGAGACGCATGCTTCCGCGTCTTCCCATCCGCTGACCCCCGCCCGCCTCAGGAGGATACCGTGAAGCTCTTCGCCGGTCTGAACGTGTGGGCATTGCCCATCGCTGCAATCGCGGGCTTCCTGTTCGGAGGCCTGTGGTACGGGATGCTGTCCAAGGCATGGCTCACGGCCGTCGGCCGCACCGAGCAGGACATCAAGAATGCCGGCCGCTCGATGCCGTATCTTTTCGCCGTGACGATCGTGGCGCAGCTCATCATGGCCTGGATCCTGGCCGGACTGCTGCTGCATCTGGCGAAGAGCGGCATTCCGATCGGCTTCAGGACCGGCATCGCCACCGGCGCATTCTGCTGGATCGGTTTCGTTGCGACCACTCTGGTCGTCAACCACGGCTACCAGGGCGCGAAGAACTCGCTCACCCTGATCGACGGCGGACACTGGCTGGGTGTGCTGCTGATTCAGGGCGCGGTGCTGGGCCTTTGGGGGCTGGCGTGACGCCGGCCTGATCCGACGCCTTCGTCGGCGTCGCGGACGCATCTGGGCCCTCTCCGCGCTGGAGCAAAAGCCGCGACCGCTCCGAAATCAGCCAGCGACGAAGGCCGGTCGGCAGACTGTCGGCGAGGCGCTTTGCGAGGCGACGTGCGCCTCCGAGATAGATGTGCTCGTAGAGCCAGCCGCGCCACGTGAGTGCGACGCACCAGTCCTCTACTGGCACGGATAGATCGGCCCAATCCGACTTGTATGGATCAGCCGGCGCCAGGAGATCGAACGACAGCCGCCCCCTGTCGATGGCGCGGCGGATGCAATTCTCCATCAGCAGCACGCCTGCACCTGATTTCGCGTGCGCCAGATCATACGTGATGATGTGCGCGAACACCCGGTTCGCCGCTTCGAGCATGATGTTGATGGCGATCGGCTTCCCGTCCAACGTCAAGGCCGCGACCCAGGTCGCCTCCTCGTCGCGCGCCACAGCCCTGAAGAACGCCTGCGCACGGTCGTCCTCGATTGCGCTGGAAATCAGCCCCTTCTCGGCAAGCCAGGCGCGCTTCATCTCGAAAGCCGTATCGACCAACCGTGCCGCCGCCTCGCCACCATGGTGGTGTTCGAACGCGATCTTTCCGGTCTCCTCCAGTCGCCGCAACAGCCTGCGCCGGTTCTTGAGGCATTTGGCCGAATAGAGCGCTTCGTAGCGCCGCGGCCCCTGATCGTCGGCGAGCGCGACATAGGGGGCCGCTAGAGATTCCGTCGAGACTGCGCGGGACCGCGCCAGCGCCGGCTGGATCGCAGCATCGGCCCTCACCTTGCGCAGCCACAGAACGTCGGCCCCCAAGCTGTCGCGCGCGCAGGCGAACGCGGCATCGACATAGCTTTGAACATCGCCGCCGGCTTCCACGATCAGATCACCGTACTGGGACACCGGCGCGCCCATCCACATCGCCAGAACGCCGCCGCGCGAGCGATGCAGACAGAGAGGCCAGACCAGGACGAGTCTTCCGTCGCGTCTGATCGTGATGACCGTGGGCTCATCGGCCTCGCCGCAGTACGCTTGGAGCTAGTGACGATTCCAGCTCTCCTGCAGGAACGGCTGCACCGGCCCACTTGAGCGCGCAATCAGATCGGTCCACTCTCGGGCGATCGCAGCAATTCCGTCGCGCGTTCGGACAGCCGTCGCGGCAAGGCTCGAGCCCGATGCCGACACTGTCGAGGCCGAAGTCGCGGGGGCGCGCAAGCTCGCTGGAAGCAGCGTCGCAAAGGGATCGATGCCGATGACCCGGCGCAGCGTCAGCGCATTCAGGACGGCAGCCGTCGCAAAAGCCGTCGACGTCGCCACGGCCGCACCCACCATGCCGAACCACGGCACCAGCAACAGGTTCCCGCCGATCGCGACGCCGGCCGCTATCATGAATGCCCGGGCGCAGTCCTTCTGATGGCCGAGCATGTTGAGGATGTAGTCGGCAGGACCGGCTGCCGCGCGGGTCATGATGCCGATAGCGGCGATCAGCATGACGGGATAGGCGTCGACGAAGGCGCCGCCGAAAAGCGACAGCAGAGGCACGCCGAGAACGAGAAGGACCGCCACGACCGCGAGAGTCGGCCAGAACGTCCAGCGCGCTGCCTGCATGACGAGGTCGTCGAGTTCCCTGCGATCGTCCCGTGCTTTCGCCGCCGCGATGCGCCCAGCGATCGCACTGCCTACCGCGTAGTGAACGAACATGGCGATGGCCTGCGTCTTGGCCGCCGCATAGTAGATGCCGACTTCCGCCGACGGCCTCATCCAGCTCAGCACGAGCACGTCGGCGTTCGGCAGGATCAGCTCGCAGCCGCCGACGGCCAACAGCGGCATGGCGACGCCCATCCAGGCGCGGAAATCGTAGCGGGGCGTTGCAGGCTCCAGGCTTCCGCCGATCCGGCGCTGTATCAGCGCCGACTGCACGATGACGGTTCCCCACGTCGCCAGCGCGGCCCCGATCATCGCCGACGTCGCCGTCGCGGGGGCAGCCATCGCCACCCCGATCGCGGTGGCGAGGAACAGCAGGGCCGGACGCAGGATGTAGGGTGGAGCGAGTGCGGCCGAGGTCCACCCCTGCCCGCGCCCGATCCCGTCCTGCACCTCGGTTACGGCAAATGCCGGAAGGCATGCCAAGGCGAGGACCGCCGGCCACCAGTGGCCATTCGGCGCGAGAACGGGGAATGCGGCGAGCAGCGCCATCATGACGAGTGCCAGCGCGCCTGCGATCGCGAACGGCGCGGCGCGGGCGCCGATCAGGAACCCGCGGAGAAGCCCGCTCGACTTTTCGGCCGTATACTGCGGCACCAGGCGGATTGCCGCCATCGACAGTCCCAGATGACTCAGCCCGCCCGCCACCAGCACGGTCGTCCAGAGCGCGGCATAGACGCCGTACTCGGCGGCGCCGAGCCAGCGCGCGAGGAGGATCTGGACCAGAAACAGCAGGGCCGCGCTGGCGACCCGCATCAGGAAGATCGCCACGGCGCTCAGCTCCAGCCTGCGCTCGGCGAAGGTCGCCCGCAGCGCGACCAGTCGATAGCAAAGGCGGCTCGCGAAGGTGTCGAGTTCCGTCGCGGCGGCGGGCCGATCGATGCTCATGCAAATCCCCTGTCCGAGGTCCGGCGCGCGCGCGCCTCTGCGTCGACCAACCCCCAGATGAGGCCCATCGGGATGAAGAAGTGACGCCAGTGATCGCTGTCGATCACGAAGCCTTCCAGAGCCAGCGCCAGAAATGTGGCCGTCGCCACCGCATAGGGCATCTGCAGGTGTCCGTTGCGGAGAGAACCGCGCATGCCGACAACAACGGTGCCGACGACGAGAGCGATGTAGGCGAGCCCGCCGATCCAGCCGGAGTTCAGGAACGTCGTGAGATAGACGTTGTGCGGCTCTTCATGGTGGTGCCGCTCCCGAAACGTGTGTGTGCCGATGCCGAGCGGAGCGGCGACGATGAGCGCGCGGGCCTTCGCCTGCCCACCGAAGCGTCCTTCCGGTCCGTGATCGTAACTCTGGTTCATGCTCGCGCGCTCGCCGAGCAGATCGCGAACAGCCTCGAGCTGGCTGGCGGCTCCCAGCGCAAGCGCGAGGACAGCGGCGCCTGCAAGACCGGCAAATGTCAGCCGCCGCGTGTCGGACCGCCGGCGCGCGGTGGCGGCACAGACCCATGCGACCGTGGCAACGGCGATCGCCGCACAGATCCAGGCGCCGCGCGAGAAGCTCAGCAGAAGGGCTATGACGATCGGCAGGGCGATCGCGCCCGCCGCAACCGCCTTCCGCCCAGGCTCACGAAAGACGATCCAGGCGGCATAGGCCGTCGCCATCACCATGGCAGCGCCGAAGACATTGGGATCCTTGAAGGTGCCGCGCGCACGTCCGAAGTTCGTGAACAGGTCATAGGCGCCGGGAACCAAGCGGAAATAGCCGACGAGCGCCGCGATGGTCGCGATGATGCAGCTCGCGACGTAGGCATTGAGCACGATGCGGCTGCGCGTGCGCGGGGCAACCGTCACGTAGCCGGCGATCGTGAATGCGCCGAGCGCGAGAAAGAGCGTGACCAATTGATGCGTGATCGCGGATCCGGGCGTGGCGGCCCAGCCGCACGCGACGAGACCGAGCGCCACGACCACGACCCATCCGAACAGTCCCAGAAACGCACTGGTGCCGAAGCGCGCCGCGCCGAGAATGGGAATGCCGGCGATTGCGCCGGCCATGAGCACGTCGGCCGGAGCCGGCTCGCTGAACACGATGCTGCAGAGTGCGACCGCGGCGACCAGCAGAGCGGTCGCGAGAGCAGACGCACTCATGCGCAACGCGGGCCAGCCGATGGGCGCTGTTTCAGTACGCATTTTCGCCACGCAGCATCGAGATCGGCGTGAGCACGAGGATCCACAGATCGAACAGAACCGACCAGTTGTCGATGTACTCGATGTCGTGCTCGACTCGCCGTTCGAGCTTCTCGTGCGTGTCGGTTTCTCCCCGCCAGCCGTTCACCTGCGCCCAGCCGGTGACGCCGGGCTTGACTCGGTGGCGCGCGAAATAGCCCTGGACGACGTGATGATACAGGTCGCTCTCGGCCTTGGCCTGGGTCGCGTGCGGGCGCGGCCCCACGAGCGACATCTGCCCGAGCAGAACGTTGATGAGCTGGGGCAGCTCGTCGAGACTGGTGCGCCGGATGAACCTGCCGACGCGGGTCACGCGCGGGTCGTCCCGCGTGACGAGCTTGGCGGCGTTCGCATCGAGCATGTCGGTACGCATCGAGCGAAACTTGTAGACGTCGATGAGTTCGTTGTTGAAGCCGAACCGACGCTGCCGGAACAGGATCGGACCCGGGCTGTCGAGCCGGACCGCGATCGCGACGGCGAGCATCACCGGAGATGCGAGGATCAGCAGAAGCGTGCCGAGCACGCGGTCCTCGATGTTCTTGATCGCGCGGTCCCAGTCCGACAGCGGCTTGTCCATGACCGCGAGCATGGGGACCTTGCCGATGAAGGTGTAGGCGCGCCGATTGAAGCGGACGCGCGCGTTGAGTGCGCTGATCCTGATGTCCACGGGCAGCGTGAAAAGCCGCTGGAGGATCTGGAGCAGACGGTACTCCGCGCTCTGGGGGACCGTGACGATCAGCAGGTCCACGCCGGCATCGCGGCAGAACTTGGACAAGGCCTCGAAGTTGCCGAGCACCGGGAGCCCGGCCGATGTCGTCTCCTCGCGTCCGTCGGCACGATCGTCGAACAAGCCGAGCAACTCTAGTCCGCCGCCGCCGTCGCGCCCGAGAGCTGCGACGAGTTCGTCGGCTTCCCGGCCGCCGCCGACGATCACGGTCCTGCGGGTGAGCCGGCCCGCACTCTCGAGCGTGCGCACGCCGCGATGGGCCAGCCATCGTGTTAGCCAGAGCAGGCCGAGCAACAGCACGGCCCAGGCAAGCGTGGTCGCCGCGGAAAGGCTGTCGTACAGGAAAAGGTGATCTATGCCCGCCAGGAGCACGCACGACAAGGTCACGGCTGCCGAGGTCTTGCCCATCTGGCCGACCAGGTCCCGGAGCGCCGAGATCGAGTAGGTCCAGAGCCTGCGCAACAGAAAAACGAGACCGCAGGCCATCGCGATCGAACGGTACAGCATCGATGCTCGGTCCTGGCCGGGATCGGAGACCAGCCAGTAGGCGAGCGCGGCGGCGAGGAAGACGCAGGCGACGTCGACCGCGGTCACGCACAGCAGCAGCTTGGGCCGCGATACGTTGTGCCGCTTGTCCGTGACCAGCCAGCCGAGCGCCGCGAGAAACGAGGCATTGCCCAGCGGACCCGCCGGGTTGCGGAAGCCACTCGGATCAAGAACGTCATCCCCTTTTCCGCCATCGGGCGATGCGGAAGGGTTTGCGAGGGTCATGGCGGCGCTACTCGACTGGCATACGGCGACTAGGATCCAGTAGGAGCGCAACGTCATGAAATCTGCTTAAAGATCAGCGCCTTGCCACCCCCGTAAGCGCGATCTCCTCGCGCGAGCGGACAGGAGCTGCCGTGCCCCGGGGGCGAGCATGGGTCGGTCGGAGTCCGCCGCGGGCACGCCGGCTTCGGACATGAAAAG
>CAYMEB010000145.1:0-12089 GCA_964389095.1 uncultured Hyphomicrobiaceae bacterium
ATCATCGAGCTCAGCCCATGACCGGCCAGTTACACCACCGCCTGGGGCACGATCAAGTTACCAACCCCGTTCTGCCGGCACTGTCTGCGGTTGCCGGGACGCTCGTTGCCGTCGTTCCGGAAGGCGCACCTTCGAGCAGTGCCGTTACGCTTGCGGCATCCATGGGGCTCGACTCGCGCGATCGTGTCGTGGCTCTGACGTCGCGGTCTACCCGGCACCCGCGCGGCTGGCTCACTTAGATCGGCCCGCCGTGTCTGCATCCCCGGCGTGACGGCCGCGCCAACTCGATGCGCGATGGCACACGTCTTGCGACGCATGTTTTGTGACTGCGCCGCTTATCAGCCGCTTCCCCTCGCCAGATGCTCTCACGTTCCACCATGCTCCTGCTTGCCGCCCTCGAGCGTTCCGTCGCCGCCGGTCGCTGTCGCCTGTTCATCGTCGCGCGCGACGGCCGCACATGCGGCCGTGCCGGTTCGGCGCTCGTTGATGCGGGCGGTTCGGAACTGGACATCACGGGCAGCGCGACACTGCCGGTCTGCGACGCAGCCAGTGTCGATCGCATCCTGGCGCGGGCCGAGGAAACGGGCGCGCGCTACGTACTGGTCGGTCTGCCGGACCGCGAGGCGCGGGTGTTCGAGGATCGTTGCCGGACCCGGTCCATGGCGATCTCGGTGGTAGGTGTCGCCGACGCGCTGGATCAGCTCGCGGTCTGACCGCGATCGACTCGGTGCTTCAGTCGGCAACAGGCGGCAGAGGCGCGAAATCCGGAGCCTGCGCCCAGAAGATCCGCGCAATGGCGGACACGGCGGCAGGATCTCCGGTCGTCAGAAGTTCCACGTGGCGCGCTGATCCCTCGTTGCCGGCATAGCGCGGATGCCTCGACAGATAGTCCTCGAGACTGTCGGCGACGACATCGGGCTGAGACAGAATGCGTGTGAACGCGGGCAGCCGGCGTCGGAACAGGTGCTCGACCAGAGGGAAGTGCGTGCAGCCCAAGATGACACGGTGCGGCGGTGTGCCGCCCGTCTGCTGCATCAGCGCTGCGACGCTCCCCGCGACGATCGCGTCGAGCTCGCTCTCGGGTCGGCCGCTTTCGATGGCGCCAGCCAGCTCGGCTGCGGCTTGCTGAACGACGGCGACACGCGGACAGCGCTTCAGGATTTCCTCGGGGTAGACGCCGGATTGGATGGTGCGGGTCGTCCCGAAGACCGCGATCATGTCGGTGTTGTACTTCTGCGGGTACTGCGGACTGCCGACGGCCCACGGTGTCTGCGTCGCCGCTTCGACGGTCGGCGCGACGATGCCGAGGACATTGCGGCCGACCCACTGCGAACACGGCAGCCAGTCGCGCTGCAGGGTGCGGGCGGCAACGCAGGTCGCGGTGTTGCAGCCGAGTAGGACGAGGAGGGCCCCCCGGCGAAAAAGGGCTTCCACAGCGGTCCGAGTCAGCTCCAGGACCTCCTGAGAGGGCCGGTTCCCGTAGGGCGCGTTGGCATGGTCGCCCAGGTAGGTGAACGACAGGGCCGGGAACCGCTCGACGAGCGAGCGGAAGACCGTCAGACCGCCATGGCCGGAATCGAAAACGCCGATCATGGCGATGCTGTTCGCACATCGCGACCGCAGCGGCAATCGGCGCCCCGGGGGAGCGCCCGGCTCCGGGCCGTTACTCCGTCGTGTCGCCCTTGCCGCTGCTCGACTTCAAGGCAGCCAGGGAGGGCATCGACACGATGTTGTAGCCGCAGTCGACGAAGTGCACTTCGCCGGTCACCGCGCCGGACAGGTCCGACAGCAGATACAGCGCCGAACCGCCGACCTCGTCCAGGTGGGGCGTGCGCCGCAGCGGCGAGTGGGCGTGCTGGTAATTGAAGATCACCCGCGCATCCGAGACACCAGCGCCGGAAAGGGTGCGCATCGGACCGGCCGAAAGCGCATTGACGCGGATGCCCTGCGGGCCGAGGTCGGCCGCGAGATAGCGCACGGAGGCTTCCAGCGCGGCCTTGGCTACGCCCATGACGTTGTAGGAGGGAACCCACCGGGTCGCTCCGCCATAGGTCAGGGTCAGCAGCGACCCGCCGTTCTGCATCAGTGCCGAGGCGCGCTTGGCGACTTCGGTGAACGAGAAGCACGATATCACGAGGGAGTTCGTGAAGTTCTCGCGCGTGGTGTCGGCGTAGCGGCCGGCCAGCTCCTTGGGATCCGAATAGGCGAGCGCGTGGACCACGAAGTCCAGGCCGCCCCATTGCCTCTGGATCTCGGCGAAGACAGCGTCGATGCTGTCCAGATCCAGCACGTTCGCGGGCAAGATGATCTTGGACCCGAGCGATTCGGCCAGCGGCACCGCTTTGCGGCCGAACGCTTCGCCCTGATAGGTGAACGCCAGCTCCGCGCCCTGTCCGGCGAGAATGCGGGCGATGCCCCAAGCGATCGATCGGTTGTTCGCGACGCCCATGATCAGGCCGCGCTTGCCGGCCATGATCGGACCGGGCTGAGCTATGTCTCTCGTCATCGTCCTACGCTTCTTCCATTCGCGCTGGAATTTGGCCACCAGCGCCCATGCATTGTAGTCGATCAGCCCGTCGAAGGCCGCGCTCGTCTTCTGTTCGCCCATACCGGAACCACACCAAATACGGCCGGCTCCGGGGAATGCAGTTCCCCGTATCAGGCCTCGGGCCGCTTGAAGACCAAGGTGGCATTTGTCCCGCCAAAGCCGAAGCTGTTCGACATGACACAGTTAAGCGGCACGTCGTCCAGGCGGCGGCGGACGATGGGAACATCTGCGAACAACGGGTCCAGTTCCTCGATGTTGGCACTCTCGCAGATGAAGCGATTGTTCAGCATCAGGATGGAGAAAATGGCTTCCTGGACGCCGATTGCTCCCAGCGAATGGCCGGTCAGGGATTTGGTTGACGCGATCGGCGGCACCGAGGCGCCGAAGGTGTCGCGGATAGCCTGGATCTCGCGCTCGTCACCGACCGGGGTCCCGGTCCCATGCGGGTTGATGTAGTCGATCTTCGGGGTGCCTTTACCGGCCAGTCCCTTGAGCGCCATCTTCATGCAGCGCACGGCGCCTTCGCCGGACGGGGCTACCATGTCGAATCCGTCCGAGGTCGCGCCGTAACCGGCGATCTCGGCATACATCCGGGCTCCGCGCGCCTTCGCCCGCTCGTACTCCTCCAGCACGAGGACACCGGCGCCGCCCGCTATCACGAAGCCATCGCGGTTCTTGTCGTAGGCGCGGCTGGCCGTGGGCGCCCGGTCGTTGTAAAGCGAGGACATGGCGCCCATGGCGTCGAACAGGCAGGAGAGAGTCCAGTCCAGTTCCTCGCAGCCGCCGGCGAACATCACGTCCTGTTTGCCGAACTGGATCAGCTCCGCCGCATTCCCGATGCAGTGCGCGGACGTCGCGCAGGCGGAGGAGATCGAGTAGTTGGTGCCCTTGACCTGGAACGCCGTGGCGAGCACGCCGGACGGCCCCGAGCACAT
This sequence comes from uncultured Hyphomicrobiaceae bacterium, assembly GCA_964389095.1. Lineage (GTDB taxonomy): Bacteria > Pseudomonadota > Alphaproteobacteria > Rhizobiales > Hyphomicrobiaceae > JABFRJ01. The sequence continues at coordinate 3,484 of CAYMEB010000145.1, forward strand.
CGCCTTGGGAACCTCGAACGGGCCGATTTTCTTGGGGCCGCCGCTGGAGCGCGTGGTGTCGGCCGCGGCCACGATCGCCACGGTCGAAGGGCCGCCTGAGCCCATCACGATCCCGGTGCGCTCGTTGCTCACCTCGTTGGGCTGAAGGCCGGCATCGCGGATCGCCTGATCCATGGCGATATAGTTCCAGGCCATGCCGGAATTCATGAATCGCTTGGGCTTGCGAGGAACCATCGCCTCCCAGTCGAGGCGCGGCTCTCCATGAACCTGGCACTTGAAGCCCAGTTCCTTGTACTTCTCGGCGAACGAGATGCCCGACTTCGCCTCCCGCAGCGATGCCGTGACCTCCTGGGTCGTGTTCCCGATCGAGGACACGATGCCCATACCCGTCACAACTACGCGCCTCATCGACACCCCTCTTCAGAATTGCGGCTCATGTCCGCAGCATTGTTCCGGCGCGCCCGTTCGAGCCGCGCCACCCCGGAGCTTCGTTTGACGGCCTGGTTTCGCCGGTTTCGCCGTCTCCGGCTAGCCGAGCGGTCCGGGGCCGATCACGCGCCGTCGACAGGCTTTAGAAGCACGCGCATGTCCTTCGCCGTGCAGAAGACCTCACCGTCGGCGATGACGGTGCCGTCCGCTTCCGCGAGCTTGAGCTTGCGCGCGATGACCCGCTTGATGTCGATCACATACTCGATTTGCCGGACGTCCGGGGTCACTTCCTTCAGCATCTTGACCTCGCCGACGCCCGACGCCCGTCCGCGTCCCGGCAGCCCCAGCCATCCCAGGAAGAAACCGGTCAGCTGCCACATGGCGTCCAGTTCGAGGCAACCCGGCATCACCGGATCGCCCTTGAAGTGACAGGCGTAGAACCAGTCGTTGGCGGTATTGCCGGCAATGCGCATGGTGGCGCGCACCTCACCCTTGCCGTGTGCCCCGCCGGTCTCGGAGATCCGCGTGATGCGCTCGAACATCAGCATTGGCGGCAGCGGCAATTGCGCGTTGCCCGGCCCGAACAGTTCACCCCGTCCGCAGCGCAGAATGTCCTCGTAGTCGTAGCTCGACTGGCGGTCGGCCATGCTGACGTCCTGCCCCCTCTATTGCCTCTTAGCTGGCCATAGTCACAGCATGCGCGGCCGGCGATCCCGGCTGCGCCACGGCGAATACGGCCGGACGCGTGGCGGCCATCGCCCGCGTCTGGTTGCGAGCTTGTTAACACATGATCGACGGGCGACAAATCGTTTCCGGGTGGCTCCCGCCGGCTGCCGGACGGGTTGGCGTCGGCCGAGGGGAGGTGTGGCGGGCGCGGCGGCCCGTCTTCGGCGAACGCGACGAGTTGCCACTGCCTCGATGGCATCGCGGCGCTCGGTCCGCGTTGCCTTTCCGGAACCTGCAGAAGTATGATAACAAGAGGAAAAGCCGGCGTAGCGGCACACGCAGCGCGGGTATTGGGGCAGGAAGCCGACGATGTCGATCAGCGACGAGCCGACCGGCCATGGGCACGAGGACGTGCCCCATGAGAGCCAGGGGGCGATTGACGCCAGCGAACTGGAAGGCCGTTTGCGGAGCGCGGGGCTGCGCCCGACGCGGCAGCGGCTGGCCCTCGGGCTGCTCCTGTTCGGGGCCGGTGATCGCCATGTGACCGCCGAAACGCTGCATGAGGAGGCCGTGGCCGCCGGAGAGAGCGTCTCGCTCGCGACGGTGTACAACACGCTTCATCAATTTCGGTCCGCAGGCCTGCTGCGCGAGATAGCGATCAACGGCCAGCGCGCCTATTTCGACACCAACGTCTCCAATCACAACCATTTCTTCGTCGAGAAGACGGGGATGTTGATGGACATCGCCGGTGACGCGATCCGCGTCGACGGCCTGCCCGAGCCGCCGCCCGGCATGAAGATCGCGCACATCGACGTGGTCGTGAGACTGGTCAAGGCCTGAGGGAGGCCGATCCAGCCAGCCATGGCCCGGGCCGACGGGAGGCGCTGAGAGCGCTCCGCCGAGAGCGACCCCATGGCTGTCCCTAACCCGGCCGCGGCCTCAGCCGTTTGCTCAGGTGCCCAGCTTGGACAGCAGTGCGGCCAGCTTGGCATCTCCGCCGGCCGGCGGGCTCCAATCCACGCGCGTGACCTTGACGCCCTGGGACTCGAGTTCCTCGGCAAAGCCATCCAGCCCGACGTTGATCACGTTGATCGGCTGGGTGATGAGCGCCTGGGCGGGCGTCATCGTCTGCGGCTTCACGGCTTCAGCGGGCTTTTTCATTGTCGTAGATCTCATAGGCGGCATCGACGCCGGCGCCGGCCGGCGCCTTGTATCCATTCCGGCGCAGAACGGTTTCCAGTGACGACAGGCAGCGCAGGATGTTCTCCTTGCGGCAGACATAGCCCATCGTGCCGATCCGCCAGATCTTCCCGTGCAAGGGGCCGAACGACGTGCCGATCTCGATGCCGAAGTCGATCAGCATCTCGGAGCGTACCTTGTCGGCGTTCTTGATCTGCTTGGGTATGACGACGCCGGTCACGTTGGCCATCCGGTGACGGCTGTCGCCGAAGAGATCCAGCCCCATCGCCTCGAGCCCGGCGCGCAAAGCGCTGGAAGCGAGCCGGTGCCGGGCGATGCCGGCGTCCAGACCTTCTTCGAGAACGACGCGCGCACATTCGCGCGCGGCGAACAGCATAGAGGCGGCTTCCGTATGGTGATTGAGGGCCCTTGGGCTCCAGTAGTCCATGATCATGGCGAGGTCGAAATAGTTCGACTGGATGATCGGCCCGTTGCCCTCCACCAGATCGGGCGGCTTGATTCCGGCTTCGACGTGTTTCCTGTGCTTGAGAACCTCGACGACGCGCTCGTTGAACGAGATCGGCGCGATGCCCGGCGGGCCGGAAAGGCACTTCTGCAGGCCGGTCGCGACCAGATCGATTTTCCAGGCGTCGGTCTCGAAGGGATTGCCGGCCAGCGACGCCGTGCAATCGACGAACAGCAGCGCATCGTGCTTGCGGCAGATCTTACCGATCTCGTCGAGCGGCTGCAGCATCGTGGTCGAAGTGTCGCCCTGGCAGACCGCAACCAGGCGCGGCTTGTGCCGCTTCACAGCGTCCTCGAACTGCTGCGGGTCGAACACCGTCCCCCATTCGGTCTCGATCTCGATCACGTCGGCACGCGCTCGCTTGGCGATTTCCGACTTGAGGTGGCCGAAACGGCCGAAGATGCCGATCAACACCTTGTCGCCGGGGGCGATGACGGAGTGCATGCAAGCCTCCAGCCCGGCCCGGGCCGTGCCGTCGATGCACAACGTCCATGCGTTCTTCGTCCGGAAGACCTGGCGATAGAGCGCCATGGTCTGGGTCATATGCCGCCGGAACTCGGGGTCGAACTGCCCCTGGATCGCCACCGACATCGCGCGCAGTACGCGCGGATACACGTTCACCGGCCCCGGCCCCATCAGCAGGCGCGGCGTCGGATCGAGTTCTTCGAAAAGTTCGGGCTTTGTCGGCACGGTCGTCCCTCTTGATCGGCCCAGATACATAAGACCAACGAGCCCCGTCGACAATGCAGTTGGCGCAGCGCACTGCCGTTCGGGCTGAGGCTGATCGATAATCGCGACATGGGACAGGGCAGATCGGGCGGCCATCAGGCGGCGCCGGGCCGCTTCAGCTTGCGGCGGCGCGGCGTTCGGCGATGCGCTGCTCGGTCGCGCGGACGATCGCTTTCCGGAGGGCTTCCGGGTCGCCGCTGGTCTCGGCGATCACGAGATGTTGAGCTTCGGCGAGCTGCCGCAGGTTCGATGGGTCTGAAATCCGGCCCAACTCGGCCAGCAGACCTGCGGCGCCCTTGCGCGCCATCACCGCCACGGCGCTGAAGGCGAACGGATCGAAGGCCGGCGCCGGCGTGGCTTGCGTCTCCTGCGACGGTGGCGGGGTTTCGGCAAGACGCGCAGAAGTAGCGGCAGGGGGCATGGCGCGGGAGATGTCTTCCCAGACCTCGCGCCGCACCCGGACCTCGGTCACGACGTTGCACAGCATATCGGCGATCCGCGCACCATCTCCGTCGTTCGGCCCGCTTGCGCGGCCGACGACGCCACGCAGGAACTTGTCCTTGCCGCCGCCCGATAGTTGCTTGGTTGTGCGCGCCATGAATGCCTTGTGCCGGAATCACTCGGCCGCGGCAAGCGGAGGCATGACGCCGGCAGCGGCGATCCACTGCTCGATCTCGGCGTGCAGTCGCCGGATGTCCTCGACCCCGGCGCCGTACTTCTCTTCCAGGCTCTTCAGCCTCGGTTCCCAGTCGAACGCGTTGGCGATCGCATCCTTCTGCGGGATCGTGCACTCCAGCATGGGATGCAGCGCGGCAATTTCGTCGATCAGCACGCGGTCCTTGCCGATTCCGCGAACGCCGTTTGCGACGCAGGCGTAGCGGCGGGAGTCGAACGGCATGGCGGACAGCGATTCGAGATTACCCTTGTCCTCGATGAGCAACGCGATGCGGTCGACCGCGAGCTGGGACACATAATCGGGACGGAACGGCACCAGCACGCGATCCGCGGTCTTGAGCGCGGCGAGAGCCGCGAAGGACAGCCCCGGTGCACAATCGAGGATCACCAGATCGAAGCTCTTGGCGAACCTGCGCAGGAGGTATTCGATCCGCCCGCGCACGCGAGAGGCGACGATATCGGGATTGTCGCTGGAGGAGGCCTGCCTCAAATAGAGTTCGCCCTGGATGTCCTCCAGCAGCAGCGAGCCCGGCAGCAAGGCGAGGCGCGGCGGCTTGCCCGAGCCGTCATGAACGTCGCCGACGTTCGGCAGCAGAAAATCGCGCGCTTCGGCCGGGATGCCGTCGAACAGGTCGTAGAAGTAATCGGCAATGGTCTTCCCGGCCTTTCGCGCCGTGCTCCAACCCTGGCCGCCCAGCAGGATCAGCGATGCGTTGCATTGGCTGTCGAGATCCAAGACCAGCACACGCTTCTTCGACCAGATCGCGAAGCTTTGTGCCAGCATGACGGAGAGCGTCGATTTCCCTACACCACCCTTGCGATTGGCTACCGCCAGAAAGAACGCCATGCGCTCCATTCTCCTGCTATCGAGACGGGGCAAATGCGGTGATTCCCATGAGGTTTGCAAACGGAGGATCGGCGCGCCCTGCAACTCGGCGGCCGGTGTCGCACGACGGCCGCACCTCCCGTCGCGCCGAGCGGCCGCAGCCGATCACGCGGCGGCTCACCGAAGCGTTGCTGGACCGTGATTGGGCTGCGGGCTAGTTCGATCACACTCGAAGGTGCGCGATCCGCACGCCCCTCGGGTGGAGGTGCAGGACAGAATGATTCGCTGGATCACGCGTTTCTTGACACATGCCGTCGCCCTGGCGGTCGGCTTTGCACTCGGCGTCTATCTGCTGCCAATTCTCACCGCGCCGAAGGGGCCGGACAAGGCAGCGCTCCAGCAGGCTGCGGCAGGCGCAATGTACACCGGCCGCTTCGATCGCAATTTGAAGGGCAGTGATTTCCTGCACTGGGGCGAAGGCGAAGTCCGCGTCTCCAAAGCCAAGATCGTGCACGAGGGCAGACTGGCGCCGGGCCCGGACTACAAACTGTATCTGATCCGTGACTTCGTCGACACCCGCGAGGGCTTCCTGAAGGTGAAAGCTCAGGCGCAGCGGATCGGCGACATCAAAACCTTCGACGGTTTCATCGCCGACGTGCCCGCGCAGGTCGATGTGAACGCCTACACTACGGTCGTGGTGTGGTGCGAGGCCTTCAGCATGTTCATCAGCGCTGCGAAGTATCGCTGAGCGTGAACTGAACATCGAAGGCTTGCAGCGGCTCGGCGATCTCGGCGAGCGAAACGAGGCCGACACACGGCATGGCGCCGCGCGCGGTAACCTCGCCACGGACGAGCTTGGCGACCAGGGCGGCCGCCGGAGCCGGAGGAATGAAGGGACCGTGATTGCTCCGGGCCACGACATGCCAGGAGACGGATTGCTGTGCGCCGTGTGCGCCGGTTCCCGTCAGCGTCACGAACATCCCGCCAGCGTCGCTTCCGAGGCCGGCCAGTAGACGTTTCATCTTCAAGAGCGGTTCGGCGAGCCGCTCCGCGCGGCGCAACACGCCAGCCCGAACCAGCCAGGACATCGCCCAGAGCCCGAAATGCATCATGCCGACTTCGACACCGGCGCTGAAGCGGACCGTGCGCGCCTCCGGGAGTCGTGCGGGCAGCAGCGTGAGGTCGGGAACGTCGCAGTTCGCCATCCATCGTCCCCCGATGCCGGGAAACGTGTGCCTGTGGGTATCCTGCCAGCCGTAGACCGATCGCCATTGGCCTTCGCGCAGCGCCGGCATCGGCCGTCCGATACCGGCCAATACCGCGCGCGTCGTGGCTAGTCCCGGATCGAAGCCGTTGGCGGGACAGATGCCGATCTCGATGCACTCGATACGGGAGAATTGTGATCTGTAGGCGTCGACTAAGGCGCAGGAGAGGGCCGGCACGCTGCTGGCGCCCGAGGCGACGAGTACTCCGGCCGCACGCGCGTCTTGGTCGAGTGATCTGATCGCTTCCACGAAGCCCCTGGCATCGGCGAGATCGACATAGTGGGCCCGGGCGGCGATGGCGGCGCGCGCCAGTGCGTACCCTTGGGCCTGGAAGGGCCCGGAGGCGTTGAGAATGATGTCGGGTGCCAGCGCCGCGATCTGGCCTGCATCCGGCGCCTCGGCATCGATTGCGGCCGCTGTCGTTTCCAGCCCGAGCGTACGGGCGAAGACGGCAGCAGTCTCCTCGGCCTTCGCGAGGTCCCGGCCGGCGACGATCACGGAAGCGAGCCCGAGGTTCGCGAGATGCCGGATCGCGCGCGAACCGAACGTGCCGTATCCGCCGACGACCAGAACGCGCGCCATCGGCCCTCGATCCCTCAGCGAGCCGGATAGCGGTCGAGGAACGGAGAAACCGCAGCCAGAAACTGCGCCGGATCCTCGATGGCCAGCATGTGCGAGACCCCGGGCAGGATCGAGAGCTCCGAGCCGGGAATCTGCTCGTGGATCACGCGGGCGGCGGCAACTGGGGTGGCCGGATCCTCGGCTCCGACCATCACCAGGGTCGGAAGCGCGATCGCGCGGAGGCGATCGCTCGTGTCGAGGTTCTCGATCGCGCCGCACCAGCCGGCATAACCTTCGAGCGGCGTCGCGGTGATCAGCCGCTGGCAGCGCTGGACGAGATCCGGCCGCCCTGTCCGATTGGCCGCGGCCAGCCAGCGGGCGAGTGCCGGTTCGACCTGAGAGCCCATACCGTCGCGGCGCGCCACCGCGACGCGGTCGACCCAGAGATTGCGCATCTCTGGCGGTACCCGGCTGTTGGTCGAAATCAGCGACAAGCTGGAGAAGCGGCCGGGGTGTAGGAGGCCGAGGTACTGCCCCACCATGCCGCCCATCGAGAGGCCGACGAACGCCGCGCGGGCGATGCCGACCGCATCCATCAGGGCGACAACGTCCTGCGCGAGCGTCTCGAAGGCGTAGCGGCCGCTCGGCGCCTCGGAGCGGCCGTGGCCGCGGGCGTCGAACCGCAGCACCCGATATCGAGAGCCGAGCGCGGCGGCGGTTTCGTCCCAGAAGGTCAGGTCCGTCGCCAGCGGATGGTGCAGAACGACGGCCGGGCCCGACGGGGTTCCCTCGAGCCGGTAGGCGAACTCGATGCCATTGGCGCGGATCTTCGAAGTCGTCGACATGGCGGGCCCTCCATCCGGTTTCGTCCATCAACGCGGCTGGCCGCTTTCGCCCCGTTCCGATGAGAAGCGCGGAAGCCCTTCGGCCTGCAAGCCGTCGCTCCTATTGCATGAGCAAGCAGACCGCCGCAAGGCGCGCCCCGAGGGCGCCTGGTCGTGCCGGTGCGAGGCGCATCGTAAGGATCCGTTTAACCCTTTGAACCTATCGTTCCGCTCCAGTGCCGAAGCCCACGCCACAGCGGCTCGGCAGCGATTCGGGTTTCTCCGGGGGCGAGATGTCTCACAGCGAAGTCTTTATCATCGGCGCAGGCCCGGCGGGTCTTACGGCGAGCTACCTCCTGACCAAGCAAGGCGTCTCGACCACCGTGATCGAAGCCCATCCGACCTATGTGGGCGGCATCTCGCGCACGGCCAACTACAAGGGCTTCCTGTTTGACATCGGCGGACACCGCTTCTTCTCGAAGTCGAAGGAGGTGGTCGACCTGTGGAAGGAGATCCTTCCCCAGGACTTCATCGAGCGGCCGCGCCTGTCGCGCATCTACTACGATGGACGCTACTACAGCTATCCGCTCAAGGCATTCGAGGCGTTGACGAACCTCGGTGTCGTCGAGAGCGCGCTGTGCGTGATGTCGTTCATGTACAAGCAGGCTTTCCCCAACGAGAAGCCCGTCACCTTCCACGACTGGGTAGCCAACCAGTTCGGCGAGCGCCTGTTCTTGATCTTCTTCAAGACCTACACGGAGAAGGTGTGGGGCATGAGCTGCGACGAGATCTCGGCCGACTGGGCCAGCCAGCGCATCAAGGGTCTGGACCTGGGCGCGGCGATCATCGACGGCGTCAAACGCTCGCTGGGCGTAAAGGCCAAGGGCGGCGCCAAGGCGGGCGAGAATGCGCCCAAGACGTTGATC
>CAYMEB010000146.1:0-11850 GCA_964389095.1 uncultured Hyphomicrobiaceae bacterium
GAGATGACGCAGCGGATGCCGAAATCCATCAGCGCCCACGGCGCGTGCTCGCGCGAGGAGCCGCAGCCGAAGTTGGCGCCGGCCACCAGGATCTGGGCCTTGCGGTAGGCGGGCTTGTTGAGCACGAAATCCGGCTTCTCGCTGCCGTCCTCGTTGTAACGCAGCTCGTGGAAGAGGTTCTTGCCGAGGCCGGTGCGCTTGATGGTCTTGAGGAATTGCTTGGGGATGATGGCGTCGGTATCGACGTTGATCATCGGCATGGGCGCGGCGACGGCGGTGAGAGTGTCGAATTTCTGCATGGCAAGTCGCTCCGTGCGTCCGCGCTTCAGGCCCTGAGCCCATCGGCAAGGGAGCGGAAGTATCCCTCGGCCTCGAGCAGATTGTCGATGCGTGCCGCGTCCCGACGGGTGGCGGCGGCGCGCAGAGGCTCGCTCTCCGCGAGCCGATCGAGGCGCCTTTTGACACCGGCGAGCTTGCGCCCGTCAAGGTGGTCCTGAAGCGCGGCGACGATGTCCTCGATGTAGCCGGCGATGCGTCCGAGCTCCCGGATGGCCTCCCGGCGGGCGCGGGTATCGGAGGGGTCGCGTTCCAGCGTCGCGAAGGCGGCGGCGGAGCGGGCGAAGGTGGCCGCGACGGCATCGGCATAGCGCGCGATCTTCTCGCGCCGCGCCGCGCCTAGGCGGGCCAGGCTGCCGGTCCAGGCGTGGATTGCCTGGGACAGTCCGAGGAGGCGAAGGCAGTAGGTGGCGAGGGGCATGGCTCTGGCGCGAGGGTGACGAGGGGGAGCGCCATCATCGCCCGGGGCGGCGGGTAGGACGAAACACGGCCCGATTGGTTAAAAGGGCCGGCGAAACCGCTGAGCGGCCTGCAGACTACCGGCCGTGCGCGAGGGCGCGCGCGCCTGTCGGTTTCGCCGACGTCGGCAGGCCGCTCAGTCGCGACGTTTCAGGCTCCGCAGATCGTGAACGCCGCTGCGCGAGCGCGGATCCTCACCGGGCGCGAAGATCTGAGTCTTCTGGACCTTCTGCGTGCCCGTCGTCGGCAACTTGTCGACGAACAGTATCCAGCCGGGCGGTTTGAAATAGGCGAGCCGCTCGTTGCACCAGCCGAAGATCGTGCGCGCAAGCTCCCCGGTCGGGACCTCACCCGGCATGAGGACGACCGCCGCGAAGACTTCCTCCTCGCGGAGTTCGTCGGGGGCCGCGATCACGGCGACCTGCGCGACCGCGTCGTGGGCCTGGATGACGGCCTCGACCTCGGCCGCCGCGATGTTTTCGCCGCTACGGCGGATGATGTTCTTCTTACGGTCGACGAAGTAGAGCATACCGCCGGCGTCGCGGCGCACGACATCGCCGGTATGGAACCAGCCGCCGCGCCAGGACTCCTCGGTGGCGGCCTCGTTCTTCAGATAGCCCGAGAAGAAGCCGTGGCGCGGCCGATCGGCCGTGTGGCGGACGACCAGCTCGCCGTCGGTGCCGGGCGGGACCTCGCGGTCGTTCTCGTCGACGACGCGGGCATCCAGGCCCGGATAGGGGCGTCCGAAGGCGCGTGTCTCGGTGAACCGGGGATCGACGTTGTTCCAGAGGATGCGGCCGGTCTCGGTCATGCCCCAGACCTCGATCATCGGAAAGCCGAAGCGACGCTCGAATACGGCGTGCAGCTCGGGCTCGATGCCAGCCCCGACGCCGAAACGGACATCGTGGCCGCGGTCGAGCGGGCTTTCGGGCTGATTGAGCAGCATCGGCGCGACGACGCCGAGGTAGTGGATGATGGTCGCGCCGGTCTCGACGACCTCGCTCCACCAGCGGTTCGGCGAAAAGCGCTCCGGCAGGATCAGGGTATTGCCGGTGAGGAAGGCGCACGTTGCCGTCACCGCCTGATGGTTCATGTGGAAGAGCGGCAACGGATTGTAGAAGCGCTCGCTACCGGGCCGGATCGTGCACAGCCCACCGACGCTCGCGTAGCCCGCACCCGCGTTGAGGTAATAGAAGTTGGTCAGGATGCAGCCTTTCGGGCGGCCGGTAGTGCCCGAGGTGTACAACAGACCTGCTTCGGTATCGGCCGACGGTGGGCCGGCATGCGGCGGCGGGGTCGATGGCGAGGGAAGCCTGGCAGGCAGATTCAGCGCATCGACCACAGGTAATGGTTTCGCGCGCTCGCCGGCGACACGCTCCAGGTCAGCGACGCGATGGGGCAGCACGACCGCGATCTCGGCCTCGCTGTGCTCCATCTGGAAAGCCAGCTCGTCGTGGCGGTAGTCGGGATTGATCGGCACGATGCCGACGCCGAGAGCGTTGAGGGCGAGGTATTGCTCGAAGAATTCCGGCCGGCTTTCGAGCAGCAGGCCGACGCGGTGGCCATGGCCGAAGCCGGCGGCGGCGTAGCTGCCGCGCATCGCCTCGACCCTGGCGGCAAGGTCGCCATAGCTGATCGTCAGCCCCTGCGGTGACCACGCGCGATCCCTACGCGAGGGCACGATCAGGCAGGGGTGGCCGGGAGTACGCGCCGCGGCGGCCGCGAACGCGGCATAGACAGTCTCGGGCATCAATCACTCGCGCAAGAAGCACTGGAGGGTGGGCTCGAGCGCGCACTGTGGCAAGCGGTCCGCCGCCGCGCAACACGGGCGTCCGCAAAGGTGCGAGACGCCGCATGGAAATCCGCCGCGATAAGCCGCGCACACAAGCGCGGGCTCGAACTCGGGGAGCATCATCGGGAAGACGAGAAGCTCGTCGCCGGCCACGAGGAGCGTGGGCGAGGGATCAGCGCATGCATGGTGCTGCCGAGTAGGATTGAACTACCGACCTCTCCCTTACCAAGGGAGTGCTCTACCACTGAGCTACGGCAGCGTGCCGATCAATAGGAATAGCCCGCCGGCGGCCGATCCTTGGGGACCGGCGCAGGACGAAGCGGGCGGAGTAGTGGCACAAGCCGTCCCGTCCGGCAAGCGGCTTCGCTCGAAGCGTTCGGAGGGCAGAGGGGCGTTACGGGCCTCGACGCCGCCCGCAGGGTCTCGATCGCGGCCCTCGCGTTCATGCCGCGGGCGCCGGAATGAACCTTGCGGAACGCTCGAGGTGCCAAGCAATCCGCTGTACAGCGCCCGCCTCCCGGCGGTACGAAGCGGGCGCGGCCGACGCCGCGATATCACGGAGGGCCAGATGCTGCTCAAGGGACGAACTGCCATCGTGACCGGTGCAGCCTCCAAGCGGGGGCTTGGACGGGCGACCGCCAACCTGTTCGCCGAGCACGGTGCCCGCGTGGCCGTGCTCGATCTGGACGAAGAGCAGAGCCGGCTCGCCGCCGCCGCCCTCCACGGCAAAGGCCACATCGGCATCGCCTGCGACGTGACCGATCATGCCCGCTGCATCGCCGTCGTCGCGGTGCTCATCGAGCAGCTCGGGCACGTCGACGTGCTGGTCAACAATGCCGGCATCTCGCAGCCACTCAAGCTGATGGACATCCGGCGGGAGAATTACGATGCGGTGCTCGACGTGAACCTGCGCGGCACTCTGAACATGACGCAGGCCGTGGTGCCCAACATGCGTCAGCGCAAATCGGGCAGCATCGTCAACATGGCCTCGGTGTCAGCCCAGCGCGGCGGCGGCATCTTCGGCGGGCCGCATTACTCGGCGGCCAAGGGCGGCATTCTCGGGTTGACGAAGGCGGCGGCGCGAGAGCTGGCGCCCGACGGCATCCGCGTGAACGCGATCTGCCCGTCGCTGATCGATACCGACATCATCCATTCCGCTCCCGGCTGGACGAAGGAACGCGAAGCCGAGGTCATGCGATCGATCCCCATGGGGCGGGCCGGGCGGGCGAGCGAAGTCGCCGGTTGCTGCCTCTTCCTCGCCTCCGATCTATCGAGCTACGTCACCGGCTCGGAGATCGACGTCAACGGCGGCAGCCACATCCATTGAGCCCGTCGAGCGGCAGCGACAGTCAGAACCGGGAGCACGCCATGGCGGCGCAACCACTCCTGCGCATCGGCACCCGAGGCTCGCCGCTGGCACTGGCCCAGGCGCAGGACGTGCGGCGGCGGCTGGCGGCGGCGAACGGGCTCGACCTCGACGCGATCGCGATCGAGATCATCAAGACGTCGGGCGACAGGATCCAGGATCGACCACTGTCGGAAGTCGGCGGGAAAGGGCTTTTCACCAAGGAGATCGAGGACGCCCTGATCGCGGGCAGCATCGACCTCGCCGTCCATTCCATGAAGGATGTCGCGACGCGGTTGCCGGACGGCCTCGTGATCGCCGCGATGCTAGAGCGGGAGGATGTGCGGGACGCGTTCCTGTCGCCTACCGTGAAGACCCCCCTCGACCTGCCGACAGGCGCTACCGTAGGGACATCGTCGCTACGACGGCAGGCGCAGATCCTCAACCTGCGGCCCGACCTTCGCGTCGTGGGTTTTCGCGGCAATGTCGAGACCCGGCTGCGCAAGCTCGCGGAGGGCGTGGCGGAAGCGACGTTCCTCGCCATGGCCGGCCTGCGGCGGCTTGGGCTCGCCGAGAAGGCGACCTTCGCAATCCCCTCCGAGCAGATGCTGCCTGCGGTGGCTCAGGGCGCCGTAGGTGTCGCGATCAGGGCCGACGATCGCCGCGCGGCGCGGCTGCTGGAGCCGCTGCGGCATCGGCCGACCGAAATCTGCGTGAGCGCCGAGCGCGCGTTCCTGGCCCGTCTCGACGGCTCCTGCCGGACCCCGATCGCCGGGCTCGCCGAGTTCCGAGACGGGAGCATCCGTTTCCGTGGCGAAATCCTGTCTCCGGACGGGCGGCTCCGCCACGCCGGCGAGCGCATCTGCGCGCCGGGCGACGAAATGCATGCAGCGGATGACGCCGCGCGCGATCTCATCGCCCGCGCCGAACCGGGGATCTTCCTGAAGGGCGGCGCGTGATGCGGTTGCTGGTCACACGGCCCGAGCCGGACTCCCTCAAGCTAGCCGCAAAGCTGGAGGAGGCGGGGCACGAAGCGATGGTCGAACCGTTGCTCAGCGTCGATTTCGAAGACGCCGAGCCGGTGGATCTTTCCGAGGTCCAGGCGCTGATCGCGACCAGCCGGAACGGCCTGCGCGCCTTGAAGCTGCAGCGGGCCCACCGGATCGCGGCCGAATTACCGCTCTTCGCGGTCGGGACGGCGACGGCAAAAGAGGCACGCGCGCTCGGCTTCAAGCTGATCGTGACCGGAGCGGGAAACGGCGCCCAGCTCGTGCCGCAGATCACGTCGTCGCTCGATCCGCAGGCCGGCTTCCTCCTGCATCTGGCGGGCGATCGGCTGGCATTCGAGCTGGCCGGCGAGTTGCAGAGCCACGGTTTCCGGGTTCTCCAGCCGCGCGTGTATCGGACGATCCCGGCTTCCGAATTCAGCGAAGGGGTGCGAGACGCCCTGGCAGACGGGAGCCTGGACGGGGTGATCCTGATGTCGCCACGAACCGCCGATATCTACGTGAAGCTGGTCCGGCGGGCTGGTCTGCAGCAACAGGCTGCGCGGCTCTGCCATTATTGCCTATCCGAGGCCATCGCCGCCCGCCTCACTCCGCTGGGACCGGTGCGGATCGAGACCGCGCATCAACCGCGGTTGGACGATTTGCTTGCCCTGATGGATTGAATTGCTGCTAAACCCTTGTGGTAAGTAGCAGTTCAGAGGTTTTGTGCGATGCACTGGCGACCTGGATGCGGGTTCCCGGGATGGCCGGCATCGGACTGCGGAGTGCGTTGAATGACCGACAAGAACGACGACAAGGCCAAAGGCGCCGGCGGAAAACGGCCATTTGCGACGATCGAATTGCAGGCGACCGAGATCAAGACTGCGCCCGCCGCAGGTATCGGCACTTCTCCGCAGCAGGACACCGCAAAGCCGTCGGCCAGCGAGGCAGGCGCGAAACCAGCACCGGCGAGGTCGAACGCGGGCGAGACAGGTGGCGCGGCCAAGCCCGCGACGACGCCTGCAGATAAGTCAACAGGCCGGACGCCGGTTCTGGGCTATGTCGCGGCCGGCGTATGCGGCGGCATCGCCTCCCTGCTCGCGGCAGCGCTCGGCGCGCCCTGGCTGTTCGCTCCGGGCACCAACGACGATCTCGTCCGGCGTATCAGCGCGCTCGAAAGCGGACCGGCCGCGACGGTGGGCACGTTCGAGCAGAAGTTCGGCGAGATGAACCGCCGGCTCGCCGCACGGGAAGAAGACCACCGCTCGCTCGCGGCCGCTCATGCGGTCACGGCCGATGCCGCCAAGTCCGCGGCGGAACGCATCGCGCGGCAGGAGACCGACGGCGAATTCGTGAACCGTCTGGCGCGATTCGAAGAGCAGCTCTCGACGCTGGCGGCGGCCGCGGGGACCGATCCGAAGACGGCGCCGCGCATACCCCAGCTGGCGCAGGTCGTGACGAAGCTCGGAGAGCTCGAGGGGCGGTTGCCGGCATTGAAGCGCGAGATTTCCCAGGAGATCGAACAGCGCGCCGCCGCGATCGGCAACCAGGCCGAAGCCGGCCGTGCCCTGCTGGGTCAGCGCGCGCAGAGCCTCGAACAGTCGCTGCGCTCGATCACGGAAGACGCGGCCTCCCTGCGCACCGCCGTCGACGCGATGAAGGCCGATTTCGATGCGCGACTGCGCGCCGTCACGCGGCCGGCCGATCTCGCCGCCGCCGTCGGCCCGATCACGGGACGACTGGCCGAGATCGACCGCAATCTGCAGAACGTCGTGAAGAGCGAGCAGGATCGCAACGCCACGGCCGGAAACATCCTGCTGTCGCTCGAGCTGGCCAATCTCAAGCGTGCGCTGGACCGTGACGGCCGGTACGCCGCCGAGCTCGCAGCCGTCAAGCGCCTTTCGGGTGACAAGCTCGACCTGCGGGCGCTGGAAGCCCAGCAGAGCGCGGGTGTCCCCAGCATCGCAACGCTGCACCAGGAACTGCGCTCGGCGGCCCATGCGATGATCGACGCCGAGGCCGAGGTTCCCGACGCATCACTCACCGACCGCATGCTCGCGGGCGTGAAATCCGTGGTGCGCGTGCGACGGACAAACCTGTCCGCGGACGATACGAGCGCGGAGGCCGTCATCGGAAGAATGGAGACATTTCTCAAAGAGGGGCTGTTGGCGGAGGCGCTGGCCGAAGCGCGTAAGCTCTCCGCGAAATCAGCCGCGCCCGCGAAAGGTCTGATCGCGCGCATCGAGGGTCGCCATGCGATCGAGAAAGCGCTCGTCGAGCTCGAAAGCAGCCTGAAGACATCGCTCGCAAGCGGCGCCGAGCCGCGCAAGGGGACGAACTGATGATCCGTCTCGTCCTATTCCTGCTCGGTGTCGTTGCGGTCGCCGTCGGCTTCCACTGGCTGGCGGACCGGCCCGGTAGTCTCGTCGTCGAATGGCAGGGCTTAGTCATCGAGACCAGCGTGTTCCGCGCAGTCCTGCTGCTGATGGTGCTGGTCGCGGCGATCCTGATCGGCATCGGCGTGCTGGCACGGCTGTGGCGGACGCCCGCGGCGATCGGGCGGATCGTGACCCAGAGACGCGAGCGGCGGGGGCTCGATGCGATCTCGGCCGGCATGATCGCCATCGGCTCCGGCGACCGCAGCACGGCGACCCGCGCAGCGATCCAGGCCCGCAAGTCGCTTCCGAACGAGCCGCTGACGCACATCCTGCGGGCCCAGGCGGCCCAGCTCCAAGGCGACAGCGGCACCGCCCGGCGGATCTTCGAGGCCATGCTCGCTTCGCCCGATACCGAGCAGCTCGGCCTGCGCGGGCTGTTCCTCGAGGCCGAGCGCGAGGGAGAAACGGAAGTCGCTGCACAGTTCGCAGCCCGCGCCATGAAGCTCAACGCGAAGATCGAGTGGCCGGTCGCGCGGCTGTTCGACATCCAGTGCCGCAGCCGCGACTGGGACGGTGCGTTGGCGACGCTCGGCGTGGCCCGCCAGAACGGCCACGCGGACCGCAAGCTCGCCGATCGCCGGCGTGCCGTGCTGCTGACCGCCAAGGCGATGCAGCTCGAAGACGAGCATGCCGATCGCGCGCTGGCTTACGCGACCGAGGCGCATGGATTGGCGCCCGATCTGGTTCCGGCTGCCGCGATCGCGGGGCGCATCCTGGCGGCGAAGGGACAGACGCCCCGCGCAGCGAAAATCATCCAGCGAACCTGGAAGCTGTCGCCGCATCCCGATCTCGCCGCCGCCTACGCCTTCGCCCGGCCCGGCGACAGCGTCAGTGATCGGCTCGGCCGTGCGCGGCAGCTGGCCAAGCTTCTGCCGGGACATCACGAAGGCGCCATCGCAGTGGCCACGACGGCGATCGATGCCCGCGACTGGCCCGCCGCCGAGGAGGCGCTGCAGCCTCTCATCGAAAGCCGCTTGACCCAGCGTGTGTGCACGCTCATGGCCCGGATCGCCGGGGAGGGACACGGAAACACGGGCAAGGTGCGCGAATGGCTGGCGCGTGCCGTCAATGCACCTCGTGATCCGGCGTGGACGGCCGATGGCCTTGTCTCGGAGGCCTGGGCGCCGATCTCGCCTGTGACGGGCGCGCTGGACGCGTTCGAGTGGCGGGTGCCGGTGGAGGAGATCGACAAGCCGGAGGCGGCGATCGTTTCCGCTCGCATGGAGGAACTCGTTCCACTGGGCGTGGCGGAGGAAACCTCGCGGCGACGGCATGCCCCGTTGGCCGCCTCTCAGGCCGACGACCGAGACGATGTCGAAACGGCCGTCGTGGTTACGGCGGAGGCCGATGGACGCGCAGCCTCGGCGAGCCCCGTGCACAAGTCCGGCAACGGCGGCAGTGCGCAACCTGCCGGAGCGACGGTCGCACGGTGATCGCCTCCCCCGGCGATCCCGCGTCCCATGTTCACATCTGGTTCATGGCGGAGCCTCTAGTCAGGCGTGCAGGAAATCGGACTCTCCGCGTCTGCCGTGCCGCGCCAGTGGACCGGCGGCCGGGCCACACGGGCCGGTTTCGCGCGTTGAACCGGGGAGTTGGCCCCATGCCGCGGAACTTCAGATTGATGGCGATGTGCGGCGCCGTGGCGCTCGCAGCGGTCGCGCTCGTCTCGCCCGGCTCGGTTTGCCCCGCCGGCGCGCAATCGTCCGAGACCTGCACCAACTCCTGCAAGGCTGCATTCGGCGCCTGTTACAAGCACACGGCGAACCGATCCGCCTGCGAGGCCCAGCTGCAGCGCTGCCTGCAAGGCTGCCTGACCTTCCGAAAGTGATGCGCCGGTTGCGCCCGCTGCCCTGAACACCGCGCGGGACGAATTGACTTGGCAGAGGCCGGGCCCTAGGCTTGTTTCGCAATTGCGAATGGCCGTCGACTTGAGACAATTCGCCACGCGCGCGGAATTGTGCGTCGCGGCATTGTCCCGGCCGCTGTTGCTTGCGCACGAAACGGATGGAACCGCGTTCGAGACGCAAGACGAAGGATCTCTGGGGCAGAGTTGGGAGCGCATCCGCAAATGAAGGTACTCGTGCCGGTCAAGCGCGTTGTCGACTACAACGTGAAGATCCGTGTGAAATCGGACGGCTCCGGGGTCGAACTGGCCAACGTCAAAATGTCGATGAACCCCTTCGACGAGATCGCCGTCGAGGAAGCTGTCCGCATGAAGGAAAAGGGGCTCGCGACCGAGGTCGTGGCGGTCTCTGTGGGGCCGAGCAAATCGCAGGAGACCATCCGCACGGCGCTCTCCATGGGAGCCGACCGCGGCATCCTGATCGAGACGGCGGAAAACGACGTGATCGAGCCGCTGACCGTGGCGAAGCTTCTCAAGGCGATCGTCGCCGCCGAAGCGCCCAATCTTGTCATCCTCGGCAAGCAGGCCATCGACGACGACTGCAATCAGACGGGCCAGATGCTGGCGGCGCTGCTCGACTGGCCGCAGGCGACCTTCGCCTCGAAAGTCGCCGTCGAAGGCGGCGCGGCGATGGTCACTCGCGAGGTCGACGGCGGTCTCGAAACGCTGCGGCTCAAGATGCCGTGCATCGTCACCACGGACCTGCGACTGAACGAGCCGCGTTATCCTTCCCTGCCCAACATCATGAAGGCGAAGAAAAAGCCTCTCGACGTGAAGAAGCCCGCCGACCTCGGCGTCGACGTCAAGGCCCGGCTCAAGGTTCTGAAGACGACCGAGCCCGCGGGACGCAAGGCCGGTGTGAAGGTCGCAACGCCGGCCGAGTTGGTCCAGAAGCTCAAGTCCGAGGCAGGATTGCTCTGATGTCGGTTCTCCTTCTCGCCGATCACGATAACTCTTCGCTCGGTTCCGCCACCGCGAAAGCAATGAGCGCGGCCAAGGCCCTGGGATCGGATGTTCATGTGCTCGTCGCCGGGCACAACTGCAAGGGCGTCGCAGAACAGGCGGCGAAGCTCGACGGCGTGGGCAAAGTTCTGCTCGCCGATGCACCGCACCTCGCCCGGCAGCTCGCCGAGGAGATGACGGCCCTCATCGTCCCACTCGCCGCCGTATACGCGGCGCTCGCTGCCTGCTCGACTGCGACCGGCAAGAACGTCATGCCGCGCGTCGCCGCCAAGCTCGACGTCATGCAGATTTCCGACGTCACGAAAGTGATCTCGGCCGACACGTTCGAGCGGGGCATCTACGCGGGCAATGCCATCCAGACTGTCCAGTCGACGGACGCCAAGAAAGTTCTGACGATCCGGACCGCGTCGTTCCAGGCGGTCGGCAACACCGGCAGCGCGCCGGTCGAAGCGATCTCCGCACCGGCGGCGGTAGGACTTTCCACGTTCGAGAAGGCCGAGATCCAGAAGACCGATCGGCCGGAGCTGACCAGTGCGCGCATCGTGGTCTCTGGCGGCCGCGGCATGGGCTCGGGGGAAAACTTCAAGACCTACCTGGAGCCGGTGGCCGACAAGCTCGGGGCGGCCATGGGCGCCTCGCGCGCGGCAGTCGACGCAGGCTTCGTGCCCAACGACTACCAGGTCGGCCAGACCGGCAAGGTAGTTGCGCCGGAGCTGTACCTCGCGGTCGGGATCTCGGGTGCGATCCAGCATCTCGCCGGCATGAAGGACAGCAAGGTGATCGTCGCGATCAACAAGGATGCCGAGGCGCCGATCTTCCAGGTCGCCGACTATGGCCTCGTCGCCGATCTCTTCCAGGCACTTCCGGAACTGAAGGCCGAATTGGAGAAGGCCGGCCGCTGAGGCTGGCCCGGCGCCGCCGCAATCCAGGCCGCGCTGACCGATCGTATGCAGGAGCGAGCCTTCATGGACGCCAAGACCAGGGCGCACAGCGCCGACGCCAAAGCCGACACCGGGCACAACTTTCGAAAGATCGGCATCGTCGGGGCGGGCCAGATGGGCAACGGCATCGCCCACGTCGTGGCGCTCGCCGGCTACGACGTCGCGATCAATGACCTGAAGAAGGACGCGTTCGAGAAGGCGACCGCGGTGATCCGCAAGAACATGGCGCGGCAGGTGGCCCGTGGCCTGATTTCGGACGCGGACATGCAGAAGGCCGTTTCGCGCATCGTGTTCGCGCCGGATCTCGCGGCTTTCGGCGCCACGGATCTGGTGATCGAGGCCGCTACGGAAGACGAAAGCGTCAAGCGCAAGATCTTCCAGGCACTGTGCCCACACCTGAAGAAGGACGCCGTCGTTGCGTCCAACACCTCGTCGATCCCGATCACGCGCCTCGCCGCTTCTACGGACCGGCCGGAGCGCTTCATCGGGATGCACTTCATGAACCCGGTTCCCGTCATGCAGCTCGTCGAGCTGATCCGCGGCATCGCCACCGAGGACGAGACCTTCTCGGCCGCAAAATCCTTCGTTGCGAGCCTCGGCAAGACGATCGCGGTCTCCGAGGATTTTCCGGCCTTCATCGTCAACCGCATCCTGCTGCCGATGATCAACGAAGCCGTCTATACGCTC
>CAYMEB010000147.1:0-11835 GCA_964389095.1 uncultured Hyphomicrobiaceae bacterium
GGTTTCCAGGACGTCTTGATCGATCTGGGCGCGCGGCTCGGCTTGCGGGGCTTCGTGACCGCCGACGGATCACCCAAGTTCCCTGGCGGTTACCCCGACTACATCGTCAATCACGAGCGCTCCCCCGGTGTCGGTCCGCTCGCGGGCTGGCGCGGCAAGGAGGGTGAAAAATTCGGCGTGGGTGAAGTGAACGCGCGGCAGCTCGAGCGCTACATCGAGAACGGCTCCTTCCACGTCCATCACCTCGCGCCCGGCCATCGCTACTTCAAGCACGCCAACAAGGGCTATCTCGAGTTCGCGAAGGCGGCCGGCTTCATCGGCTCCACCGACCCCATCGTGTTCCAGCTCTACAGCGAGCCGCTGCAGAAGTTCCGCCTCGCAGCGCGTGGTCACGGCGCCGTGCAGCCGCCGCAGAGGCATCGCAAGCGTATCGAGCGCTTCTTCGACCCCTTGCCCTTCTGGTACCCGCCGTTCGAGGGCACGATGATCGACGAGCGCGCGTTCCCCATGCACGCAGTGACCCAGCGGCCGATGGCGATGTACCATTCCTGGGGCTCTCAGAATGCGTGGCTGCGTCAGATCCACGGGGCGAACCGCCTCTTCATGGCCCGCTCACGTGCCGACGAACTCGGTATCGCCGACGACGATTGGGTCTGGATCTCCTCGCAGATCGGTCGCGTTCGGGCGCAGGTGCGCCTGATGGAAGGCGTCAATCCCGATACGGTCTGGACGTGGAATGCGATCGGCAAGCGCAGCGGCGCGTGGGCCCTCGACGAGGACGCGCCCGAGGCCAAGCGCGGCTTCCTGCTCAACCACCTGATCTCCGAGCTGTTGCCGCCGCGCGACGGCGGCTACCGCTACTCGAACTCCGATCCGGTCACGGGACAGGCCGCCTGGTACGACCTGCGCGTCAGGATCGAGAAGGCCTCGGCCTCGGACGCCGCCGAGACCTGGCCGTTGTATGAACCGATCGGCCGGCCGCACCAGCACGAGACCGTCGACGTCTCGAACTTCGGCCGCACCTTCAACAAGGAGCGGGCATGACCACCCTCCCTGAAAAAACCGACAAGAAGCTCGGTCTCGTCATCGATCTCGACACCTGTGTGGGATGTCAGGCCTGCGCGACGAGCTGCAAGGAATGGAACACCGGCGGCTACTCTGCGCCGCTGAGCGACATGGAGCCCTACGGCGCCGATCCGCATGGCGCCTGGCTCAATCGTATCCACGCCTACGACGTCGGCGAGGGCGCCACGTCGCGCACGGTGCACTTTCCCCGCTCGTGCCTCCATTGCGAGACGCCGGCCTGCGTCACCGTCTGTCCCACGGGCGCGAGCTACAAGCGGGCGTCCGATGGTATCGTTCTGGTCGATCCCGATACCTGCATCGGGTGCAAGCTGTGCTCGTGGGCATGCCCCTACGGCGCGCGCGAGTACGACTACGCCGACGGCGTGATGAAGAAGTGCACGCTCTGTGTGGACCGGATCTACAATGACCACCTGCCACCGCAGGATCGCGTGCCGGCCTGCGTGCGCGCCTGCCCCACGGGTGCGCGGCACTTCGGCGACTTGGGCGATCCGGCCAGCGCCGTCTCGCAACTCGTGGAACAGCGCGGCGGCTACGAGCTGCTGCCGCAGATGGGCTACAAGCCGGTCAACCGGTACCTGCCTCCCCGGCCGCGAAGGGATGCGACCACGGCCACTCCATTGCCGGCCGGCGCAGATGCGCCGATCTCGACCGGATCTGCACTCGAGCGGCTGTTCGCATTCGCCGACAAGATGCTTTCGCGTTGAGGGCCGACCATGCATCCCGCCTATTCGGTCATCGTTTTCACGACCCTCTCTGGCGCCGGCTACGGACTGCTCGCCTGGCTGGCTCTCGGCGCCGCCTTTGGACCCCTCGCCCAGGATGGCTTGCTCGGACTCGTCGGCCTTGCGATCGCGTTCGTCCTGATCGCCATCGGCCTGCTCTCATCGACCGCACACCTGGGTAGACCCGAGCGGGCCTGGCGCGCCTTCTCGCAATGGCGCTCGTCCTGGTTGTCGCGGGAAGCCGTCCTGGCAGTGACCACGTTCGTGCCCTCCGGTCTGCTGGCGCTGCTGTGGGTATTCATGGGCGGCGGGACGGGTTGGGCGCGTACACCACTCGCCGTGCTCACCCTCGCCGGAGCTCTGTCGACCGTCTGGTGCACGGGCATGATCTACCAGTCGCTGCCGACGATCCGCGCGTGGCATCGGCCGCTCGTCTCGCCGATCTACGTGGTTCTGGGCATGGCCAGCGGCGGGGTGCTGCTGCAGACGCTGCTGACGGTGCTGGGCTACGAGAGCGAGACTGTCCTGTGGGGGACCGTGGTCGCTCTCGCCGCGGGAGCGGTCATGAAAGTCCTGTACTGGCGCTCGATCGACGCCGACGGCAAGACCTGGACCGCCGGCGATGCCACAGGCTTGGTGCGCTTCGGCAAGGTGCGCGTGCTCGAGCAGCCCCACACGCAAGAGAACTTCGTGATGCGCGAGATGGGCTACGCCGTCGGGCGGCGTCATTCCGAGCGGTTGCGGAAGATTGGTCTCCTGCTCGGGTTCGCGGTGCCCTCCATCGCGCTCCTTTTGGCGGCCGGCGCGCCGATGGTGCTGGCGATATTCTGCGCGGTGATTGCCGTGGCCGCCTGCCTGGTCGGCATGTTCGTCGAGCGCTGGCTCTTCTTCGCGGAGGCCCAGCACGTCGTGACGGTCTTCTACGGAGCCGAGGCCGCCTGAGCGCCGCCCGGCTTCGGATCGCAATGCCGTGAGAAGTTCCTTGCGAGATCGGCCCCGGCGCGTCAGCGGGCCCGGGCCGCTTCATTGCCGTCGCTGCCGGCTGCGGCCATGTCCTTTCGCGGCCGGGGTCAAGCCATGGCGCGTCTTCTGCCAGTGGAAGGGCCGCTTCAGCAACTCGTAAAGAGCCCGATAGGCCGCCAGAGAGATTGCGAGCCAATACGCCGGCACCAGCAGGCATCTGCTCCCAGCCGATGCCGCCGATGTCCAGCCGCAGCCGTGATCGCAACCGCACCCAGATAGCCCAGAAGCAGGTTCGCGGCCGCGACCCACCACAGCCAATCGAGCCCGTTGCCGTTGCGTGGCAGCAGCAGCCCCGGCACGGCCGCGTCGGCGATCAGCAGCGCATGGCACCACGGGTGGAGCAGGGCCGACGCGATCAGTCCTCCGAAATGGAGCTGGAACCCGATCCATTGCCACGCGCCGAGTTCGCGCAGCGTCCGCCACGGACGGCGCATGTGAACCATGTACGTCCGCATCCAGCCCTTGAGCCAGCGTGTGCGCTGCCCGAGCCATTGGCGCGGTTCCACCGGTGCTTCTTCCCAGGTGGTGGATTCGAGGATTGCGGTCGCATATCCGAGCCGGGCGAGGCGAATGCCGACGTCGGCGTCCTCGGTGACATTGAATGGGTCCCAGCTGCCGCAGGCGATGAGCGCCGCGCGCGGAAAGTGATTGGACGTGCCGCCCAGGGGAACGGGCCAGCCCAGTCGCGACAGCGTCGGTAGCAGCGTGTCGAAAAGCGCCGAGTATTCGATGGCGAATTGGCGCGCGACCAGGCTCTGACGGGCATTGTAGATGTTGAGCCGGGCCTGCACGCAGGCGAGCTTGCGGCCCTGCATCGCGAACAGCGCCTGGGCTCGCCGCAACTGATCGGCTTCCGGCCGGTCCTTGGCGTCGAACACGACGACGTAGTCTGCAGTCACCGTCGCGAGCGCATAGCAGAGCGCCCGCGGTTTCGTACGCGGCGACCCTTCCGGCACCACGAGCAGCCGCATATGGGGTGGCATGGCGATGGCGTCGAGCGCGGCCTGCGTCGCGGCATCGTCCGCCTCCACGATCAACACGATGTCGAGTTTCGAGAGCGGGTAGTCGAGGGCGCTGAGCACGGCGATCAGGTCGGCGGCCACCTCCGGCTCGTCGTAGAGCGGCACGAGGACGGCGTACGTCGCAAGGAGCCGGTCGGGAATTTGCGGCGCTTCCGGTCCGCGGCGGGTCGGCGCCACGGCCGCTAGACGCACGAGTGCGACTGCGGCGAACGCCAGACCCGTCAACGCGGCAACTGCCGCGACGACGAGACCGGGCTCCCACAGAAGGCACGCCCTGGCGAGCCCCGCAGCCGCCGCAGCGAACGCTCGCTGGCCGCGGCTGGCGCCGTGGGAGGCCGAGAGGTCCGGCCTCAGATACGAAAGCGCGTGGGTCGCGCTGTCGAGCCGGAGCCTGCGGGCCTGCGGCGTCAATGCCGCCTCGAGTTCCGAGGGAGTTGCGACCACCACCGGCACTCCGCCGGCTGCGCCGTGCGCGCAAGCAGCCGAGAGAAACGCGAGGTTGCTGGCGTGTGAGTTCAGGGCCAGAACAGGACGGCCGTGCACGGTCGCGCTGCGAGCGTCCCCGTCGGGTTCGAAAACTTCGATTCCCGGGGGCGGGCGCGTCAGCCCCAGGTGCGCCGCCACGGCGTCGGCCCAGGCCGCCGCGGTGAGGTGTCCGCAGGCGATCGCGACGAGGTGGTGAGGTGAGCCCCAGGTTGCGGCGGTCCTGTAGGTTTCCGCCGCCTTGGCTGGCGTCAGCAGCCGATCGAGGAGGGCCGAAAGCCCGTCCGACTCGCGATGCACGGCCTGCGGGGTTAGACTGGCCCTCGGATTCGGCGCCGAAATCGCCACACTGACATCCCACGAAGACAGGCTGGATCCGACAGGCTTGTAATTCCCTCATCGGCTGATTGAATAAATGACAGCAATCATAGGTAGAAAAAAGGTGGCCTCCCGAAGTTTCGGCTTTCGGCTGGCCCCTGTCGTCGCGGCCCTCGTGGTGGCTGCCCTGTGGGGAGGCGAGCCCGCCCGGGCTCAGCAGCCGAGCCCAAGGAGCACGGCGGCCCTCCCCGGCAATTCCCCGGCGCCGCCGGCACCGGGCGCCGAGCCTCGCACCCAGCGGCGGGCAGCGATCAGGTTCCTGACGGACACTGATTATCCGCCGTTCAATTACTATCACGACGACGGGACGCTGGTCGGCTTCAACGTGGATATCGCGCGCGCCGTCTGCCAGGACCTGAACGCGGCGTGCGATGTTCAGGTGCGGGCGTGGGCGGATCTGTTGCCGGCGCTGAAAAAGGGCGAGGCGGACGCGGTCATCGCGTCCCACATGGTCACCCCGGCACTCGTCCACGAGTTCGACGTGACCGACCGCTACTATCACACCCCCGGGCGCTTCGTCGGCGTGCGCGGCGTCACCCGGATCGAGGCTACGCCTGAAGGGCTCGAGAGCCGGCGCATAGGCGTTGCCCGCGGCACGACGCACGAAGCCTACCTGCGCGCCTTCTTCGCCTTCTCCTCGATCCAGACCTTCGACAACGTCGAACTCGCCCAGGACGCACTCAAGTCGGGCGCGGTCGATGTCCTGTTCGACGACGCGATCAGTCTCTCGTTCTGGCTCCAGGGCACCGCGTCTCGTGCCTGCTGCGAGTTCAAGGGCGAGCCGTTCTACGAGCCGCGCTTCTTCGGCGACGGTGTCGGCATCGCCATTCCCAAAGGTGACACGCAGCTGAAATCACAGATCAACGCCGCTTTGCGCCGAATTCGCGAAAGCGGGAAGTACGGAGAATTGGTCCTGCGCTATTTCCCGACACGCGCCTTCTGAGGCTTCCGGTGTTTTTTGGTTGGCGGGTCGTTGCGGCGGCGTTTCTGATTGCGGTGTTCGCCTGGGGACTGGGGTTCTACGGTCCCTCCGTCTATGTGCATGAGCTGGTGCGTACCCGCGGCTGGCCGGTGGCGACGGTTTCGGGCGCTGTGACGGTGCATTTCCTGTTCAGCGCGCTGCTGATCCTCTACCTCGCGGACGCGCACGAGCGGTTCGGACTGGCGGCCGTTACGCGGGCCGGCATTGTCGCATTTGCGCTGGGGGTGCTCGGTTGGTCCCATGCCGCCGAGCCCTGGCAAGTCTACGTCGCGGCGCTCCTGACCGGGGCCGGGTGGGCTGCGACCAGCGGCGCAGCCGTCAACGCATTCGTGGCGCCCTGGTTCGTCGCCGATCGCGCGCGGGCGCTCTCGCACGCCTACAACGGTGCGAGCATCGGCGGCGTCGTCTTCACGCCCGTATGGGTGCTGTTGATCGATCGTCTGGGGTTTGCCGGCGCGACGGTCCTGGTCAGCAGCCTGCTCGTTCTCGTCCTGTGGCCGCTGATCGGTCGCGTGCTGGCGGCGACACCCCTGCAGCGCGGCGTCAATCCGGACGGTGCGGCGTTTGCCGTCGCCGCACCGAACGCCGATGTGGCGCCCTCCTCCCGCCGGGATCTGCTGGGCGATTGGCAATTCATGTCGCTCAGCGTCGCCTTTTCGATCGGCATCTTCGCCCAGATGGGGCTCATCACCCACATGGTTCTGCGCGTCGCCCCGGTGCTCGGCGATTTCGGCGGCGCCTTTGCTTTGTCGCTGGCGACTTGTGCCGCGATCGTGGGCCGAATGACGGCCGCACGCCTCGCGGGCGTGATGTCCCGTCGCTTCATCGCTGCCGCGAATTTTCTCGTCCAGGCCTGCGGTTCACTGCTGCTCGTCGTGGGCGCGTCCGCCCCTGCGCTGCTTGCAGGCTGCGTTCTTTTCGGGCTGGGCATCGGCAACCTGCTCTCCCTTCCCCCTCTCATTCTTCAGGCGGAGCGGCCGGCCGGCGACGTGGCGCGCGCCCTGGGCCTGCTCACCGCGATCAATCAGATGCTGTACGCGTTCGCACCGGGAGCGTTTGGGCTGATGCGCGATGCGACCGGATCATACGTGCTGCCGTTTTTCATTGCGCTCGCCGCGCAACTCGCGTCCGCGGCCGTCGTGCTCTCGGCCTCGCTTCCGCCCGGCCGCGATCGGGGTTATTGAGCGCGGTAACGGCGGGATGATCGAGGTCTCGCCGCCGCTGAACCTGTCGACCGGAGACCGCCATGCCGAGCCTCATCGCCCCGCGGGATCGCCTGCGCATACTTTTCGCCCATGGTGCCTACCAGATGGCAGAACGCTTCGCTGCGCGAGGCACAGGCATCGCGCACGATCAGGTCCGCTCCGTCGACGAACTGTCGGCGAGAGCCGCGGATTTCGATGTCGTCTGCGTCTCGATGATGTGGCGCAACGCCATCCTCGCGGCGAGCGGCCGACTGGCATTCGTGCAGTCGATCAGCGCCGGTACCGACCAGTACGACATCCCCGAGTTCCGGAGGAAGGGCATCCGCCTGGCCAGCGCAGCCGGCGTCAACGCCAATGCTGTTGCCGAGCATGCCCTGGCCATGATGCTGGCCCTGCGCCGCCACATTCATACCGGCCGCGATCATCAGGCACGCGCGCATTGGCGGCCGATGATTTCGAACATCGCCGAGCGCGAGGCCGAGATCGCGGGCAAGACCGTCGTCATAGTCGGATTGGGCCGGATCGGCCGTCGCCTCGCGCGCTTCCTGAAGGCGCTCGATTGCCATGTGATCGGCGTCAAGCGCGACATCGCCAGCGGTACAGAGGGCGCAGACGAGGTCTTCGCGACGTCCGCCCTGGCCAGCGTCCTGCCGCGCGCCGATGCCGTCGTGCTCGCCTGTCCGCTGACCTCGGAGACGGAAAACCTGATCGACGGCCGCGCGCTCGGGCTGATGAAGCCGCAGGCGCACCTCGTCAACGTCGCGCGCGGCAAGGTCGTCGACGAGGCGGCCCTGATCGACGCGCTGTCCGCAAGGCGCATCGCGGCGGCCGCGCTCGACGTCACGCGCGAGGAGCCGCTGCCGGAGAAATCGCCGCTGTGGAGCATGCAGAACGTGCTGATCACGCCGCACACCGCAGGCGAGACGCAGGCGTACGAGGACAACGTGATCGACATCCTGCTCGAAAATCTGGATCGCCTGTGGCGCGGCGAGGCGGGGCTGCGCAACCAGATCGCGTGACCCGGGTTGGCGTCGGGGCCGCCGCTTCGTGACGACACGGCGGCGGTCGCGTGAACACGGTCTGAATGCCCGCTTCAGGTGGCCTTCAAGCGCGCCGGCTAGGCTCGAAGGGCGATCCTGGAGGCGGTGATGAATGCCTACGTGCAATCGACGATTTTCGTACTGATGGCCGTTGCCGTGGTCGGCGGAGCGATTGCCTCGGTTCTGCTCGGCTGAGCGGGCTGGGCATTCCCGGCCCAGCCTGCCCCGCGGTCGCCGGGGGCGACGCCGGGCGGCATTGATGAGCGAACGCAGGGGTGTTAGTCCGCCGCGGACGCCCGCTTGCGGCGCCGCGGGAAACGCCGTCCTCCGTTTCCTCGTGGCGCCTCGGGATCGGGCCCGATGGGAGCCCCGTGCATGCGCCGCCTGGAAAATCGTGTCGCCCTGGTCACCGGAGCCGGTAACGGCCTCGGCCGCGCGACGGCCGAGACGTTGGCCGCCGAGGGCGCCTTCGTCTACGTCTCCGATCTCGACGGTGCTGCAGCCGAAGCCGTCGCCGCCGCCATCGGCGCCGCCGGTGGCAAGGCGCGCGGCCTCGTGGTCGACGTTTCGAAAGGGCAGGACGTCACGGCCGCGTTCCGCGCGGTGGAGAGCGGACACGGGCTCCTGCACGTCCTGGTCAACAATGCCGGTCTCAACGTGCGCGCCGATTTCCGTCACCTGACCGACGAGGAATGGGTCCGCATCCGCGAGGTCAACCTCGACGGTATCGTGCGGATCGCCCGCGACGGCTATCGTCTTCTCGCCGCGGCGAAGGGTGCCAGCCTGATCAACATCGCCTCGATCATGGGCAGCCGTGGATTGCGCCAGCTCGCCGCCTATTCGGCGACCAAGGGTGCCGTGGCGGCGCTCACCCGCGCACTGGCCGTCGAGTACGCAGCGAGTGGCATCCGCGTGAACACTGTCTCGCCGGGTTTCGTGCACACGGCCTTGACCGCACGCGCGCTGAAGAACCCGGGCGTGTTCAAGGCGCTCGTCGACGAGACTGCGATGAAACGGCTGGGCGAGCCGGCAGAGATCGCACGCGCCGTGCTGTTCTTCGCCAGCGACGACAGCTCCTACTGCACCGGATCGGAACTGGTCGTCGACGGCGGCATGACCGCGAGCCTGTGACGTGACCGCCTGAACGCGCCGAACACCTACTCGCGGCGCCGCAGCACGGGATCATTGTCGTCCAGGATGCGTGCGGCTTCCTGCGAGAGGAGCGGCACGCCGGCTTCGATCGGAAAGGTCAGCCTCGCCACCGGGCTCACGAGTTCGTTGCGCTCCCGGTCGTAGACGAGGCGCGTTCGCGCCACGGGGCACACCAGCCATTCGAGCAGACGCGGATCGGTTTTGGGGCCGGTTTCGCGCGGCTGGTCCGGATGCCCGCTCACGAGTGATCCCCTTCCGCGGTCGCTCGGCTATTGCAGGATGGTGTCGGAACCGCCGCCGCCGCTGGCGAGTTCCATCTGCGTCAGCGCCACCAGCAGCTCGGCGCGCAGCTTGAGGTCGTGGGCTTCGAGCAGGGCCTGCTTCTCCTCCGGACCGTACGGGCTCATCATCGCCAGCGAATTGACCAGCGCCTCGTTCTGCGAGCGCTCGATCGCCTGCCAGTCCGCGCGCAGATCGCGCGCCGCGAGAAACGCCTTCAGCGTATTGAGCAGCGCCGTGCGGTCCACTGCCTCGGCGCCGATGCCCGCTGTGAGGTCGTCGGGAAATGCGTCGTATGAGAGCCGGCACGTCCGGTAGGGAGCGTCCGTCGCGATCTCCTGCTCGATCGTGCAGCGTGTGACACCGGTGAGGGATACGATCATCCGCCCGTCGTCCAGTTCCTGGAAGGCCGTGAGACGCCCGATCCCGGCGACCCGGCGCAGGCCGACGTCGCGGCCCTGCGGGCTTTCGTTCTCGCCGGCCGTCCGTTCCGGCTGCACGATCGCGACGAGACGGTCACCCGCGACGATGTCGTCGAACATCTCGAGATACCGCGGCTCGAAGATGTTGAGCGGCAGCATCGCGCGCGGCAGCAGGATCACGCCGCGCAGAGGAAACACCGGCGCGGTCTCGGGCAGGTCGGCTCTGCTCTTGTAGCGCTCGGTGATCCGCACGTGCCGGCCTCCGGGTGAATGCGCCCGCGATCAGGAGAACATGATCGACGACAGCCGGCGCCGGCCTTCGAGCGTGGCGGGATCCTTCGGCCCCCACGCCTCGAAGAACTGCACGAGCTGCTTGCGGGCCGCTTCCTCGTTCCATTTGCGGTCGCGGCGGAACGATTCCAGCAGTTGCGTGACCGCGTCGGCCTTGTTGCCCTGCGCGGCCAGCGCGACGGCCAGATCGATGCGCGCCTGGTGGTCCTTCGGATCGGCGGCGATGCGCGCTTCCAGCGCGGAGGTGTCGGAGGCCTTCGGTGCGTTGCGGGCGAGGTCCACCATCGCCTGCACGGCCGAGACCGCGGAGAGGTTCGGTTTGTCGGGCGGCACGAGCGCGAGCGTCTGCTGCGCGCGATCGATGTCGCCGCTCTTGAGGTAGCACCGCGCGAGACCGGCCAGCGCCTGGGCGTTCTGGCCGTCCTCCTGCAGGATGGCGGCGAAAATCTCGGCTGCCGACTGCAGATCGCCAGCCTCGAGAACCTTGTCCGCCTCGGCCAGCGCCTCGTCGATGCTGTTGCCCGCGTCCTCGCCGAGCAGCCGGTCGATGAACTGCTTGATCTCGGGCTCGCGCAGCGCGCCGGCGAAGCCGTCGAGCGGTCGCCCGTCCTTGAAGGCGTAGACCGTCGGGATCGACTGCACGCGCAACTGCTGCGCGATCGCGGGATGCTGGTCGATATTCATCTTGATCAGGCGGACCTTGCCCTTGTACGAGCGCACCACCTTCTCGAGGATCGGCGTCAGCTGCTTGCAGGGTCCGCACCACTCGGCCCAGAAATCCACCAGCACCAGCGCCTGCTTGGAGCCTTCGATGACGTCCTTGGCGAATCCGGCCGTGGTTGTATCCTTGATCACGTCGCCGCCGGGGGCCTGAGCGTCACCGGGTGGGGGCGATTTTCCGAACAGCATGGCATTTCACTCCTGTCAGGCGGACGCCGGGGCATCGAGGCGCGCGATGATCGGCTCGTGTCCCGTGGCGCGTATGAAACGGATGAGATCGTCACGGCCGATGGCCGTCGTGGCCGTATTGGTCAGCGGGTGACAGTTGATGGACTCATAGCGCATCAGCGCCTCGTCCACCACGACCGAGACCCGCGCTTGTGTGTCGTTGATGAGCGAGAGGGCCGTGACCGAGCCGGGCGGCACTCCCAGCACCTCCATCAGCAACTCGGCGTTCCCGAACGAGAAGCGCGCCGCCCCGACCGCCTTGTGCAGCCGCTTCAGGTCGACCTCGGTGCGGGCTTCCGCGATGATCAGCCAGAGCCGGCCCTTCGCGTCCTTGAGGAACAGGTTCTTGGTATGTCCACCCGGCAGGTCCCGGATCAGGGCGGAACTTTCCGCGACCGTGAACACCGCCTGGTGCTCGACCGTGCGGGTCTCGATGCCCAGGTCCTGCAGACGGGCGAAGAGTTCGGTGCGGGTGGCGGGCATGGGGTCTCTGATCGGGGTAGCCTCGGCCTTGGTATGGCGATTTTCCAGGGGATTTCAAGGGTTGGGGCCGGGGACGGCCATTTGGCGGCAGCCTCGGCCAACGGCGCCAGCGGGCGCCATTGGGGCCGCCGTGTCCCGCCGCACCAGCGAACACCTCGTCGTTTGCCGCGATCCTCGGCCCGATGGGTCCTCGGCCCTCGCGCTTCAATATCGCGCGGCGACACGCGTTCCGCGCGCCGGCCGCCGCGCGGGAGAGGCGTTCGTCCGAGCATGACAAGGGAGTTTCTTGTTGTCGCCCTCGGGTGACCCAACCGTTGTC
>CAYMEB010000148.1:0-11825 GCA_964389095.1 uncultured Hyphomicrobiaceae bacterium
GCCCAGGTAGCTCAGTTGGTAGAGCATGCGACTGAAAATCGCAGTGTCGGTGGTTCGATCCCGCCCCTGGGCACCATTTCCATTCGACGCCCGACGCACCGCCAACGGCGCTGCGAGCCGGCGACCACATCAAGGGTCCTTCTAGTAAGTCTGCGCGGTTTCCGGCACGCGCGACAACGCGAGCTTCAGGGCGTCGACGGTGCGCTGCTGCGTGAACAGCGCCGTTTCCTGCAGCGCGACCCGGTCGGCCCATGTCGATGAGCGGTCCGCTCCGGCCTGATGCCTTTCGAGCACGGCATGCGCCAACTGGCCGGCGATGAGCATTTCTTCGCTGCTGGCCTTGGCGATAGCATCCTTGAGCGTCGTCTTGAGTTCGATCATGTACGCCTCCAATCGATGAAGCGTGATCCGTTGGAGGTCCACGAACAAGCAGCAAGATCGGACGCCGCGATCGCACGGGTTGTCTGGCGGCGCCTCGGCCTCGCTGGCCGGTGCGGGCAAGGGGGTCGGATGGGCCATTCGATGCCCGTACCTTTTGCGCCGATTCTGCTATTCTAGCGTATGGCTGTCTTTCCTCGCTCCCGCCCCTCGCGTTCCTATGAGCCGCTGGCCCTCCGCATGACCAAGGCGGTCCATGAGATCGCGGAGAAAAGGCATTCGGTGTGGGTCTCCCTGGCCTCCGTCTCCAAGCTCCTGAAGGTGCAGGACGCGGAGATGCTTCAGGGCGCCATGACGCACGCCACGCACAAGGGATGGCTGAAGGTCGGCGGCAAGCCGGTTCACAGCCTGATGCTGACCGAGCCGGGCGAGCAGGCCGTGCTCCCCAAGAAATAGGTCGGCGCAAGGAACCTGCACGCGCCACGAAAGACGGCCTGTCAGGACTGACTCGCCGACCGGGTTGAACCTGCGTCGGAGGCACTTTGTCCGATAACGGACACAGGGACGAATTGGTCATTGTCCATTGATCAATCGTGGCGATGGGAAGGCAGGAATCGCGCCTGCATTTCCATTGCGGCGTCATCGCAAAGGGTCCATTGGTAATTCGTCGACGCCGTTGTCGACCCAGCAAACAGGACTCTCTCATGGACACCGTTCGGGCAACGCCCCGTTCGGGTGCCGAGGTGCGCAAGGCCGCTGCGGCCTTCGCGCAGCCGATTGGAGGCAAGGGAGCCGTTCAACTCCTGACGTCCTTTGGTCCCTTCATCGTGGCCTGCGTTGCGATGTATCTCGTCTACCCGATTTCGCTCCTCCTCACGCTCGCTCTCGCCGTTCCGACCGGCATTCTCCTGGTTCGGGTTTTCATCATCCAGCACGATTGCGGCCATGGCTCGTTCTTCGCCTCGGCGCGGGCCAATGTCATGGTCGGCCGGCTGTGCAGCATGATCACGCTCACGCCCTTCGCCAACTGGGCGCGCCAGCACAGCCTGCACCATGGCAACTGGAGCAATCTCGACCGCCGCAAGGGCAGCGACCTGTATTCGTCGTGCCTGACGGTGCGCGAATATCTCGCGCTGTCGCGCTGGAAACGTCTGCTTTATCGCCTGCCGCGCCATCCCCTGGTCGCCAACGTGCTGTTGCCGCCGCTTGTGTTCATGGTGCTCTATCGTGTGCCTTTCGATACACCGCGTCGTTGGGTGCGCGAGCGTCGCTCGGTATATTTCACCAATGCGGCCTTGCTCGCGATGTTCGTCACCCTGGCGCTTCTTCTCGGCTGGGAAAGAGTGCTGATCGTCCAGGTGTCGATCATCACCGTCGCGTCGATCGTCGGTGTCTGGCTGTTCTCCCTGCAGCATCGCTTCGAGACGGCGCACTGGACGCGGCGCGAGGACTGGGATGCCTCGGACGCCGCCATGCACGCATCGTCGTGGTTTCGCCTGCCCCGCATTCTCCACTGGCTGACGGGGAACATCGGCTTTCACCACGTCCACCATCTCAATCCCAGGGTGCCCAACTACCGCCTTCGCGCCGCGCACGCCGTCGTGCAGGCGCTGTGGCCGATCGAACCGCTGAGCCTCCTGGGTGGATTGCGCGCGCCCTGGCTCACCTTGTGGGACGAGGCGCGCTGCCGCCTGGTCCGCTTCCACGATGCCGGTCGGGTCGCGGCGTGAGGCAATAGGTCCGGCGCGATTCGGGCTGTCGCGGGCCGCGCGACCTGGCGAGACTACTTGTTGCCGTCGCCGAACCGCTCGAGGTCGCTCAGCGTGACCAGCATGTAGCTGCCCTCGTCGATCGAGATGCCGTAACGCGACACGCGCAGCAGGTTTCCCCGGCCATCGCGCCAGACGACCGTACGGTTCTCGAACGTTCCACCCATCCGGTTCTCGACGGTGGTGCGCGTGTCGCTGGTGGGCTTGCCGAGTTTGCCGGTGAGCCCGTCGACGATGTTGTTGAAGGCTGCCGGCGGAAATCCGACCGAGACACGTGCCAGGATTCCGTCAGCGATCACGATGTGGGCGTTGCCGCCCCGGCCGGCGATCGTGGTGTGGCCTTTGCACACCATCATCTGCGCCACGGCCGGCGCACACTTCATGCCCTCGAGCGATTCGACCGCGGTCGGAGACGATGGCTCGCCGATGGTCAGGCCGTTGAAATTGAGCGGCTCCATGGCAAGCACCGGCGTGGCCGCGCGGGAAGCCACGATGAATGCCGCGGCGGCGATGAACAGGCGCACGCTAGTCCCCAGCGCCCGACGCGGTTGACGCCGGCCCTTATCGAGCCCGAAGCCCGGGCGACTCCGGCTCAACCGGACACGGGCAGGATGAGGGCGTGACGGGGAAAGGATCCGTTGGCGCCGCCTGTTGTTGCAGTTCTTCCGGTCACATTGGCCGCCAACTTGCTGGAGTTCCGGCCACAAGAGCATGCAGGGCCTTCGCGGACAACCAGGATCGGTCCTGCAAGGGCCGGAAGCGCGGGGCCCGCGTCGCCAGGTCGCCGGTCCGTCCGCTCAATTCAGGGTTCTGTCGCCTGTCCTCGGCACGACGAGCCGGACATTCGCCAGATCGGGAGCGAGATCCTTCACCTCGTCGAAGAAGACCGCGAAGTATCGCGGCAGCAGGCGTCTGACTTCGGCGCCGATCATCGTGTCGCCGTTCTGCGATGCAACGGTGAGCGCTGTTTCCTGCTGGTACCAGAGCACCACTTCCTCGAGCGAGTCGGGATCGTCGAGCACGATGAGAAATCCCAGATGATCGGCGGCGCGTGTCCGTTTGACCTCGGCCATCGCCTTGTCGCCGGGATCGGACAGCGAGAGCCCGATCGTCGCCATGTGGCCGGACGTGAGCTGGACCTGATACTGCTGCCAGGCCAGGGAACCCGGCGGACAGCGCTTGTCGACCTTGACCTGGGCCATCTTTCAGGCCGCCGTCGCGCGTTCGGCATAGGCGAGGGTCAGTCGCTTTCTGGCGGCCTGGTACGCGGCCCATTCACCCTTGCTCGCGTCGGTACGGACGAGGATATCGGCGAGGGGCGAGACGCCGGCAGAGTTCGCCGGATGCCGCCCGGCCACGATCCACGTCGCATGGGCCTCCTGGAGTTCGCGCCGCAGACGTGCCCGCTTGTCGCTGAGTTCTTTCATGTGAGGCTCCTGCCTGAATGATGCGCCGGCAGCCCGAAGGCCGCGGAAGGGCGTAGGCAATGACCGTCGGGACGAAGGTCACTGGAAGAAAGCAACGGGAGGAACGAACCAGGCCATCGGGTCTGCGCGGCGCAGCTCCCTTGCGGGCAGGCGCCGGCATTCGTCCGCCATCGTTGCCTGGGTCGATCGAACGATGACGGGCGACGTCTACAGGCTGTGCAGACGATCGTCCAATGCGCAATCAAGACGGCAGTGCGCCGACGATGTCGCCACGCCAGCAGACATCGTCATGCGGTTCGCGATCACCCGGCGCGGACCGAGCGCCGCCATTCCCTCTCCGGGGGCAGTCCCTCGCGCGCGTCGGCATGCGCCACGGTCTTCCCCGGCGGCAGCGACTTTCCGCTGAACCGGATCGACAGAACGATTCCATCGTCCGACCGCAACTTCAGATCGTTGCGTCCGAACGCGTCGGCCAGGGCGCCGGCATCCATGCGCACTTCTCCCGAGGCGACGATTTCCCCCGGCTTCATGAGATAGCCGTCGAATTCGTAGGTGGCCCGGCCGAAGGATTCGCCCTTGCATTCGAGTGTGGCACTGCCTCGAAGCGCTCCGAGATGGCGCATCAGCGATACCCGCGGCGGGACGTGCCTGACCTCACGCCGGTTCTCGCGGTTGCATCGCATCCAGCGAGAGTGCGTCGCGTGAGGGCGACGTCGAACTCCAAATCCGCGGTCATGCCTGGCCTTCCCGTGGCGGCAAGAAGTCGGCGCGCCAGCAAAATCCGCACGCACCGCCGATCGGGAGACGTCCCGTTGGGGAGTCATCCAAGTGTCGGCGTGTGCGTCGGTGAATGTCTTACATGGGCCTTGCCAACCACGCTTGCAATGACCGTCGGCCATTGCGCTGCGCCGTCGAGGCCGTCCTTGCAATCGGTGTCGAAAGCGCCCATATGAATATTGTCGATACACGGACTGACGACTTTGCCGCGCCCCTCAATGGTTGGCGGCGGCCACTGACTTCTCTCCCGAAATAATGCGAATTCGACGGCCTGCCTCGCTTTGGCGGGCTAGCACTTTTATGTAGTGAAAGGGTTATCCCATGACGACGGGAACCGTGAAGTGGTTTAACGCAACCAAGGGCTTTGGCTTCATCCAGCCGGATGACGGCGGCAAGGACGCCTTCGTGCACATCAGCGCCGTCGAGCGCGCCGGCATCGATCACCTGGTCGAAGGCCAGAAGATCGAGTTCGAGCTCGTCTCCGACCGCCGCAGCGGCAAGATGTCGGCTGACAATCTCAAGCGCGTCGACTGACGATTCTTCTGCCGGCTAAGGTCGGCGGACTTCCCGATGCCTGACCACGGATGTACTGGCCGGTGCGGTAGGAGAAAAAGGGCCCCGGGGTGAAAGCCAGCGGGGCCTTTTGCTTGGGGCGAGTGAGCCCGCCGCCCGGGCCTTCGCCAGGCCCGGAAACCCCTGATCCTGGGCGCTTAGACCCTGGCCCGAGAACCGATGAGGTGTGCAGCTATTCGATGCCGTAGAAGGCTGCGCAGCTGTCGCCCAGAATAAGGTCCTTCTCGCGCGCGGTGAGGAAGGGGCAGTATTTCCGCACGTAGTCGAGCGACTGGCGGTAGGTGCAGAAGCGCTCGACGTTGGGCATGTCGGACCCCCACATCAGCCGTTCCGCGCCCAGCTGGTCGCGCAGGCTTTGGACCAGCGCCTGTGCTTCGGGATAGGGGTAGTCCCAGACGCCGCCGTAAGTGATCGGGAACATCACCTCGAGCACCAGCCGGTCGTGGCGGTAGAGCATCCTGAGCGCTTCGGGGAAGTCGTAGCGGCCGTTACGGGCGAACAAGCCGGCCGGCGGACTCATCGCCAGATGCAGGCGCAGATCGCGATGGCGCGCCACGATGTTTCCCAGCGCCACGACGTGGCCCATGTAGCCAGCGGCGTCGTAGGTCGGGCCCGTGCTCAGCTCGAGGCAGAGGATGATGCCGCGCCGCGCGAGCTTGTCCCAGAACGGCGCCATCTGCGGCGCGTCGAGCGGCCAGGGGAAGCCATGGCGGCTCATCGAGTCGACGTTGAAGTAGAGTCCGCGAAGCTGCAGCACGTCGAAGGCATAATCGACTCTGGCGAGCTCGGCATCGCTGCCGGCCATCGCCTCGTCGACATACATCAGTCCGGTCATGCGGTCGGGGTACTGTTGCTGGGCGAAGGCGTTCATTGCAGTCATCGCGCCGTAGGCGCCGCCGGCTTGCAGGATGCAGCGATCGACGCCGGCATACATCATCTGCGCGAGCATCAGCTCGGGCGGCGCCGCCATCTCCTGCATCCCGACCGGCATGTACTGAATGACGTGATCCTGGCCTTCGTGCGTGAACTCGAGCTGGCCGAACCGGCCGACCCGAAAATCGACGTCGGTGAGGCCGCTCCAGCCCGGATCGTCCGCGCGGTACAGCGCCTTCGTGTCGGCGCGTGCCCCGTCGCGGCTCCGGAAGGTCGAGGCCGCGGTCCGCGTGATCATGCGCTGCAGGTAGCGGTTGTGGATGTCGCGTGTCGGATGCCCGCAGGCACCGATCCAATGCGCGAAAACGTGGGCGTGGCAGTCGATGATCATGTTCTGTTGCCGTCGTTCGACTTTCCGGGACGGTCCTCCCTGGATGCAACTGTACACCTCCGCTCCAGTTCGACGCTGCTGCAGAGACGCTCGATGCAAATACCTTGGGCAAATACCCCGGAACGGATCGTGACCTTGGGGGTCGATGGCGCGGTGAATATCCGGTAGTCTCAGCACGTCTGCCGGACTGACGGGGGAGATCTGTGAAGGTCCAGTTTAGTATTCTTGCGGCCGCCTTGGCGCTCACCGCCTGCTCGTGGAACGACAACAGGTGGCTGCCGCGCGAGGTGTTCCACGAATCCTCCGTCGCCTGGTCGACGCAGCCGGGCCCCAACACGGTGACCGGGCAGGCCCTGTTCACGACATTGACCGGCGAGATGCGCGGTTGCGGCGGAATGACGGTGCGCCTGGTACCGGATTCGGGCTACGCGCGGCAGCGCTTTCTCGAGCTTTACGGCAGCGACGTCTCGGGGGCATCGAACGGCCTCGTCTTTAACAAGTACGGTCCCGACCGGTCGGATCCGCGCTATCTGATCGCGTCCAAGACCACGACCTGCGATGCCAGCGGCAAGTTCAGCTTCGACAACGTCGCCAACGGCACCTGGTATGTGCTCAGCACCGTCGTGTGGGCCGGCGACAGCTATCCCGACTCGCGCGGCAGCGCGATGTTCAAGCGCGTCCAGGTCAAGGATGGCCAATCCATCGAAGTGTTGATGCCGTAGGCATCGCCAGCCGACAATTGAGCCGGTTGCGGCGCCCCTGCACGGGCGCTACCGCCGGCTCGCGCCTCCGCCTGAGGCGCGAGCGTGCGCAGAAGATCGAGGGCAGGGCATGAGTTCGAGTTCGACCGTCGTCTATCGTGCCCGCCGCATCCTTACGATGAATCCCGGCCGGCCCGAAGCGACGCACGTCGCCGTGCGCGACGGCCGCATCCTGGGCGTGGGGCCGCTCGAGGAGCTGGCCGGCTGGGGCACCCACACGCTCGACGAGACATTCGCCGACAAGGTGTTGATGCCGGGCCTGGTCGAAGGCCACAGTCATGCCAGCGAAGGCACGTTCTGGCGCTATCTCTATCTCGGCCGCTTCGACCGCATGGATCCCGACGGCAAGATCTGGCCGGGCGCGACCTCGATCGAGGAGATCGTGTCCCGCCTGCAGCAGGCCGAACGCGGCCTGGTGTCGGCGGGGGCGGCGAAGGACGAGCCGCTGTCGGGCTGGGGCCTCGATCCGATCTACTACGGCGATCGCCGCGTGGTGCGCGCCGACTTCGACCGCGTGTCGCAGTCCCGCGCCGTCGGCGTGATGCATGCCAGCGGCCACATCATCAACGTCAACAGCCGGGCACTCGAGCTGGCCGGCCTGCTGAGGCCCGGCATCAACCACGACGGCATTCCCCTGGGGGCCGACGGCCTGCCGACCGGCGAGCTGA
Organism: uncultured Hyphomicrobiaceae bacterium; assembly: GCA_964389095.1. Classification (GTDB taxonomy): domain Bacteria; phylum Pseudomonadota; class Alphaproteobacteria; order Rhizobiales; family Hyphomicrobiaceae; genus JABFRJ01. The sequence goes on from CAYMEB010000148.1 coordinate 7,618, forward strand.
AGGGGCCGGAGGCGATGACCCTGGTCGGCAAATTCATCGGCTTCGACCGCGAGGTCCTGGCCAACGACGAACCCGGCCTGCGCCGCTTCGCGCGACTCTGCGTGCGGCGTGGCGTGACCACGGCGACCGACCTCGCCAACCTGCTGCCCGACGATGCGGTGGCGATGATGCGGCGGGTCACCGGCGAGGCACGCTATCCCGTGCGGATCATGTCGTTCCGCCGCTTCCAGGCGCTGACGCCGCGCCAGGCGGTCGACCATGCGCTGGCGCTTGCAAAGCAATCGACCGACCGGCTGCGGCTCGGCGCCATAAAACTGTTCGTCGACGGCTCGATCCAGGGCTTCTCCGCGCGCCTGCGCTGGCCGGGCTACTACAACGGCGCGCCCAACGGCCTCTGGTACACGCCGCCCGAGGCGATCAGGGAGCTCTATGCCACTGCGCTGAAGGAGAAGGTGCTGGTGCACAGCCACACCAACGGCGACCAGGCGACCGACATGGCGCTGAATTGCCTCGAGGACGCGCTGCTCGGCCAGCCGGCGCGCGACCACCGCTTCACCCTGCAGCATTGCCAGCTCGCCGATGCCGCGCAGTTCCGGCGCATGAACCGCCTCGGCATGTGCGCCAATCTCTTTCCCAACCATCATTTCTACTGGGGCGACCAGCACTACGAGACCACGGTCGGACCCGAGCGCGCGATGCGCATGAACGCCTGTGCGACCGCGCTGGCCAACGGCGTGCCGCTCGCCATCCATTCCGACGCGCCGGTGACGCCGCTCGGGCCGATCTTCACGGCGTGGTGTGCGGTCAACCGCCTTACCGCGAGCGGCCGCGTGCTGGGCACGTCCGAGCGCATCTCCGTCGCCGCTGCGCTGCGCACCATCACGCTGGGCGCGGCCTGGACGCTCAAGCTCGATGGCGAGCTGGGCTCGATCGAATGCGGCAAGCGTGCCGATTTCTGCGTGCTCGAGGACGATCCTCTGACGGTCGATCCGGCGAAGCTCAAGGATGTGGCGATCTGGGGCACGGTTCAGGACGGCCGGCTGTTTCCGGCCACCGCGGCGTGAACGCCGCACCGCTGCAATGGCCGGCGTAAGCGGCGTGACCGGCGCGCCGCTGCGGTGGCACGGCGGGCTGCCGGTCACGGTGATCGGCGGCTATCTCGGAACGGGCAAGACGACCCTGGTGAACCACCTGCTGCGCCGCGCCGGGGGGCTGAGACTCTGCGTGCTGGTCAACGACTTCGGCGCGGTGCCGATAGACCGCGACCTGATCGTGGCAGCAAGCGGCGACATGCTCGAGATCTCCGGCGGATGCGTCTGCTGCAGCTACGGCTCCGACCTGATGGAGACGCTCGGCGCCTTGCACCGAAATCTGCCCGGAGTCGAGCATGTCCTTCTGGAGGCAAGCGGCGTGGCATTGCCGGGGGCGGTGGCGTCGTCGGTCAGCCTGCTGCCGTCGTTCAGGGTCGATGGCATCGTGGTGCTCGCCGATGCCGAGACGGTGCGCGCCCGCGCCGACGACATATTCCTCGGCGACACGATCCATCGTCAGCTCGCGGCGGCCGATCTCGTGCTCCTCAACCGCTGCGACCTCGCGGGGGGCGAGGCAAGCCGCGAGACGGTGTGCTGGCTGGGAACCGCCGCACCGCGCGCCCGGATTGTCCGCGCCGAGCGAGCCGCGATCGAGCCGGCCCTTGTTCTGGGCCTGCGCGAGGGGAGCGAACCTGCCGAGGCAACGGCTTCCCAGCCGGACGCCGCGGCACTCTACGAGTCGGTCGATCTCGCCTTGCCGCCGTCGATCGATCTCGAGGCGCTGGCGAAGGCGTTGGTTGCACCGGCGCTCGGAATCCTGCGGGCCAAGGCGATCGTGGATGCCGGTGACCGCCGCGTGGCGCTGCATGTCGTGGGCGCGCGCACGGCGATCGACGAAGCGCCCGATGCCGCGCGGCCGGGCCGGCTGGTGGCGATCGGCCTGCGCGGCCGATTCGACAAGGCGGCAATCGCGCGGATCTGCTCGGCGGCGCCGGGCTAGTTGACCGCCGCCACGTCGACCAGGATTCCGCTCAGGTCCTTGATCTTGCCGGCCATCGTCGCCGTGCCGGTGGCGAGGTCGACCGTGTAGAGCGTGCCGCCCGTGATCAGGTAGGCAGTGTTCTTGCCTTCGCCGTCGCTGGCGATGTCCATAACGACATCCGTGACGCTGGGCAGGCCGAGCTTGCCGCGGGTCTTCAGGACGCCGTCGTTCGGCGGGTTCTGCAGCACGAGCGCCGCCGTGTTGTTCTCGACATGGAAGAGCTCGGTGCCTTTGGCGCCCTTGGCCGAGTTGGTATAGGCACCTGCGGCGACCGCGGCCTTGGTGCCGGCGGCGGCATCGGTCGGGTCGAAATTGAGCGGCTTGTCGACGGTCGTGGCGCCGGTGTCGACGTTGATGCGCAGGCTGACACCGTCGGCTGCGATCACCCGTAGCCGATCGGCCACGGGATTGAAGTCGACGACGGGTCGCGGCCCCAGTGTCACCTTCTCCGAGACCGTGGTGGCCGCAGTGGCCTTACCCGACGCCGTGTCGATGGTGACGAGTTGTCCGGGTTCGGTGAGGCCGTACAGCTCGCCGTTCGCCGGACGCACATCGATGCCGAGCAGCCGGTCGGAGCCGGTGACCGCGACTGGCGGCGAGGCCGTCATTGTCGCGGTGTCGATCTTCACCATGCGATTGTCGGCGGTGAGGCCGATCAGGGTCGCGGCCTGGGCGGACGAGATACCCAGCACGAGGGCGAGCAAGGTCGTTCCGCCGAAGCGGCTGTTGAGGATTGCCATGTTGTGAAGCCCCTGCTTTCGGTTCGCTGCGCCTGACTTAAACGCAGCCGAACTGCGAAGCAGATGACTCCTCTCACGCGTTCGTGACTGCCGCGCTTGCTGCGCGTCCGTCAGGCCATGGCGAAGGCCGGCACTTTCTCCGCTTCGCCGGGGGCAAAGGCGAGGACGTCCCAGAAGCCGGACTCTTCCAGCACCGGCTTGAGGCGCGCGCGCTCGTCGGCCGGAAGGCCCGCGAACATCTGCTTCAGCCACAGCCAGCAGTGCATCGGATAGGGCCGGGCGATGGCCGTGACGGCGACGCCTTCCAGCTCGTATTTCATCAGGGGCTGGTCGGCGGCCACGGCCTGGGCATTGGCGAGCATCATCGGCAACAAGGTCTTGCCCGCCAGCCGCACCAGCGCCTGGACGGTTTCGTTCGCCGCTTCCGTCGACCAGTCGCCGTCGTGGCGTGAGAGGTCGTGACCGGAGAGATCGTCGACATAGTGCGTCCATTGATAGAGCCGCACGGCGCGGGCGCGGATCGTTCGGGCCGGTGTCGGATCGACCACGAACTGCGAGAGCATGCCGTACAGGCCGAAATCGGCGATCGAGGGCCGCTCGCCGAACAGGAACATCTGCCGCGACTGCCCCGCCTCGAGGGCGTCGACGAACTCCTCGAACAGACGGCGCAGCACCGGGGTCAGCTCGGGATTGGCGCCGCCCAGCGCCATGCGCACCTTCTGCTGACGGGTCGTGAAGCGGTCCATGCCGGCTTTCAGCGTCTCCTCGCCGACGGCGCCCAGCCAGCCATGCATCTGGCGTCGGGCGCAGAAGTTTACGTCCTCGTCCGAAGTCCAGCGGAAGGCCATCAGCGGGACCGGCAGCCATTCGTCGGCGAAATCCTCGATCAGGCGCGCGAGGAAGCGCTGCGCCGGCGTCGCGGGCATCACCGAGCGTCCGGCGTGGCGCGTCTCGAGTTCGTGGATGATCGGCGTCGAGTCGGCGTGCGGCGTGCCGTCCGGGAACAGCACGATCGGAAACATGCCCTTGCCGTAGAGGCGGATCCTGTCGGTCTGTGCCGTGCCGTCGAAACCGCCCAGGACGATCTTCCAGTCGTGCGGAATCCGGCGATAGCGCATCACCGCCCGCACCTTGTGCGAGTAGGGTGAGCCGGGGCCCCCGACGATGCGGTAGCGGGCGCTGTCCTTGGGTGTCACGTCGTGTCCTCGACTGTTGGGTGCGAAATCCACCCCTTGAAAACTAAATCCCCCGAAACTTGGTCAGCGGCAAGAATTCTTGGTATCTCACAACCAATCACAACTGGAAGGCGCACCGGGTGCGTGGAGCGGAACGTCATGACTGAGGACAGCAGCACCTACTGGAAGAAATCGCGGGTCGAACTGCGCGCGGCGGGCT
>CAYMEB010000149.1:0-11770 GCA_964389095.1 uncultured Hyphomicrobiaceae bacterium
CCCAAAGCCGCCGCCTGAGCCATCAGGCCGTCACCAAGATTTGGCGATAGCTCCTCGCCGGTTCGCCGAATCTCGAGCGGCACCCCACCTTCATTCGCGGCTTCGCGGATGGAGAATTGGAGAAGCGCGTCTTCTCAGGCGAGCGGTGGGGTGAGGACGGTGTATGGCGCAAGACACCGCTCGCCGCCACGGTGATCCTGTGCACGCAGGACCAGATCATCGTCTACCAGACAGGGCTGGATCTCACGACGGGCAATCGGGTGAACGAGCGGGTCGTCGAGGCGTTCTACCAGGATGTCATCAGCGTCTCGATTGCGTCGCGCAGCGAGACGATAGACCTCGACGCCATGAGCAAGAGCATCAAGAGTGCCAAGTTCGATCTGAAGGACGTGCGACAAGGGCTTTCGCGGAGAAAGATGCGCAAGATCCTGACACGTATGAAGACGAAGTATCGAAATCATATCGTCGGAGACATCCTGCAGCTGGAGCAGTCGAAGGTCTACAGCATCGAGCTGTCTGACGGGGATACGATCACGATCCAGGTGCCCGATGGCCGTCCGACGAGCGTAGCCGGTACGCTGGACGATGCCGCTTAAGGCGACGTCAATGCACAGAACATGGTGGCGTTGCGATCGTTCGTGCGAGAGAAGAAGCAACGCCTCTTGCATCGGTACGGTTCGATCGCGAGCGGCCCATTGGTGTGACGAACGATGCCGCGACCGGCCGGAGCCCGATGTTTCATTTCGTACTCGCACACGCCCCGTGACGAGGCGGCGTTGCGTTATCTCGTCGGGGTTCTGGCTCGATGGGGCTTGCAGCCATGGTGGGATGTCAATCTCGTCGCGACTTCCGGCGTGGCCCTCAATCGGGAGGTGGCGGCCGCCATCGAGCAGGCGGCTGTCGTGCTGGTGCTGCTTTCATCGCAATCGGCCGCCAGCATGTATTGCCTGGGTGAGGTCGGTTACTGCCTGGAACGGAGCAAGCGCATCGTGCGGATCGACGTCGAGCCGGTGGCGACACCGGCAGGCCTGTTACCGCTTTCGGCCGCGAGAGGCGTCGCCTGGCACGGAGTCACGCAGGGGCAGGCGGAGGCCGATCTGGCACGTGCGCTGACGGCGGAGGGGATCGTGCTGGACCTCAGCGGGATGGCCGGGTCGGCGGGCTCTGCGAGCGATCAGCTTTTTCTCGACGATCCGGACAACGCCACGATCCGACCGCGCTATTCGCAACTTCTCGCGGCGGGCCCTGACCGGGCCCGTGAGTATGCGCTGCGCCTGGCTAGAGCCGCGGCCGCCAATCCGGCAAACGGCTTCAATGCGCTCAGCCTCGCCCTGGTCTGGCTGTACATCGGCGACGGGCAGCGGGCCTTGGCATGCGCGCAAGTTGCGACCGCAGCGATGCCCCACTCGTCCGACGCGCACTATGCGGAAGCGCTGGCGCTCTGCATGACCCGCGCCCTCGACGCGCGGACGCGCGCCGAGGTCGAGGACATCCTGCGGCGACTGGCGATTGCACGTCGGCTGACAGGGGCGGGTGCGCATGTCGATGTGCTCACGGCGACCGTTATCGCCAATCACTACCTGCCGCGATATGTGACGCCGCCGGCGAGCCCGGACGCCGTTTTGACAGCGGCGATATCGAGTGGGCGGAGGATCGACATGGACGAGTGCCGTCGGGCCTGGTCGGTCGAACCGGCATGCGTTCCGGGTTTCATGCCGGATGCAGGGCTCCTGGCGAGGTTCGGCCTGCCGCCTCGATGAGGCGGCGGCCAAAGCGCTGCCGCGGCGCCATCATTGAGCCAGGGAACGGGCGACCCGGAAGCCGAGGAACTGTAGACGATAGTCGGTGTACTCGCTGCCGCGGAATGCCGAGCGCAACCCATCAGCGCTGAATTGCCACGAGCCTCCACGGATGACGTGCCTTCTGGCATCGGTGCAATTCGTGTTCCAGGCCTTGCCGTCAGTCGGGGCGCCGTTGAAGTCGGCGTGCCAGCAATCTTCAACCCATTCCCAGACGTTGCCGTGCATGTCGTGAATGCCGAACGCATTTGCGCGCCGGCCGCCGACAGCCTGCGGTCCTGAAGCCGAGTTCGAATTGAACCAGGCGAATTCGGGCAATCTTGCGGCATCATCCCCGAAGGTCAAACGCTTGTCGCCGCCTGCCCGAGCGGCCAACTCCCATTCGGCTTCACTCAACAAGCGGTAGGTCTTGCCCGACACTTGCGAAAGCCAGGCCAAGTAAGCCCTTGCGTCGTCCCAGTTCACGCACGAGACAGGATGGTTGTCTGTGTTCGCGTAGCCCGGCTCGCGCCATGTCGCTTCAGGCATCCACTTTCATTCCGGAGAGATGTGGAAGAAGCAGCCCGAGCTGACGTTGTGTCCCGTGGCGGCGGCAAAGGCCGCAAACTGTCCCTTGGTCACCTCGAACTTGCCGATGGCGAACGGCTGATTGACAGAGACGCTCCGGCGCGGCCCCTCCGCAGCGGTTCGTTGGGCCTCGTTGTCCGGAGAGCCCATGAAGAAACGGCCGGCAGGAACAACGACCAGTTCCGGACATTGCGGACAATCCTTGAAGCTACGTCCCGTGCCCGCGCCGGCAGCGCTCGCCGGCTCGCGTCGCGACTGGTCGTCGGTCGGCTTGCGAAGTTCGGCGATGCGCTCCTGCGCTTCCGCGGCATAGACCGTTCCGGGGAACTGGCGGATGAAGGCTTCGAGGACCGCAAGGCTCTGCGTCTGTTGTATCCGTTCCCAGGCGACAGCGGCTTCGCTGAGAGTTCCGCCGTACGCAGGCGGCTGCTGGTTGGGGGCCGGTGGACGGGCCGGCACCGGTACATGAACAGGAATCTGCACAGTGGCCGGGGGAGGGGTCACATCCGCCGGCTTGAAGACGACCCGCTCCCCGATCAATCCGTCGTGGGTCCAGGGAATTTGCGTCCGCGTCTTGCGGACCACCTCGGCCCGCACCGAATTGAAGATCTGCTGGTCCGTCTGCCCGGGCTTCACGAGTTCCGCAGCCAATGCCTCGGCATAGGGACCGCTGACTTGGCCTTCGTCCGACGCGGTGTCTCCGGCAGCGGTCGCGAACGCAAGGACCATTCCGGTTCGCTGATCGTTGACGGGCACGAAGCCTTTGGTGCCGCGCTGTCCACGCAGTGAGTTGCGACATGCATCGATCACGATGAAAAACACGGATTCCGGCGCTACTCGATTGAGCGTGTCGAGGATGTCGCCGAGCTTCACGCCGGGGACGGCCAGTGTGCGATCGGTGGTGTCGGGTGCATTGGCAGGAACAAGCACGTTCTCGCCAGCAGCCGAGACGCCGTGGCCGGTGTAGTACAGAAATCCGACGGCGCCCCGTCCGGCCCGGCGCAACCGCGTCCCGAAGTCGTGGACAGCTTCGAGCATCTCGTCGCGGCTTGCATCCTTCACCGGATCCAGGATTTCGAAGCCGACTTCCTTGAGTGCACGGCCGACGAGCGCAACGTCATTGTGCGGATTGCGGAGCGGACCCACGCGGTCATTGTATTTCTGGTTGCCGATCAGGAGCGCAATGCGGGCCTGTGCTTGGACCTCGTCCGGAAGAGACGCGACGAGCGCGACGGCAAGACCCAAGAGTGCCAGAAGTCGATGCATCGCAGCACCTGAAGGATTCACGACTGAACAATATCAAAGGCTGGTCTGGAAAACTAACCCCATCGGTTGCAATTCTGCGGTACCGTCAAAGGCTTGTCCAGCCCTTCAGCTCGCGCAGGACGATGCTCTCGATCAGCCGGATTCCGCCGGGACTGTCGTTCAATGCGGGCACATAAGTGAACTCGGCACCGCCGTGCTCCATGAAGATGTCGCGGTTCTCGACGTCGAGTTCCTCCAAGGTTTCCAGGCAGTCCGCCGAGAAGCCCGGAGCCACCATCGCCAGCTTCTTGATGCCGGACTTTGCAAGGCGCTCGACCGTTTCATCCGTGTAGGGCTGGAGCCAAGGGTCGTTGCCGAAACGTGACTGGAACGTCGTGTGCCAGGTCTCTTTAGGCCAGCCCATTCGCTCGCGGAGCAGGCGGGAGGTCTTCATGCACTGGCAGTGATAGGGATCGCCTTGCTCGAGGTATTTCTGGGGCATGCCGTGAAAGGTGGCCACGACCACGTCGGGACGCCAAGGCAGCAACGCGAAGTGTTGTTCCATCGAGCGGGCGACCTCGTCGATATAGACTGGATCGTCGCCATAGGCCGGAGCCACCCGCACGGCGGGTTGCCAGCGCATTTCCATCAGTGCGCGGAATGCCTGATCACACGCCGTCGCGGTGGTCGCTGCGGCATAGTGGGGGTAGAGCGGTAAGAGCAGGATGCGATCACAGCCGGCGGCCATCAGCGCTTCGATGCGACTCTTGGTGGTCGGGTTCTGATATCGCATCGCCCAATCGACGACGATCCGCTCGTCTGCCGATAGAGTGGCGGCAAGCTTTTCGGCTTGAGCCCGTGTGATGGTCTTGAGAGGGCCCTCGTCACGCTCCTTGTTCCAAATCGTATCGTAGTCGCGTCCCTTACGTGAGGGGCGGACTGTCAGAATGATCAGATTGAGGATCGGCCACCACTTCCAGCGAGGCTCCTCGATCACGCGGCGATCGGACAGGAACTCCTTCAGGTAACGCCGCATCGGCCAGTAGGATGTGGCGTCAGGCGTGCCGAGGTTGAGAAGAAGGACGCCGATGCGGCCATGGCGGACGTCGGGATGGCCGGCAGGGCGATGCTGGTGCGAGGCGTGCTGCGTTGCGAGATCGTTCATCGGGCGCCGATCCAATTCGAAGTGTTGCGTCTCTGCCCCGCCGTAATGCTCGGAGAGAATTCCAATGACGCAAGGCAGTTCACGCCCGCGCCGGACTCGGTTAGCCTCGCGAGGTCATGAAGGCCGCTGCTTCGGAGGTTATTCATGGTCGACAAGGCTTTCGTCTCACAGCTGCAGGGTTTCAGCCTGACCACGGCCGAGATCCTGTACCGCATGCCCGACTATCCATCGCTGGTCCAGAGTTTCGTCTGGCAAGAGTACGATATGGTACCACGATTGCCGCGGCTCAAGGCTTTCCTGGATTTCTGGAGCCGGAACATCGAAGGCCGGCTGGAGCGGATACGGGTTGCCCATGTCGGCCTGATTTCCCCCGCCGAGCTGAGGATGGTCGACGGAGAGTATCGTCTCAGTTGAGGGGCAACTCCGCTAGGGCGCGGCGGAAGAGGGGCGATACATCGCCCCTCGGAATCAGCGTGCCGATGCGCTCTGCTCCACGCTCGCCAGTGCATTGATCCGGCCAGCGCCGAACTCGTTGTCGACACCCGGCGCGCCGAGGTCTGCGGCCGTCCGCATGACGATCTGCTTCAGGTCGGCCGCCTTCAGCCCCGGGTTGCGCTCCAACATCAAGGCCGCGACGCCGCTCGTGAAGGCAGCCGCAAACGAGGTGCCCGACTGCATGTCGTGCGCCGAGCCGGGCGCCGGCACCAGGACGTCGACGCCGGGGGCCGCCACGCTGACGTAAGCCCCGCGATTGGCGTGCTCATAGAGGCGATCATCTGCGTCGATCGCGGTTACGGCGATCACCTCGTCATAGGCGGCCGGAAAGGCCGACGGTGCACCGGCCCCGCCATTGCCCGCCGCAGCCACGATGACGATGCGTCGCTCGATCGCCGCCAGCAGCGACTGGTGGACCAGGGGATCTCGAGGTCCTGCGAAGCTGAGGTTGAAGACTCTGGCACCCTCGGTCGCAGACCAGTCGAAGGCGCGCAAGAGAACAGCCGTCGTTGTGCGGCCTTGCCGGCGGCCGTTGCCGGGAACGAAAGCGCGTGCCGACAGCAGGCGTGCCTCCGGTGCCACGCCCGCGACCATGCCGCGGCCGGCGATGATGCCGGCGATGGCAGTCCCGTGAATATCGGGCGCCATCGGCTCGCCGACGGCGTCGAACGACTTCGTCACGGCGGCCCCCACATCCGGGTGCGCGATATCGACGGCACTGTCGATCACGGCGACAAGCACGCCGCGGCCGTGTGCCAGCGAATGTGCCGCTGGTGCGGATATCTTTTCGATGCCGTACTGAGGCGGCCGCGCCAGCGCGCGCGCGGGATCATTCTGCTGGCGATAGATGAAGTTCGGCTGAGGTCCGAAGACACGAGGATCGGTCGAGAGCTGAGCGATCAGGGTTGCGACGGGGCGACCATCCGGTATCCGGTAACGCAGCACTCGGCTGCCCAAGAGCGCCAGCGGCTGACGGTCCAGAAGAACGAGGCCGTAGATCTGCGCGATCTGGTCGTCTACGGCCAACGAGGTGCCTGTCGTAACCGTCGCCAGGACCTCGTCGGCAATGAACGTGTCGTTCGAGGCGATGGGGGGCAAACGCAACGGCGGCTGGCCGCCGGGCGTACCCGAGGCGGGCGGCGGCTCCCCCGGTGGCGGGGGCGTGTTGTTTCGAGGCAATAACGTCGTAGGCGGAAGCCGCGGCGGAACGGCGACCACTGCAGGCGGGCGTGGTTTGACGGGCGGCGTGACGATCTCGACAGGGGGGCGTTTCGGCGGTTTGGAGGCCGTGCCGCCACCCGCACATGCGAACGCACCCGATCCGATCCGTACGGCCTTGCTGCCGCGCGGGCAGACGCAACTGCCGCCGCGGGCGCTGCCGCCCACGCAGGCGATACGCGATGGAGGGCGCGGGTCCCCGTCTCGGCCGGTCGTTGGTGGTATTCGAAGGCGTGGCGGGACGCGCGTCTCCCGGTCCGGAAGATTGCGACCGATATCCCGGCTGCCGGTGACCGGCGGCGCAATGCGGACGGGCTGGTTGTTCGACGGGAAAGAGAACGATGGTCGGCCGATGCTACCGCCACCGCCGCCACCTCGCTGTGCCAGGGCATCGCCGCTGGTCGATCCGAGTCCCAGGGCCGATGCCAGAAGCCCGGCAAGTGTCAAAAACACACGACCTTTGGCCAGCATGGCTTCGATCTCCTGGTGGGGTCAGCGCGAGGTCGCCGGTGCGGGCGAGGCAAATATGACAACTGGCGCCTGGGCACGCAATCGCTCTATGGCGGCAGCCCGGTCGGCGGCGGACATGGTAGCGGTTCCGATGCGGACCCTGAACACGCCACCTGCCCTGGGGCCGTCCACGATACTCATGGAGAGGCGTCCGAGGGTTGCCGAAATGGATGCAGCCGTTGCGTCATCGGCGAAGCGGACGAGTGCCGTTGCGTCGCCGGCGGTCGCTGTCGGGCCGCTGGCGGTCACGTATCCACCACCGTCACGGTCCCTGACCAGAGCACCGATCGTTACGGCCTGGGCAAGAACGATCGCCAGGGCGGCTGCCGTGGCCCACTTCACTTTTCCCGCGGTCGGGGGCGAAAAGAACTCTCTCATGGAGTCGGCGAGGCGCCCCAGGCCGGCGCGTGCGGTGCGCAGAGGACCGACACTGGTCTTGTCGACGATTGCGGCGGCGGACACCGTCGAGCGCGCAGCGATCGCCTCATTGGCGGCGATCGTCTCGGCCCTGTCTTCCAAGATGATCTCGAGCTGGCGACGGAGGTCCTTGTCCGCGGCCAAGGCGACCTCGACCCGCGTGCGGTCGGTCCCCGAGAGCTTCCCGGTGGCGTACCACGGCAGCAGCATCTCGATTTCTTCGCGCTCGCTGGGGACTTCTGTGGCGGAGCTCATGGCCAGCCTCGATCGATGCCTTTGGATTTGAGCAGCTCGCCGAGCCGCTTTCGGGCGTAGAACATGCGGGTCTTCACTGTTGCTTCCGGGATCGAAAGCGCGTCGGCGATCTCCGCGATCGACTGCTCGTGGTAGTAGACGAGGTCGACGATTTCGCGATGCTCGGGCGACAGTTCCAACATGCAGGCGCGGATCTGGGCCGCCTTGTCCACCTTTTGAGCGACGACCTCCGGGTCGTCGTCGGTATCGGCGATCTGGGCGGCAGTCTCCTCGTCCCATCCGGCCTCGCGTCGCTTGCGCATGGCGCTGACCGCCTTGTTGTGGGCGATGGAGACCAGCCACGTGAACGCGGTCGATCGCCCCTCGAAGGAACGGGCGTTACGCCACGCGTCGTGAAACACCTCATTGACGACCTCCTCCGCCACGGCTTCGCTGGTCACCAACCGAGTGACGTAGCGGAGCAGCCTGACGTTGTATCGGGCAACGAGGGTGCGAAGCGCCCCCTCGTCCAGCGCAATGACGCGTTCCATCAACTTGCGATCGTCGTCTGCCGACGTCATGGGCTGACCGAACACGGCACTGCACCTTCGCAAGCTTCGTCGCTGCGACCCGGGAAAAGGTTCAATGGAGGGCGAACGAACATGACGTTTCCAGGGAAGATGCTGTTGCAACCGCCGGCCGAGCGGAGACATGGTGGGCCGAACATGGCCGACACGCAAGTTCTGCAGCGTACGTTCCTAACCCCGAGTTCACGGAGCACCCGGTGGCCCCAAGAGCCGGTATGGACGTGGCTGCCGGCGGGTTCCGCCGACTTGGCGATTGCCGGGGTCGGCGGAGCGTGATTGCCTGAGGCTGTCCAAACGACGGGGTTCGAGATGAGCAGTATCGCCGATCAGATCAACAAACAGATCAAGCCCATGTTGCCGGGGCTTCTCGGGATCGAGGTGGTCGAGGCTGGGCCGGAGCGGACCGTTGGCCGCATGACAGTGCGCCCCGACATGTGCACGGGCGGCGGCATCCTGCACGGCGGTGCGATCATGGCCTTCGCCGACACGCTCGGAGCAGTCGCGACGGTGGTGAACATGCCGCGCGGCGCCCGCACAGCGACGATCGAGTCCAAGACCAATTTCGTGTCGGGAGCGCCGGTAGGCAGCGTGGTGACCGGTGTTTCGGAGCCGTTCCACAAAGGCAAGACTACCCAGGTTTGGCAGACCAAGATCACAGGCGCCGACGGCAAGCTTGTCGCGGTCGTCACTCAGACCCAGATCGTCATTCCGGCGAAGGCGTAGGGCCGTGCTCGTCACGGAGCCACGTACTTCAGCATCCAGCCGGCACGCCGGCGAACACCCGGGTCCGGGTCGAGGGAGCGTACTCGAAGCGTCACAATCAGGTTCGGCCTGGTGACCGCACGCGCAAGGCGGCAATAGTCGCGGAACTCACGGCGGTCGCGAGTGGTGACTGCATGCAGTACGGCGCGACGTAGCCGTTCGCACCGCGCCTCGTCCAGCTGGGCCCGCTTCAGCCGGCGGATCAGGTTCGCCTTGACGTATCCCGAAGAGAAGAACCACGGATCTGCGGCCAGGAAAGCGACGGCAATGTCGAGGGCAGTCCGGTCACCGGCATCAATGCGGGCATAGATGTCCGGTCCCACGCCGTGTAGCGCCGCCCTCGTCGCAGAGCGGAACTCGTCCACCAAGCTGCCATAGGCCGCCGGATCGGCGTCGCGCAGGCCGGCGCGAAAGGCTGCGTGCATGTCCGCATGCGCTTTGTCCGCGCGCCGCCCGCGCTCATCGAAGGCACGCACCAGATCGTCATGGCGATCGGCGACCACGGAGGCAACGTCATACCAGCATTCGGACGGGGTCCTCGATCAGCTGCTTGAAGGCATTGAGCAACTCAGCACCGAGGGCGCCGTCGACGACACGATGGTCGCAGGAGAGCGTGCAGCTCATGATCGTGGCGATCTCGAGCTTGTCACCGACCACCACCGGCCGTTTCTCGCCGGCTCCGACAGCGAGGATCGTGGCATGGGGTGGATTGATTACCGCATCGAAAGACTTGATGCCGAACATGCCGAGGTTGGAGATGGAGGTGGTGCCGCCCTGGTACTCGTGCGGTGCCAGGCGGCGCTTGCGTGCACGCTCGGCGAGGTCCTTCATCTCGTTCGAGATCTCGCCCAACGTCTTCAGCTCGGCATGGCGGATGACGGGCGTGAAAAGACCTCCCTCGATCGCGACTGCGACGCCGACGTCCGAGTGGCGGTGGCGCAGCATGCCCTGTTCGGTCCACGTCGCATTGGCAGCCGGAACGCGCTGCAAGGCGAGCGCCAGAGCCTTGATCACGAAGTCGTTCACCGAGAGCTTGTAAGCGCGGGGCCCTTCCTTCGGAGATGCAGCATTGATGCGCTCCCGGGCGCGCAACAGTTCGTCGAGCCTGCAATCGAGGGAGAGATAGAAATGAGGGACCGTCTGCTTCGATTGCGTCAGCCGCTGCGCGATTACCTTGCGCATGCCGTCGTGAGGCACGATCTCGTAGGTGTCTTTGTCGTAAAGGGCGAGGATCTTGTCGTCGGCCATCGGCGTGGAGAACGAAACGGTCTGTCCCCCCGCCGTCGTCGCCGGAACGCCCGCGGTGGCGACCGGCCTCAACGGAGCTGCGCCCGACAACCTGGCGACGTCGATATCGCGCTGAACGATCCGGCCATGAGGGCCTGTACCCTTGATCAATTTCAAGTCGAGGCCCGCGGCTCTGGCGAGACGCCGGGCCAAAGGCGAGGCGAACACGCGTGGCTCGCCCGATGAAGCGCTGCGGGCTGCTTCTGATGTGATCGGCATGGCCTGAACTCCTGCGCTGGCAGTCACAGGCGACGGCTTCGGAGCCGATCGCGTCTCGGGTTGCGGTATGGCCGCGGCCGTCGAAGGTGGCAACGGTGCAGCCGACCGAGCGACGTTCGATTCCGACGCCGTCAGCAGGATGGCGATTGGGGTGTTGACCTTCACGCCTTCGCTGCCGGCGGCAACTAGGATCTGGCCGACCGTTCCGTCGTCGATCGCCTCCACCTCCATTGTGGCCTTGTCGGTCTCGATTTCGGCAATCACCATCCCGGGCTTAACGGTGTCGCCCTCCTTGACGAGCCATTTGGCAAGCTTGCCCTCCTCCATGGTCGGAGACAATGCGGGCATGAGGATCTGGATGGGCATCGCGGGGTCGGCCTGTTAGGCGGGATTGTCGGAGTTGAAAGGCGCGGCGATCGCGATCGACCGCGTCTTAGAGCGCCTGAATGCGACACCCTCCAGCTGTTGCGCCCGCAGCTTGCGGTCGGTGGAGCTTCGTCTCGACGGGGGGCTCATGTCGCCATCCTGGGTTCTTTTATGCGTAACAAACGCCCTTCACTGCCGCGACGACCTGCTCGACGCTCGGCAGCGCGAGCTTCTCGAGATTGGCTGCGTAGGGCATCGGCACGTCGGCGCCGGTCACCTTGGCCGGCGGTGCGTCGAGATGGTCGAAGGCCTGGATGGCGACCTGAGCACAGATCTCCGACCCCACGGAGCAAACGGGCCAAGCTTCTTCGACGGTCACGATGCGGTTGGTTTTGCGGACGCTCGCGAGCACCGTCTCCAGATCCAGAGGTCTGAGTGTCCGCAGGTCGACGACCTCGCAATCGATGCCGTCCTTGGCCAATGCGTCGGCGGCGCCGAGCGCGTAATGCATGCCGCGGGCAAACGACACGATCGTGCAATGACGCCCTTCGCGTACAATCTTCGCCTTGCCGATCGGAACGACCCAATCGACGCCCTTGGGAACAGGCCCGGAGGTTCCATAGAGGATCTCGTTCTCGAGGATCAGAACCGGATTGGGATCGCGAATGGCGGCCTTGATCAGGCCCTTGGCGTCTGCCGGATTCGACGGTGCGACGAGCTTCAGGCCGGGGACATGGGCGTACCAGGCCGAATAGCACTGCGAATGCTGGGCTGCGACGCGCGACGCAGCGCCGTTGGGACCGCGGAACACGATCGGGCAGCCGAGCTGTCCGCCGGCCATGTACAGGGTCTTCGCGGCAGAATTGATGATCTGATCGATAGACTGCATGGCGAAGTTC
>CAYMEB010000150.1:0-11681 GCA_964389095.1 uncultured Hyphomicrobiaceae bacterium
CGCTGTCCGGCGGACAGCGGCAACGCGTGGGCATCGCGCGCGCGCTCGAGCAAGACCCCGATCTGCTGCTCGTCGACGAGCCGACCGCAAGTCTCGATCCCAAGACGTCGCGGCAGATCATGCGATTGATCACCGAGATCTGCGCCGAGCGCGGACTGCCGGCCGTCATCAACATCCATGACGTCGCGCTCGCCCAGGCGTTCGTGAAGCGCATCATCGGACTGAGGGCCGGAGAGGTGGTTTACGATGGTCCACCGTCGGGCCTCGACGAGGGCGCCCTCGTCCGCATCTACGGCGAGGAGGATTGGACGGCCCTGACGAAACAGCGTGAGGATGACGAGGCGGAGGAAGCCCGAGCGGCGAGCGAGCGGCGGCTGGAGGCGGGAACATGATGGACGCCGTTGTCGGTCGCACGACGTGGCGCCGGCCGCCCTTTATCGCGAGCGCCGAGTTGCGCTGGTCGCTCAGGGTCGGAGCGGTCGTCTATCTCGTGCTTGCCCTGTCTTCGCTGCAAGTGAACTGGGCGCGCGTCTCCGAAGGCCTCGTCCGAGGCTGGCGCTTCGTTGAAGGCTTCCTGCAGCCCAACTTCACCTCGCGCTGGGAGGACATCGCGATCGGCATGCAGGAGAGCCTGTCGATGACGGTGTGCGCCACGGTCGTCGGCATCGCGGTATCGATCCCGATCGGCATCGGCGCGGCACGCAACATCGCGCCGCTCGCCGTCTATTATGTCTGCCGTGCGATCATCGCGGTCTCGCGCTCGTTCCAGGAGATCATCATCGCGGTGTTTTTCGTCGCCATGTTCGGCTTCGGCACCTTCGCGGGCTTCCTCACCATCTCGTTCGCCACCATCGGATTCATGGCCAAGTTGCTGGCCGAGGACATCGAGGACATCGACGAGGCGCAGAGCGAGGCGATGCGGGCCACCGGCGCGTCCTGGTGGCAGGTTCTCAATTACGGCATCCAGCCGCAGGTCATGCCACGCCTGATCGGCCTGTCCATGTACCGCGTCGACATCAATTTCCGCGAATCCGCGGTCGTCGGTATTGTCGGCGCAGGCGGGATCGGCGCGACGCTCAACACCGCGATAAGCCGCTACGAGTACGACACCGCCGCAGCCATCCTGATCACCATCATCGCCGTGGTTTTCACGTTGGAATACGCCTCGAGCCACGTTCGCAAGTGGGTGCAGTGATGGTTGTCAGGCAGGCAGCGGACGGGCCGGAATGGCGGCGGCGGACGACACGGGCGGAACTGGCGGGCTGGGCCGGCTGGCTCGCCCTGGTCGTCCTGTTCGTTTTCTGCTGGAGGGTAATGACGCACGATACGATCTGGGCCTTCGTCACCTCTGCGCCGAGCCAGGGCCACGACATCGCGTCGCGCATGTTCCCGCCGCGCTGGTCCTATGTCGAAAAGCTCCTCTGGCCACTGTGGGAGACACTTAACATTGCAACGCTCGGCACCCTGCTCGCGGTTGTCCTGGGAACCCCGCTGGCGTTCCTCGCCGCGCGCAACACGACGCCGTCCGTCGCGATCGTCCGGCCGCTGGCCATGTTCGTGATCGTGTCCTCGCGCTCTATCAACGGCCTGATCTGGGGGCTGCTCCTGGTCTCGATCATCGGACCGGGCGTGCTCGCCGGCATTCTGGCTATCGCCCTGCGCTCGCTCGGCTTCATCGGCAAGCTCTTGTACGAGGCGATCGAGGAGATCGACCTGTCGCAGGTCGAGGCGGTCGAGGCGACGGGCGGATCGCGCGCACAGGTGATCGACTATGCGATCGTGCCGCAGATCCTGCCGGCCTTCGCCGGTATCTCGGTCTATCGTTGGGACATCAACATCCGCGAGAGCGCGATCCTCGGTCTGGTCGGTGCCGGCGGCATCGGCCTTCAGCTGGAATCGTCGCTCTCGACGCTCGCATGGCCGCAGGTCACGCTGATCCTGCTGATGATCCTGTCCCTGGTCGTGGCGTCCGAGTGGGTGTCCGCCAAGGTGCGTCACGCCATCATCTGACGCGCTTCCAGCATCAACGGTGGCGCGCTTCGTGGGCCGAAATCGCCATCGCCACGATGGTATCCGCGTCGGCCTCGCTCAACGCCGCGCGCCGCAGGACGGATGTTCCCGCATCGATCTGACGCGGCGTCGCCGGGCGGGTCACAGGCTGCTCGACCGGGCGCTCGGTGGTGTTTTTCCCGCGCCCGTAGTTCGGACTCCACGGCTGGCTCGGATCGTCTTCCTCGGGACGGGTCCGGCGGCCGGGCACCTGGGCCGGCTGGCCGTCGTCCTCGATTCGGGCTTCGGCCCCGGCATGGCGGCGGGATGCGCCTGCACCTGCATCGGTGGGCCGGAAACGTAGCTCGGCTCCTTGTTGCTCGCACACGCGGAGGCGAACACGCTGAGCGCGATCACGCCGAACCGCGCGGTTCGACGGAGTTTGATGTTCAGCAGGGAACCTGCCGGAGACGCGGACATGACACTCACTCTCACAGACGCAACAGATACGACTGGCGAGAGTGAACCACGATGTGGTTAGCGCACCCTTAACCGGTGTGCCGCGAAGACGCGTTTCCGAAACGCTGCTCGATGTAGCGCTCGACGATGTCCTTGAACTCCTCGGCGATCCGCGGACCGCGCAGGGTCATGGCCTTCTTCCCGTCGATGAAGACCGGTGCGGCGGGCTGCTCGCCGGTGCCCGGCAGCGAGATGCCGATGTCGGCATGCTTGCTCTCGCCCGGGCCGTTCACGATACAACCCATGACGGCGAGGTTCAGCCCCTCGACTCCGGGGAACTTCTCGCGCCACTGCGGCATTCTCTCGCGGATCATGTCCTGCACGTCGCGTGCGAGTTCCTGGAACACGGTGGAGGTCGTGCGGCCGCATCCCGGGCAAGCCGCCACGATCGGCATGAACGTCCGCAGTCCCATCGTCTGCAGCAGTTCCTGTGCCGCGCGAACTTCGAGCGTGCGGTCGCCGCCCGGTTCGGGCGTCAGCGAATAGCGGATGGTGTCGCCGATGCCGGCCTGGAGCAGGATTCCCATTGCGGCGGAGGACGCGACGATGCCTTTGGAACCCATGCCGGCTTCGGTCAGTCCCAGATGGAGCGCGAACTTGCAGCGCTCCGCCAGCAGCCGGTAGACCGACACAAGGTCCTGAACCGTGGAGACCTTGGCGGAGATGACGATGCGGTCGCTGCCGAGACCGAGTTCGCCGGCACGCGCCGCCGAGAGCAGCGCCGACTGGACGATGGCCTCGTGCATGACCGAGCGCGCGGGCAATGGCGCGGGGAGGCGGGCGTTCTCGTCCATCAGCCGGGTCAGCAGGTCCTGATCGAGCGAGCCCCAGTTGACGCCGATTCGAACCGGCTTCGCGTGGCGCAGCGCCAGTTCGACGATCGCGGAGAACTGCCGGTCCTTTTTGTCCTTGAAGCCGACATTGCCGGGATTGATCCGGTACTTGTCGAGCGCTTCGGCGCAGGCTGGATGCTCGGTGAGCAGGGTGTGCCCGTTGTAGTGGAAGTCACCGACGATCGGCACCATGACGCCGATCTTGCGCAGGCGATCGCGGATGTGGGGCACCGCGGCGGCGGCCTCTTCCCGGTCGACTGTGATCCGCACGATCTCCGAGCCCGCGCGGGCAAGCGCGGCGACCTGAGCCACCGTGCCTGCCACGTCGGCGGTATCCGTGTTGGTCATCGATTGAACCACGATCGGCGCACCGCCGCCGATCGCCACGGTACCGACCTGTACGCGCTGCGTCGCGTGCCTCGGCTCCAGCTCCAGTTTTCGCATCTGTGCCATCTGGGTCGTTGTCCTGTCTGCGCGGTCTGTGGCCTCAGTCGCGCCCGTTCGACATCAGCGGAACCATTGCAATCGCGAACATCGTGGTCATGACGAGCACGATCGACGCGCCGGCCGGTGCGTCGATCGTCACCGAGACGACCAGGCCCAGGCCGACCGACATTGCCGCGATGATCACCGACAGGAAGGCCATCTGCTCCGGTTTTTCCGCGAATGGCCGCGCGGCGGCTGCGGGCATGATGAGGAAGGCGATCGTCAGAAGTGCGCCGACGACCTTGAGTGCGATGGCGACCACCACGGCCAGCACCAGCATGAAGATCAGGCGCGTCCGCTCCACCGACACGCCCTCGGCCGCGGCAAGATCTTCGTGCACGCTGAGCGAAAGCAGCGGTCGCCAGATCGAGATGAGCGCGATGAGCGCCGCGGAGCCTCCCAGGAAGATCCAGGCGAGGTCCCGCCCCGTGACGGCGAAGATCTCTCCGAACAGGATCGACATGAGGTCGATGCCCGGCCCGCGCACCAGGCTCGCCATCACCACGCCGACGGCGAGCGTCGCATGAGCGAGAAGACCGAGGATGGAGTCCGTCGGCACCACGCTCTGCCGGCTCAGACCGAGCAGAAGCAGCGCGAGCGCGACCGCAACCACGATCACCGTCGTCGTCACGTCGAGCGACATCATCAGCGCCAGGGAGACACCGATCAGTCCTCCTTGCGAGACGGTCTCCCCGAAATAGGCCATGCGCCGCCAGACCACGAAGCAGCCCAGCGGGGAGGAGACGACGGCCAGACCCAATCCGGCGGCCAGCGCCTTGAGGAAGAATGGGTCCATCATCGCGGATCTCGCGGAGAATCGGCAGGCTTGGGGGCGCCCGAAAGGTCGTGGCCGTGGTCGTGCGAGTGTTGGTAGACGGCCAGGGATCTCACGGCCTGCGGCCCGAACAGGCGGACATACTCTGGATGCTGGGCCACCGATTGCGGCACGCCGGAGCAGCAGATGTGACGGTTCAGGCAGATCACGCGGTCGCTCGAAGCCATGACCACGTGCAGATCGTGGCTGACGAGAAGGATTCCGATCCCACGGTCCGACCGCAGCCGCGCGATCATCGCATAGAGCTCCGCCTCGCCCTGGTAGTCGACGCCGCGCACCGGCTCGTCGAGAACCACCAGGTTGGGCTCTCCTTGCAGCGCGCGCGCCATCAGCACGCGCTGAAGCTCGCCGCCCGAGAGGTCGGAGAATTGATGGCCGGACAGATGCTCCGCCCCGACTTCCGCCAGGGCACGTGCGCGGGCCTCCTCCGATGCATTGCGGCCCAGAGACAGGAAGCGCGCAACCGTGAGCGGGATCGCGCGATCGACGTCGAAGCGCTGCGGCACATAGCCGATCGTGAGGTCGGCGCGCCGGGTCAGCCTGCCCGCGTTCGGCTGGAGCAGCCCCAGCAAGAGCTTCACGAGGGTCGTCTTGCCCGCGCCGTTGGGGCCGATCAGCGTGACGATCTCTCCCTGCCGAAGATCGATATCCACATGATGCAGCAGAGTTCGTCCGCTGCGGGTGATCGTCAGCCCTCGCGCGCTGATCAGTGCCGTGGCGTCCGGCGGGCCCGCGTCGGGGTGGTCGTGATGATGATGGTCATGATCATGTTCATGATCATGCGGATGGGGATGAGGCTCAGCCATGGCGACCCTTCCCCGGCCGCCAGGGCGGCGTCGCGGCCAGCGGATCGGTCATACCTGCGTCCCTTGGGGTGCGCTGCGGCGGCAGGCAGCACAGACGCCGGCGATCTCGATCATCGTGATGCGAGGGGTGAATCCCGCCCGGGCGACGGTCGCGTTCACGGCGTCCCGGATGGCACCCGATTCCAGTTCGTTCACGACGCGGCAACGGTCGCAGACCAGGGCCATCGGACGCCCGGAATCGCCGTGGTCGGTATGGCACGCGAAAAAAGCGTTCCTGCTTTCCAGGCGGTGCACGACGCCCGCCTCGAGCAGGGCATCCAGCGCGCGGTACACCGAAATCGGCGCGAGCCGCTCGCCGGTCTTGCGCGCCAACCGGTCCAGAAGATCGTAGGCCCCGACGGCGTCGTGCGATCCGGCGATCTCCTCGAACACCTGGCGGCGCAGGGGGGTCAGTCGTAAGTTTTTGTCTTGGAAAGATTTTTCGGCGCGAGCGAGCGCCGACACCAAGCACACGCCGTGATCGTGGCCCGGTCGGCTGGAATGTTCGGCGTGCCCCGGGCCGGCGGGGTCGCTAGGTCGTGATTGTCTGTTCATGTTTCATTATACCATCGCGTCGCGGCGAACTGCAGGGGCTTTCTGGGCTGGTGGAAGGCAGATCCTCCACAGCCGCTCGGAGCCACTCGTCATTGGGCCGCAATCTTGCCGTAGCTTGGCCGAGTTGCTGGGCGAGTGTCGCGCCTGGGCACCCCTGTTGCATTCCACGCACAGGGATCGGCTAGACTGGGCTGCAAAACACAACTGGAACGTGTGCCGCCTGCGGGCGGGGAGGTCGGTGGAATGTTCGCTCTGGATGTCCAGTCTGCCTTGGACTCGGCGCGCGGAGTGCTTTCGAACCCGGCGATCCCGGCCCTCGCCGCGATGGCCCTGGTCGCGCTCCTGTGGCGCAGCGCGCTGGCGCGCCTGCCCAAGATCATCGCCGACATCTTCTTCACCAACTGGCAATTGGGTCTGCTCGGTGCGACCGGCCTCGTGCTCTCCCTCGCCTCCGGCTGGACCACCTGGGACGGCATGAAGAACTTCACCGGGGAGCCGATCCTGTCGGCCATGGTGACGTTCGGCATTCAGGGCGTCATGCTGATCGTAGCGTGGCTGATCGGTGAGAGTTTCGCCACCGGCATGAGCCAGCGTGCGCCCAACGGCGTCGTCGGCGCGGCGGGCAGTGCGAGCCTGAAGGGGGCCCTGGGGCTCACTTTGTTCGGCATCCTGACCGCGGCGATCGCCGGCGCCGTTCATCTGCTGACCAGCCGCGACGCCGACCTGACTCGTCTGCCGCTATGGCTCGCGGGCATCGGCGCCGGGCTCGTCGTCGTCGGCCTGTTCATGGTCGCGGCGAACGCCAACACCCTGCGGACCTATTTCGACGCCACTCGCATCATCATCCGCACCGCAGTTTTGTGGGTGATGTTCCTCGCCTGCATGGCCACGTCGGTCTTCTTCTCGTTCGACTCGCTGTTCTCGACGATCTTCCCGCAGGAGGAACGCAAGCGCGCGGCCGAATTGCGTGCGCAGAATCAGGTCGCCGGCGTCGTCGCCGACATCGGCAGCCTGATTTCGAACCGCCAGCTCGGCGAGGCGGAGGCACTGTTCGCCACCAAGGGATGGCTGGACTACGATCGAAATCTGACCGAACTTGCCCGCCAAGCGAACGACAGCCAGGGCGCGATCGAGGCTTACTTCGTCCAGCAGATGGAGCAGCGCAAGCAGACGATCCAGCAGCAGCAGGAACGCATCGCGACCGCTCAGTCTTCCCAGGCCGGCCTGTCGACCAAGCAATTGTCGCTGCGTGACGAGTTGACGAGGCTTGAGACCGACCGCCCGACGCTGCTCAGCACGTTCAACGAGCGCAAGGCGGTCGTGGAGGAGAAGACCAGGTCGTTCGATGCCAAGCGCGTCGAGGCGATGGCCGAAGAACGCGGCGTCGAAGGCACCGGAAAGGTCGGACAGGGTCCCCAGTTTCGCGCGCGCAAGGCCGAGGAAGCCAAGCTCAAGGACGAGATCAAGATCGCCGAGGAGCGCCTGCGCGATGCCGAACGGCCGCTGCGCCAGGCGGAGCAGCGCATCTCCACGATCAAGCGCGAGCTCGCCGCCATCGACGGCGACGTCGCCAAGCTCAAGGGCGAGGCGCAGACCGCCGAGCAGCGCATCCGCATCGCGCAGGAGACCAGCGCGCAGGACGACGGCCCGAAGATCGATCCGGCGCGCATCCTGCGCTCTTTCGAGAAGCTGCGGGCCGAGTTCCGCCAGAATCCGCGCGTGGAGACGCTCGCCCAGGTCCAGCAGATCTGCGTGCAGATGGTGGGCGCCATGAGCGCGGCGCCGACCACCCGCGACAAGGTCCGCTCGATCGACTGCGATCCCAAGTCGGCGAGCGAGGCCGCCGGGCGTGTGTTCGCCCTCAACGACGGCATCAAGGTCTTCGCCGCCAATTGCGCCGGCGGCGACAAGCTGGCCCAGAACAAGACCGCAGATGACCTGTTCGGGTTCGCGCGCAAGTGCGTGCAGGACTCCGGGCTCGCATCCAAGGACACCGATGCGCTGCGCCAGAAGATCAATTTCATCGAGCTCAATCGCGATGACAAGGCCAACCGCTTCGTCGTGACTTGGAACGCCTTCCAAGACGGCAATCGACTCGCCTACCTCTCGCTCGCGATCGCCATCGCCATCGACAGCCTCGTTTTCATGTCGGGTCTGTTCGGTGCGAATGCCGTGCGCTCGCCGCTGTCGGACGTGCCCACCGACAAGGCGCGCAGCGCCGATCAGCTCGAGCGGATCATCGACAACGCGCTCTTGCCCAATCGCTTCGACACGGCGCGGCTCGCCATCGAGGCGATGCACGCCGACACGAGCAGGCAGGGTTATTCGGCCGTGGTGAACATGGGTGAATTGGATCCCGAACACGCGGCCGCGGTCCGCCGTGTCCTCAACGCGGGCGCGACCATCGGAGCCGTGAGCCGCGACGAACTCGACGAGCGCCGGTACTACGTGCGCCCGGAGTTGTTCGAGTATCTCTCCATCGCATCCGCCCGCGCCTTCGAGAAGGATGGAAAGCACCTCAGCGAGGACATCGCGGAAACCGTGAAGCTCGCTCAGCTCGAGAGGGATCTGACCGCCGCGCTCATCCCCGGAAACGTCCCGGCGGACCGCCGCGAGCTGGGGCTGCGTATCGCCGAGAATGCACAGCTTGTCCTCGATCATCTTCATCCCTATCCGGTCAAGGAGCGTCCGGAGTTCGCCAACGAGATCCGTCTCGACGAGTTCCAGTCGCAGGATGAAAAGCGCGTCGCCCGTCGCGTGCTCACAGCCGGCTCGAGCATCGGCTACGTCCAGAACGCCGAGTACAAGGGCGACGACGACAAGACGCTGCACGCGAACCGCTACGTGCTCCATACCGGTTTCGTGAAAACCCTGACGCGCCTGCGCGCGAAGATGCTGTTGTCGACGAGCACCGACGCGCTGAGCATTTCTTCGCGTCCCCGCGACGGCGGCCGCCTGGGCGGTACGGATCCCGCCATTACGGCTCAACCGCTTCCAGCCGGCCTGATCCCGTCGGGACTGGCCCCGCGTCAGCGCGAACAGGCTGCGGTGACGCCCGCGCATGCCCACAACGACGACACGCCCGCGGAGTCTTTCGATCGCGAGTTGATCGAGCACTTCGCGAGCCAGATGGGGCAGCAGCAGGAAGCCATCCAGTACCTGCTCGACAATCAGCGCAACATCGATGCCGGTGCACTTTGGCGTGCGCTCGATCAGGTGCTGCGCAGCGACGAGGCCAACCTGCGCCGCCCGCTGCGCCAAGCCATGGCGTCGCTGGAGACGAGCATCGACGAAGCCCGGGCCAGCACGCCTGCGGATCTCATCACCGCGCCGGCTGCTGCGGCGCAGCTCAACGATATCGCCGATCGGCTCAAGACGATGCAGCCGGTGATGATGCTTTTGGCCGGTGGCGCCTACCAGCATCTGTTGGTGCGCATGGATCGCGAGCTCGCCGAGGACCGGGGCGGCGGCCGCCTCGACGAGGTGAGGCTCGCCAAGCATCGCTTCCTTCTCGAGCATCGTCGCGAGCTGGCAGCGGCTCTGAACGTCGGCAATTGGCACGAGGTCTCCGCGAGCCTGCAACGTTTCGCCGTGCGGCTCGCCTCGCTCGCCGGGACCGACCATCGTCCCACCCGCATCCAGTGAATGGGCGGGGCTAGCCGCCGCAGACGGGGCCCCACTTCCGCCAGAATCCCTCCCAAATACGCTCTCGATCTCGTCGCATAAAGTCGCTAAACACTGTTCTGGAAAATGCGTGGCCGATCTCGGCCCGTGTCGATGACGGCCTCGGCCTCTGCAAGGGGATACCCTATGCGCGCACTTGCCATCACTCTCGTTGCTGCCGGCGCCTTGGCGCTTTCCGGTTGCTCGGGTCCCGACGGCACGCCCACCAAGGGTGACGCCGGCCTCGTCGGCGGCGCCGTTCTCGGCGGTATCGTGGGGAGCCAGTTCGGCAAAGGCGGTGGCCGCGTGGTCGGCACGATGGCTGGCGCCGTGATCGGTGGCATCGTCGGCAACGACATCGGCCGCAAGCTCGACCAGCGCGATCGTCTGCTCGCGCAGCAGGCCGAGTTCGATGCCTTCGAGCGCGGCCCGTCCGGCCGGCCGATCCGCTGGCAGAACCCCGACAACGGCCGCTACGGCGAGGTCGTGCCGATGACGCCGTACAAGCGCGGTCCGCAGGACTGCCGCGACTTCACGCACACGATCTATATCGACGGCCGGCCCCAGGCGATGCGCGGCACCGCGTGCCGCAATCCCGACGGCACCTGGACCAACGTGAGCTGACGCTCCCGGCTCGACTTTCGTGACACCGGTAAGACGGCCGCCCTCCCGCGCGTGGAGGCGTGATCATCTGTTGCATGTCCGCATCAGGTGCGGCTCATCGACAACACGAATCGCTTCCATCTGTTAGTCTTCCCCCAGTGTGCAGACGACGCGTCCAGTCCGACGCGGATCGTGGGGAGTCCCTCAGGGGAATGATCCTGCCAGCACAGACAGAATTGCCGGCGACGAGGCGGACGAGGATGGAACCGCCATTGGCAGTCGTCGGATCTCGTATCTCGCGGGCGCCCCGCGATTCCATCCCGAACCGCTGCCACCACTCCGCACGTCATCGGATGTTCCGGCGCGCGCCTGCGCGTTCCGCCGGGATTCCGCTGTCGGGAGGGGTGCGCGGCACTTCACTCATCGGAGTGATCCATGACGAAGCACCTCCATATGCGTCGTGGCGTCGATGCGTCCGCACCCGAAACGCGAATGATGCGGGATTGCGATCCGGACTTGGGCTTTCGAAAGGTGCTTCTCTGGCGCGATGCCGAACGACATCGTCCTCCGAGTAAACGCTGATTTCAGGGATTGCCGGCGCCGCGGTGCGAGCATTGCGACGGCCAGAAGAAAGCGGGGCCGGTCCAGATGGACCGGCCCCGAATTCGTATCGAGGATGGCGTGAGCGCCTGCGTGGCAGGTGCGATGCCCGCGGCGGTCAGGCCGCGTCCTCCGCGCGCTCTTCCAGCCCGTAGTCCTTCATCTTGCGGTAGAGCGTCGAGCGGCCGATGTTGAGGCGCCGCGCCACCTCCGTCATGTGGCCGCGATAGCGGCCGAGCGCGAGCCGGATCATGTCCGCCTCGATCGCCTCGAGAGAGCGAATCTCTCCAGCCTCGTCCACCGCAGGGATGCCGAGTGCGCCGCGGCTGTTGCCGCCGCCGATCGCCATGGTCTGCGGCACGATGTTCTCGGCACCCAGAACCGCAGGTCCCGTGAACGCTGGCTTGGCGGAGACCTGTGCGGGAGCCGCCGGCACTTGCGCCTTGAAGCCTTCGACGTGCGCCGCGATCTGCGGGAACTCGTCGACGCCGATCTCGTTTCCGTCGGCAAGCACCACCGCGCGGAACACGGCATTCTCGAGCTGACGCACGTTGCCCGGCCACGTATAGGCGCCGAGCATCTGAAGGGCGTCGTCGCTGATCGAAACGACGCGCTTGCCTTCCTCCGCGGCGAAGCGCGCCAGGAAGTGCCGCGCCAGCTCCGTGACGTCCTCCATGCGCTCACGCAGCGGCGGCACGTGGATCGGAAACACGTTGAGACGGTAGTAGAGATCCTCGCGGAACTTGCCGTCCT
>CAYMEB010000151.1:0-11661 GCA_964389095.1 uncultured Hyphomicrobiaceae bacterium
ATGCTTGGTCGCGCGACGCCGCCTGCGCTTCGGGCAAGGCGTCGACAGCCGCTTGTAGATGCCCAGGAAGCTCGCGCGCGCTCTGCTTCTTGAGCTTTACACCCCTCACGGTCACGAACGATGGACAAAAGCCTTTCGCGCAAGAATAATCCTTATTGCAGCTTGCATAATCTATCGCGCGCTTGCGCCCGAACTCGGTTTCGACAGGAACGATGCTGACACAGGTCGATTGAGCCGAACAATCGCCGCATCCTTCGCAAACCAATTCATTGATTACCAAGTGTTTGTCGGGATCGGGCAACAAACCTCGCTTGCGCCGCCTACGCTTTTCGGCGGCGCAGGTCTGGTCAAAAACAAGGATCGTCACGCCCTGGCGTTGGCGCAACTCGCGCTCGACCGGCAGCAAGTCGTCGCGGTGACGAAGTTCCACCTCTGGACCGAGGTCGTGATGGCGCGCAGGCTCTTCTGAGAGGACGACAATATGCTTGACGCCTTCGGCGGACAATTGCCTGCAAGCATCAGCGACGCTGAGCTGGCCATCGACGGGCTGACCGCCTGTCATCGCCACCGCATCATTATATAGCAACTTATAGGTTATGTTGACTCCGGAAGCGACCGCAGCGCGCACTGCCAGCAAACCAGAGTGAAAGTATGTCCCGTCACCGAGATTCTGAAAGATGTGGGGCGTCGCCTGGAACGGCGACATGCCTATCCAGTTTGCCCCCTCTCCGCCCATCTGCACCGGCGGCAAGGTTGGTCGATCAGGCATCATGATCGCCATGGTATGACAACCGATCCCCGCAATCGCGACACTTCCTTCCGGCAGGCGAGTGCTGGAACTGTGTGGACACCCCGAACAAAATGCCGGGGTACGCGCAACCGAAATGGGCGTCGCCGCCGCGGCGGATCGCTCCTTGATTTGCGCCAGGCGCGCACTGGTGTCGGGGGCATCGACACCGACCGCTGTGAGCCGCACGCCGATCGCAAGTGCGATTGCCGTTGGCGATAGCTCGCCCCAACTCGGAAGCAGAAAATCGCCTTCGCCCGAACCGGCCTTCCCGGTCAACCTCGGACGATCGGCCAAATCCAATTTGCAGATTGCATGCGCAATCTGACCCTCGATCAAGCCCTGCTTTTCTTCGACGACGAGGACCTCCTCGAAGCCTGCGGCGAATGCGCGCGCCCCAATCGGGTCAAGCGGCCAAACCAGTGCGGGTTTGTAAATTCCGATGCCCAGCGCCTCGCACTTTTCAGTATCCAGACCCAAGTCTTCCAGCGCCCGCAACGTGTCGCCGTATGCCTTCCCAGCGGCCACGATCCCCAGCCGCTTGCGCTCTGGCTTGGCGACGATGCGATCGAGACCGTTGGCACGGCAAAAGGCCTGCACCGCGGGCAGGCGATAGCGCAGGTGGCGCATTTCGTCGAAAAGAGGCGCAAAACCCTTGAGGATATGCAGGCCCTCGGGCGGGCGCTCGACCTCTGGCTCGATATAGGCCTCCGCCCATACGCCAAGCTCGATCGTGGCGCCCGCTTCGATGATGTCTGTTGCACATTTAAGCGCAACCCAGGCGCCGGAGAAGCGCGACATCGCCAAGCCGGCAAGACCAAGGTCGAGACATTCCTGAACGGAAGCCGGGTAAAGCACCGGAACAAGAGCCGCCGCCAATGTGGGCTCGGATTGATGCGCCGTTGTGGACGATTTGGCCCCGTGATCGTCTCCGGCGAGCACAAGCACCCCGCCCTTCGCCGACGCACCCGCCAAGTTACCATGCTTCAACGCATCAACGCTGCGATCGACGCCGGGCCCCTTGCCGTACCAGATCGCCGAAACGCCCTCGCGCTGCGCGCCCGGCAAGAAGTCGATCTGCTGCGTGCCAAGGCACGCCGTCGCCGCAAGGTCCTCGTTGACGCCAGGTTGAAAAAGGACGTCGAGCGCCGCCAATTGATCGCGTCCGCGCCACAACGCAGAATCGAGCCCCCCGAGCGGAGAGCCCCGATAACCGGTCACATAGACCGAGGTATTGAGTCCTTGAGCCCTGTCGCGTCGTCGTTGATCCAGCGACACGCGCACCAGCGCTTGCACGCCGGTCACGAACGCGCGACCCGCTTCTGATGTGTACTTGTCGTCGATGCCGACAGATCGAAGCTCCATGCCAAGCTCCACTCTTGAGTGCTGATTATTTTTGAGCTACACCTCACTTTCATGATCGACTGCCGTCGTCAAGCTGATCGAGAGACTAGAGCCCCCAATGAGCCAACACGTTTTTCCGAGCTTTGCGCGCATCAGCGATTATTGCGCCTATTGGGCAGAGAAGGCGCCGGACGCTGAAGCCGCCACGCTCGGAGATTTCCGGCTGAGCTATGCCAAACTCTGCGAGGAAATCGATCGCCTCGCGAAAGCGCTGATCGCTGCAGGGGTGCGAAAGGGCGATCGCGTTGCAACGCTTTCGTCTCCACATCCAGACTATCTGGTCGCATTCCTGGCGACGGCTTCCATCGGCGCGATTTGGCTTGGACTGAATCCGAAATATCGCATGGAAGAGTTAAGCTATGCGGTCAACGACGCGGAGCCTTGCATCTTGTTGGCCCGTCGAGAGATCGAAGGTCGCGACTATGCCGCCGAACTCGAAACACTCCTCTCGCAAAATGAATGCATTCGCACGCTCGTCACCCTTCCTGGCGCTGAGTTGAAGGCCGCCGCCGCGTACGAAAGCTTCCTGCAAGCAGGCGCGACCGTTTCCGACGAGGATCTGGCGAATGCACGCGCCTCCTGCGGCGGCCGCGATCCTTGCCTGATCGTTTACACCTCAGGCTCTACCGGCAAGCCCAAGGGCGCGCTCCTGCATCATGAGGGCCTCGTCGCCGCAGCGCTCGAGCAGAACCGCAACTGGCCAATCAACCCATTGCGGATCGTAAACTATTTTCCGATCAATCACGTCGGCTGCGTGGCGGATGTGTCAACGCCAACGATCGTCGCTGGCGGCGCCCTCATCTTCATGGAACATTTCGATCCGCGCGGATGCCTCGAGCTGATGCAAAACGAGGGCGTGACCTTTTGGGCGACCGTCCCAAGCGTCTTCCATCTACAACTCGCCCTGCCAGATTTCACCGCCTTCGATCTCTCCGCCGTTCAGTTGATCGTGTGGGAGGGCGCCGCCATTCCTGGCGACACATTGGACAGATTGCTCGGGCTCGGTTTACCCATGGCGACCAATTACGGCATGACAGAATCCACCTGCGCGATCACCGTCATGACGCCGACGCGTGATCGAGAGATACTTGCCGGCAGCGTGGGCGTTCCCGCAGAGGGCGTTGAAATCCGCCTCGTCGACAGGGACGGTCGGATCATCTCGGAAACCGGCGTCGCAGGCGAACTGCAAACCCGTTCAAAATACAACATGCTCGGCTATTGGCGCAAACCGCAGGCGACCTCCGAGACGATAGATTCCGACGGCTGGATGCGAACCGGCGACACCGCGCTCCGTCGCGAAGACGGTCACTATCGTATCGTCGGCCGCATCAAGGAGATGTTCAAGTCGGGCGGCTACAATGTTTATCCACGTGAAGTGGAAGCCGCGATCGAAGCGCACCCGCTCGTTGATCAAGTCGCTGTCGTCAGCGTCGAGGACGACGTTTGGCAAGAGGTCGGCGTCGCTTTTGTGACTCTGCGCGGGACCCTGACGGCAGATGCTCTCCAGGCTCACTGCCGCGACCGGCTCGCCAATTACAAGATCCCTAAATCTTTTTTCATCCTCGACGAGATGCCACTTCTGCCGATCGGCAAAATTGATAAAGTCGCGCTCGCGCGTCGCGCGCGCGGAGAAGGAGCAAGCGGATAGGCCGAAAAGGCAGGCGCGCGGACGCGCCTTCTGGAGTACACGTCAATTTGTGCGCCGCAGCCATCTCACCGGCGCTCAGGCGCTGCAAACGCAAGTTGCTGCCCCCTCCCCCGCAGGGGAGTCGGACCTGAGACAGCCACTGATGGATGACAGAATATCTTAGGCGCTCAAGCCATCGCTAAACTGCTAGCCACCTGCTCAGCACCGTTGCTGCAGCACATAGCTTCCGAGGAGGCGACGCGGACGGATAGAGGAGCCGCAGCCAGATCACGCTTGTCACTGCCGCCAATCCCTCGTCGTCGAGCTCAAGTCGACTGAGGAGCTTCGCAAATTCCGGATCAGGATAGACGACGAGCTTTCGCAAAATCTCATCCATCA
Organism: uncultured Hyphomicrobiaceae bacterium; assembly: GCA_964389095.1. Classification (GTDB taxonomy): domain Bacteria; phylum Pseudomonadota; class Alphaproteobacteria; order Rhizobiales; family Hyphomicrobiaceae; genus JABFRJ01. The sequence continues at coordinate 4,218 of CAYMEB010000151.1, forward strand.
TCGCCCCGAGCGCGTACGCCAAAAAAACCAGATGATCCTCAGGTAGGCTGATATTCGGCAGGCGCTTGATGACGCCTCGGGCAACTCGGCCATACCATTCCCGGTTTGTCTTCTGTACCATTCGAACGATAGGTGCGGCGTCTTCACCTGCGTCGAATAGGCAACGAATGAGGCCGGAATTGCCGCGGACGAGCGCAATCCAACGTGCGTTCGCCTTGAAGATCGCGGCAAACGGGTCTTGCGCTTCGCCTGAATGGATATAGGCAGCGAGGTGCTCATCGAGCAGCGCGCTCAAAACATCCTGGGTTACTTCTATTTTGTCCCTGAAATAGACATAGAAGGAGCCCTCCGCGAGCCCCGCTTCGGCCGTGATGTCAACGACGCGCGTCCTATGAAAGCCTTGCTCGGAAAGAATTTTGGCGGCTGCGATGCGGATCCGCTGCCGCGTTCGATCACTCTTCAGCTTCGGCGGCTCCTCACTGAGCCGACGCTCGAGCTCTGCGATGAAGGAAATCGGCGAGTGTCCACTCGCGCCGGGCGCATTCTTCATTTGACGGCGGGGCATTTTTGAGCCTAACCTCAATTACGATCCACTGACCCAGCGTGGGGGACGCGACATATGGGGTACGAAACTGTGAGCTTGAGCACCGCCGCAAATCCTCTTGATAAGCTTGAAAAAGGCGCACTCATCGGCACTTCGTCTTGGGTAACAATTACCCAAGAGATGATCAACTCATTCGGCGTCTCGACGCTCGACCATGACCCTATGCACATCGATCCTGAATGGGCAAAGGTCCATGGTCCGTTTGGAGGAACCATCGCATTTGGCTTCCTGACCATGTCGCTGCTCACGCACCTGATGGACCAGGCTTTAGACGGCGCCATTCATCGGGAATCGGCCGCGGTGGGCTACTACCTCAATTACGGCTTCAATCGCCTGAGGCTGGTGTCGCCGGTATATGAGGGCAAACGCGTTCGTGGCGTGTTTCATTTCAAGGATCGCGCACCGGACGAAAAGGGGCGGATCGTCCAGACCGTCGTCGCCGTCGTTGAAATTGAAGGCGAAGATCGTCCTGCACTCGTTGCAGACTGGCTGTCGGTATGGGTACCCCCGGCCGCCGCATGAGCGAACTTCAATCTTCGCACGGTGTGAAGGGAAAGCTCACGCCGCCCGAAATCCTGTTATACGCATTCGGTTCGATCGGTACTGGCGTTTTCAACACCGTGCCGACGGTTCTGTTGCTTTATTATTGCACCGAGACGCTGGGCATGGCCGCGGCCTATGCCTCGATCGTCGTTTTTCTGCCGAAGGCATGGTCGATTTTGTGGGATCCGCTCGTCGGCGCTTGGTCCGATCGAGCACAGTCTCCATGGGGCCGTCGCCGCCCCTTCCTGATCATCGGCGCGGCGGGCGTGGTTTGCGCGTTCATCGCCGTATTTCACACGCCCTCGGTCACGCCGCTCGCCACGTTCCTTTGGGTCGCCGCAAGCTATTTTGCGCTCGCTACTTTCTTCTCGTTGTTCGCAGTTCCCTATACCGCGCTTCCCGCAGAGTTGACGGACCAGCCAGCCGCGCGTTCCTCGCTCGTCGCTTCGCGCATGACGCTGGCGATGGTGGGCGTTTTGATCGGAGCATCTCTGGCTCCCGCGCTCGTAGACCGCTTAGGCGCCGGGCAAGCCGGATATGCAGGCATGTCGCTCATCGTGGCGGGCGTGTGTGGCGTGGTGATGTTGGGGCCGGTTTTCATGCTGGGCGGGCGCGATCGCTCTGCGAGCGCGTTAGAAAACCGCGAGCCCTTATGGAGGCTTCTTGGCCTGGCCTTGAAGAATGCCTCCTTCCGATACCTCGCCCTGACTTATCTCCTGCAAGTCTCTGCTGTCGGCGCATTTACCGCGGCAATCCCCTATTTCGTCAGTCGAGTGCTCGGACGGCCAGAGGGCGACATTGGCGTTGCGATGGGGCTGATGCTCTTGGCGACCATCGCGGCGACCCCGCTCTGGGCCTGGCTTGGACGGCGTATCGGCGACGGCCGGGCCCTCGCCATCGGCGCTGCGCTTTACGCGTTGACTATAGCCGGCCTGAGCCTCGCCGGCTTGGCGCAGTTGCCTTTCAACGTTCTGCTGCTGATCTTTGCAGCTATCGGCGTTCCATTTGCCGCTACCATGGTGCTGCCGTTCGTTTTGGTGGCGCACCTCGCGCACGAGCAATCGCGCTCAGGCGCCAGGGCCGAGGGCGCATTCACTGGCGCCTGGACGGCAACCGAGAAGCTGGGCCTCGCATTCGGTCCCATGCTGGTGGGCGGAGCACTCACGCTCATTGGACGGAACTTGTCCGCCGACCTCCCCTTCTTCTTGGCGATTGTTCCGCCCCTGCTCTTGCTCCTGTCGTTGCCGTGCCTTTGGGCCGCCCGCACGCAGCGAAATTCGTCGTCTCAGATCGATCATGCCTGAACTGCGCCGCACCTGCCGGAGGCTTCTTTTCACGCAGACGGCTTCACAAGCACGACAAACGAACGGCACCCGGCATTCGCATCGCGCGCGAACACCTCGAGGAGCATCCAGACTATTGAGCGGCGACACAGTCGATAGCAGCCAAGAACGGCTGGACGACACCGACACTCAGCAACCAGCCCCCGCAGCCAGCGCGCATTGGCGGCGAGCGCCGCGACTTTGTCCTGATCGAAGGCGCGCCCCAAAATTTCGAGAACGAACCTGAGCGTCTGGTGATCGCCCCGCCCAGCCGTCCAGAAACTTTGCCCCGCCGATCTCCGGCGGGGCGCTTTCTTTAGACGCCTAAATGACTATCGCCATCCATTTCTTGGCGCTGATCACGTCCGGCCAACTTTTCTCAAACGAAGGAAAGTCCGGCGATGCCTTGTCGACTCCAAACTTGACGATCCGATGATGCTTCAATATTTGAGTCTTGGCTCATTTTTAAATTGACGCGAGTGAGCGCGCAGCTTTGACGTTGGAAATCGGGTGGGATGTCCTTTGGGAACGCGTCATGCCCTCAAAATCGGCCCACATCCTTTCTCCTCGCCAGACCGGATCATTGGCGATCTGACAAGCCTGATCGTGCAGACCATTCGGCTTGCGTCAGGAACGTTAGAGTGCCGATGGCGAGCATCGTCGAAGCCGCGCAAGACTGCGCTTCCGCCGCAAATGGCGTCAACTTTCATGGCCGAACCTACGAGGATCGGTGAACGTGGGCCGTCAACAATCGAAAGCTCAACGGGCATAGCCCGAGATCGTCGCCGTCGAAACACCATTCGGATTGGAGCATCCAATGCAAGCACAACGAACGCCCGAGCAGTTTTTCCTCAATCTCGCTGGCTGGCCCTATACGCCGAACTACGTGGAAGACTTGGCCGGCTATGAGGGTCTGCGGATGCATTACGTTGACGAGGGGAATAGGAATGCTGACGTAACGTTTCTCTGCCTGCATGGAGAACCGAGCTGGTCATATCTATATCGCAAAATGATCCCGATATTCGCCGGAGCAGGCCATCGCGTCATCGCGGCTGATCTGTTTGGCTTTGGACGGTCGGACAAGCCGGTCGAAGACAGCGTCTACACATACCACTTTCATCGCAACGCGCTCCTGAGGTTCGTTGAAAAGATGGACCTGAGGAACGTCTGTCTGGTGGTGCAGGATTGGGGGGGGATTCTCGGTCTCACTCTGCCGATTGCGGCTCCAGACCGATACACGCGGCTTGTTGCAATGAACACCGCGCTCCCCGCGGGTGAGGTGGCGGATGCAGGCTTCGCGGCATGGCGCGCGTTCAATCGTGGGCGATCTGATCTCGACATTCCCGCGTTGATGAAACGATGGAGCAGCCCCGTACTTTCCGAGGCTGAAGCTGCCGCTTACGGTGCACCCTTTCCCGACGAGAGCTACAAAGGCGGCGTACGACGGTTCCCCGAACTCGTGATGTTTAGCGAGGGCGAAGGCCGGGAACTTACACCGGATGCGGCCGAAGGCCTGCAGACCTCGCTCCAAGCGCGTAGGTTTTGGGCGCAGGACTGGACGGGCGAATCGTTCATGGCCATTGGCATGAAAGACCCGGTCCTCGGCCCCCCCGTGATGAAGAACCTGAGAGACTTGATACGAAATTGCCCCGAACCGCTTGAAATCCCAGAAGCAGGGCATTTCGTGCAGGAATGGGGTGATCGTGTCGCCGAAGCGGCTCTGGATCGTTTTGGGCTGCGCTAGCTGTAGAAAGCGAGCGGCTTGTTTGCGGGAGCTGCGAGCGGATTTCTGAATTCATCCCAACGGTCGACGCGCGTGCGCGGGATCCGATCAGGGCTCGGATGTCGAGCCGCGTCGGCGCTCGTATACCCAAGCATCGAGGTCCGCCGGATCGTATCGAACTGCGGCCCTCGTCAACTTTAGGAACTTCGGCCCCTCACCCAAGCATCGCATCTTGTTGAGCGTCGACGCGGAGAGCCCGACATACTCGGCCGCGGCAGAGACATCGAGAAGGCGCCCCGGCTCCTTTCGCAGACGCCGCTGCGTCGAACGCGGCTGCTCGCGTACAGCGTCGACCGGCGCAATTGCCAGCTCCACGCCAGTGCTGCGCGCTGACGTGTCCGCGATCACCGGAATAAGCGGCTTGGCTTGCGTCTCGATCGCCGCCGTCGGCGAGGGAGCGCGAATGGACGCCTCCGCGAACAAATCCATCTGACCGGGCAGAACAACCGCGCGGTCGGATTTCGTCTTGCTGCGCTTCATGGTCGATAGGGCCTCAGCTGGATGTCGCGGCTCACTAAAACGCGCACCGGCGCGCCAGGCCGCACGCGCAACGTGGGGCGAACATTCAGTTGCCGATCGACGATCTTTCCGCCGACACGCGCGGCCTCCTGCGCCGCCGCATCGCCGACGCTCTGCGTCAGGCTCTCGCCCTTGCGCGTGTCCTCGGCCTCGTTCGCGAGAATGCTCAAGACCGCCGACACGCCGATCGCGCCGGCAAGGCGATCGAGATGATTGTCCGTGCGCGCGGTCAGCCCCGCGGCTCCGGACGGATCCGTCGCCTCCATGCCGCCGAGCTGGAGTGACCACCCATTCGGCATGATGATCCGGTTCCAGACCAACATTACCCGCGTATCGCCATACACGTTGGCGCTGTCGTAGGTCCCGATGAGCCGCGCACCTTGCGGGATCAGGAGATGATCGCCGGTCACGCTGTCGTACACCGGGGCCGTCACCTGCGCGATGACGCGGCCTGGAAGGTCCGAATTCACAGCGGTCACGAGCGCGGCCGGGATGACCGCGCCAGCTTGGAGTTCGAAGGGCGACCGTGGCGGGATGAGCGGCGCGTCGAGCACATCGGCGCTGGCCCGCTGTCGCGCCAAGAAGGCGTCACGTCGTCCGCCGCCCTCGATGGGTTGCTGCGCCTCTCCCGCTGTGGCCGAGACGGGCATCACCTGCCCGCCGTCGCGTCGGGGCGCGAAGAAAATGGGCGCGGTCGTCGGATCGGCAGCGCCCGGCCCCGCTCGTGCCGGCGCAGCGGAGGCACGCGGGGTCTGTCGCGCGACGACAGGCGCCTCCGGCGCGCCAGACCAGATCGGCTCCGGCAGCGGCTCGAGGCGCGCCTCCCGATAGGTCTCAGGAGGCCCACGGTCGCCCCAGAGCATGTCACGAGGGGTATCGGTCACGTCCGTGGTGGGGCGAAGCGCGGCGGGCTCGTAGCGCGCAGGCAAGGCCCGCAGGGCCTCTGGCGTAGCGGGGGTGGCGGCAGGCGCATCCTGCGTCCGCTCGGCATAGGTCCGCGCCGGGCGTTCAGAGAGGCCTGAGAGCAAGGCGATGGCGACAACGAGCCCTGCGGTCCCGGCGCCGGCGAGCAGCACTTTTCGGGAGAGGCGTTTCGGCTCGGGTGGCGGCGCGCGCAATGTGAGCCCCTCCTCCGCCGGTGGGACCGTCGGCTCGCGCGTGCGAATGTCGGGCGTCGGGCTCAAGAGCTGGCCTTTCCGGAAGACGAGCCGCGGCGGCGCTCGATGCGCACCACGACGGGATCGGCGCGGCCGAGCCGCAACTCCGCCACGTCGAAGATCCGGTCGACGATGTAGCGGTTACGCTGGACGCGGTAGTTGACGAGCTCCGCCCCTTCGCTCGTGCGCACGAACAACGGCGGCATGTCGGACGCGGCGATATCGGCCGGGAACTCGATCCAGGTCTTCAGCCCGTCATCGAAGACCCGCACCGGCATCCAGGCCGGCGGCGTGACGACGCCTTGCTTGCGCGGCGGCTTGATGCGATAGGCGTCGTTGATCGCCCGCAGCGGGGGATCGGGAATGTCCGCGACCGGCGGCGCGGGCGGAGCCGGATAGCGCCAGGCGACCTGTGCGGCGTAGCCGTCACCTGCGGCGGAGACCGCCTCGATCAGATAGGCGCGGCGATTGGTGACGAGCACGATGTTCGTCTTGAGGCCCGTCGCCTGCGGCTTGACCATGACGAGCGTGCGCGCCTCCTCCCCCGTCCCGACGACGGTGTTGGAGACTATCCAGCGCGTCGTGTCGCCCGCGGCCACATCGACCAGCGTTTCGCCCACCTCGAGCCGGATCGTCGAGATGAAGGCGGGCGTTGTGTGGAGCTCGTAGAGCGCGCCGGGCTCATAGCCATAGACCAGCGTCGCATCCTCGAACGTGGCCGCGGCCGGCCCTTGCCGCGCGGACCGGTTCGCGGCCGCGAGGCGCTGCTGCGGCGTTTCCGGCGCTGTGGCCGACTTCGCCTTGGCGCCGGCGCGGCGGTGGCCGCTGGGCGTCTTCGCCTTGGCCTTTGCGATCAGCGCGGGCTTGGGCGTCGCGTCCGCGGGCTCCGCGCCGCGCAAAGCTGTGCCTGATGGCGTCGGCGCGCTGGGCGCACCGACTTGCGCGGACGCCGTCGCCCACGCGGACGACGCGAGGCCCAGCGCTGCGGCGAACAGGATGGGTTTCATCGGTCACGGCTCCAGCTGAAGTCAGTGATGAAGAGGCCGAGGGGATTGGTCGCGATCTGGTCGGCGGTGCGCGGGGGCGCATGGCGGACCGTGAAGATGCCGGTGTACGACGCGCGCTCGCCGACCTGGACGGAGCCCGTCGTCTCCTCCGTCCAGGCGACCTGCCACGAGGATTGGCCATTTGCGCCGGGCGAGCGCTGGACGATCGAGCGGACATGGACGACGCGGCCTGTCGTTCCGACCTGCGCGAAGGGATCATCGCGGCGTGCGATTTCGTTGAGTTGGGCGGCCGCCTGCGGCGTCAGGAAGTGATAGGCCTCGAGCCAGTTCTCGCGGAGCACGATCGGATCGGTCGGCAGAGCGCGCGTGAGCCGGACGAAATGGCCGATGAAGTACGCGGTCTGCGCTTCCGTCGGCGTCCAGGCGTCACTCGCCGCGCGCACCGAGAGGACCTGCCCTTCCGGCGCGACCTCGACCACATGCACGAAGGTGCGCTTCTGCAAAGCCAC
>CAYMEB010000152.1:0-11588 GCA_964389095.1 uncultured Hyphomicrobiaceae bacterium
CTGCGACCGGGCGCCGAACGGGTGCACCGCCTGGGCGGGCTTCACGCCTTCATGGGTTGGAAGCGCCCCATCCTGACCGACTCCGGCGGCTTCCAGGTCATGAGCCTCGCGACCATCCGCAAGATGTCGGAAGACGGCGCGACGTTCCGCTCGCATATCGACGGCACACGACACCACCTGAGCCCCGAGCGCTCGATCGAAATCCAGTGTCTGCTGGGATCCGACATCATGATGCAGCTCGACGAGTGCATCGAGCTGCCGGCTCCCTACGAACGAACGCGCGAGGCCATGGAACTGTCGCTCCGCTGGGCGGAACGCTCCAAACGGGCATTCGATCGGTGGGGCCGGCCCGGCCAGGCGCTGTTCGGAATCGTCCAAGGCGGCACCGAGCCGGATTTGCGAAGGCGCTCGGCCCAGGAACTCGCCAGCTTGGATCTGCCCGGCTATGCGGTCGGCGGCCTCGCCGTCGGCGAAGGACAGGCGACGATGCTGCGCGTCATCGAGGAGACGCTTCCCCACCTGCCGACCGACAAGCCCCGTTACCTGATGGGCGTGGGAACGCCCCAGGACCTCATCGAGAGCATTGCACGCGGCATCGATATGTTCGATTGCGTCATGCCGACAAGGAACGGCCGCCACGGGACGGCGTTCACCTGGCGCGGCAAGGTCAACCTTCGCAACGCTCGGCACGCCGAGGATCTGCGTCCGCTCGACCCCGCGAGCGCTTGCCCTGCAACGCGCGATTACAGTCGGGCCTACCTGCATCACCTGGTGCGGGCCGGCGAATATCTCGGCGCAATGCTGCTGTCCTGGCACAACACGCATTTCTACCAGGAGCTGATGCAGGCCGCCCGCGCGGCGATCGCGGAAGGCCGCTTTTCCGCATTCCGGGAGCAGACGCTCGCGGCCCTGGCGGGTGACGGCAGCCCGGCGGTTTGAGCTTTACTGGCGCTGCGAACACGGCGACACTTGAAGCACGAGGCGGATGCCGGGAGGCTCCCGAACATGGAACAGGAGTACGCCATGAAGAGCCTGCTCATTCCAACCGATCAATCCGAGCTGATGCCGTCAGCCTTTGCCTGTGCGCAGCTGGTCGCCGAACGGTTCGGCGCCATCGTCGATGGAGTGGCGCTGCGGGCGGCCTTCGCCGAAGTCGTGGCCCCCGACCCGATCGTGGCCGTGACGATCCCGCCCACGGACTGGGACGAAAATGAGTTCGTCGGCGTCGCCCGCAAGACGTTCGACACCGGAGCCGGCGGTTCGCCCCGCTTCCGCTGGCGCGGCGGTCCGTCCATCGAAGACGGTACGCTCGGCAGCCTCGGCAGGCTCTACGACCTCACGGTCATGTGCCGGCCGGGCGGACGCGGCAGCCGCATGACGGCGTTCGAGGCTGCACTCTTCGACAGTGGACGAGCGGTCCTCATGGCGCCGCCGACGCCGCCGAAGTCCCTGGGTGAAAGCATCCTCATTCACTGGAACTGCTCGACTGAGACCGCGCGGGCCATCACCTATGCCTTGCCGTTCCTCACGCAGGCCAAGCAAGTCATGCTTCTGACGGTAGAGGGCAGCACCGTCGCCGGCCCGACCGCCAAGGAGGGGCTCGCGCACCTGGCGCAACACGGCATCAAGGCGACCGAGCGGACCATCCCCGCCACCCGCGGGAAGAGCCCCGGTGCGACCATTCTCGACGAGGCGGCGGCCTTCGGGGCCGACCTGCTCGTGAAGGGCGCGTACACACAGAGCCGGTTGCGTCAGATGATCTTCGGCGGCGCGACCAGCCATATTCTCGCGAAGGCAGAGCTGCCGGTGCTGTTCTCGCACTGAGGGAATGGCCAGGCCGGCCGCAATTGCCCTCAAGGACGAACCGATGTCGGCGCCTCCGCGTCCGGATCGATCTTGCCGGCAGCTGACCGAGACCAGGGCCTGCCTCCGCGATACTCCGCAGTCGTCGCGACCAGCAGCCGGCCGCTGCGGTCGATCGTGATGGTGTGGGCGCCGCCGGCCTCCACTGCCGCGAGGTCGAGTTGCAGTTGCGGCCCCTCGGGCGCCGCGCGACACCGACGCGACATGCGAAAAGTCGCGATCAGGATGTCGCTGCGGCCGCAGTCGTCCCGCAGCGCCCCGGGTGACAGCAGAACGGCGATCCGGACCCCCTTCACCCGCGTCGTGCAGCCGCTTGGATCACAGGAGAAGATCCCCGCGGACCCCGCGGCATCCGGCCGGCGCCTGTCGGCCTCCGCCTCGAGCCAGCGCCCGAGATCGAAACTTCGCTCGCCGCCACCGATCGCGGACAAAGCGCCGTCGCTTCCCCGCACCGCCACCACCCGCGCATCCCGCGACACCAGAACATCAGGCCGCGAGACCAGCGGCGCCGTGACCAGGCCGGCGACGATCGGCACGCAGCCCAAGACGCGCCACGACGTTTCCCACAGCGTCAGCCACAGGCCACCGGCGACCAATGCGGCGAACGACGGGTCCGAAATCGTCGGCACGTAGACGACAGCCCCTGGCAGCTGCGCGACATACCGGGCCGCCGCCGACATCGCCTCGATACCAAGCCCCATCACCCACAGCGCGGGCGCCTCCAGCCCAAGCGGCATAGCGATCAGCGTCGCAAGGGCCGCCGGCATGACCACCAGGTTGCAGACCGGAATGGCGATGACGTTCGCAACGAACGCCAGCAGTTGCGTGTTGTGAAAGTGGTAGATGCCGAACGGTGCGACCGCGAGGCCTGCGATCAGGGTCGTGGCGACGATCTCGCCCACGAAGCGAGCCGCCCGGCCGACCGCGCCGGTGCGGGGAACCTCGATCGCACGCGCTTCCCGCCACCGGCGCAGCGCCTCATAGGCCGCGATGAGCGCGACGACGGCGGCGAACGACATCTGGAAACCGGCGTCGAACAGGCTCTCGGGATACAGTGACAGGATGACCAGAGCCGAGAGTGCGACATTGCGCAGCGCGAGCGCGGGCCGGTCGAGGATAACGGCAAGGAACATGATGGTGATCATGATCGCGGAGCGCACGGTGGCGAACGCCGATCCCGAGATGATCAGGTACGCGCAGGCGCCGCCGATGGCCGCCACTGCAGCCCACGACTTGATCGAATAGCGCAAAGCCAACCCTGGAATACACGCGAGCATGAGGCGCACGCTGTGGAACACGGCACCGGCCATGATCACCATGTGCAGTCCCGAGATCGAGAGGATGTGGAACAGGCCGCTGTCGCGGTAAGCCTGGTTCGTGGCCTCCGAGATGGCACCGCGCTCGCCCGTGATCAGGGCGTTTGCGATTGCCCCGGTCTCTCCCGGCAACGCCGCCGTGATGCGTGCGCCGACGGCCTGTCGCAGCCGCTCCACCGCAGCCCGCCAGCGCAGCGCGTGCGGTTGTTGACCTTGCGGTTCCAGGATGGAGATCCGACCGCTCGCGGACCCGATGGCGCCGAGCTGCTGGAAAAACGCCAGCCGCGCAAAATCGAAATCGCCGGGAAAGGATGGAGTGGCTGGCGGTCCGATGCTTGCCCTGACGCGGACGTAATGGCCCGGACGCAATTCGGCCGTGCCCTGGGCAAGCCGGACCCGGACGCGCACCGGCAGCTTCTCATCCTCCAATCCCTCGATCGCCGTCGGCCAAATCGTGATGCGCTGAGCACGTCCAGGTCGCGGCTCGACCAGTTCGACCCATCCGGTGATCTGGACGGGACCAATCTGTCGTTCGAGGACGGGGCCTTAAACGATCTCGGAACGCAACCGGGCCGCAGCGAACCCCTTGGCAGCAACGAGCACGACGTTCGCGGCGAGCAGCGGCAGGAAACGGTGACGGCTGACCCACCGCAAGATCGCGGCGACGACGACGGGCGCGAGAATCTGGGTCAGGTCCGGTTCGAAGGGCAGCTTGAAATAGAGCGCGATGCCGAGAGCGAACGCCACGGGCAGCCAGAGGAACCAGCGGTCCTGCTCGGCTTCGAGCCGCGCGCGAAACGCCGCGAGCCCCGCCGCCCGGCTCAACGGCACGGACGGGTTACCTGCCTCGTGCGCCCAATCGACCGACACCGGCCCCCCTGGTCGAACATTCCGCCGCTTTGGAGACCGCAGGCGACGTGCTAGACCCCGCCGCTGTTCCCGCTTCGACACGCCAAGCGATCATAGCCCGCCATGACAGACAACCAGAAATTGCAAAACCGCAAGGTCGTCACCCGGTTTGCCCCCTCGCCCACCGGTACGCTGCACATCGGCGGCGCCCGGACCGCGCTGTTCAACTGGCTCTATGCCCGCCACACCGGCGGCACCTTCTTGCTGCGCATCGAGGACACGGACCGCGAGCGCTCACGCCAGGAGCATGTCGACGCGATCCTGGAGAGCCTCACCTGGCTCGGACTGCATTGGGACGGCGACCCTCTGTTCCAGTTCGCGCGCGCCGATCGTCACCGCCAGGTGGGCGAAGAACTCCTCGCTGCCGGCAAGGCCTATCGCTGTTACCTGACCCCCGACGAGCTCGCCGCGATGCGGGCGAAAGCCGAGGCGGAGAAGCGGCCGCTGGTCATCGAGAGCCCCTGGCGTGATCGCAGCGCCGCCGAGGCCCCTCCCGGCGTCAAGCCCGCGATCCGGCTGAAGACGAGGCGCGACGGCGAGACGGTTACCCAGGACCTGGTCCAGGGCCGTGTCGTGGTGCCGAACAAGGACCTCGACGACCTGATCATCCTGCGCTCGGACGGCGCACCGACCTACAACTTCGCGGTCGTCGTCGACGATCACGACATGGGGGTGACGCACGTGGTCCGCGGCGTCGATCACCTCACCAACACCGCCCGCCAGCAGCAAGTGTACCACGCACTCGGCTGGGACCTTCCCGCGTTCGCCCACATACCGCTGGTGCACGGCTCGGACGGGGCAAAGCTATCGAAGCGTCATGGTGCGCAGGGCACGGACGAGTACCGCGCCATGGGCTACCTCCCGGCAGCGCTGCGCAACTATCTGGTGCGCTTGGGCTGGAGCCACGGCGACCACGAGATCTTCTCCACCGAGCAGGCCATCGCCTGGTTCGACGTGAAGGATGTCGGCAAGTCGCCGGCTCGTTTCGATTTCGCCAAGCTCGCCGATTTGAACGGGCACTACATCCGCAAATGCGACGACGCCGAGTTGCTCGAGCACATCAAGGCGTTTCTGCCTCACGCGGACGGTGGGCGCGACATGATCGCTGCCTTCGAGCGCGTCGGCTGGGACAAGCTCGCCGCAGCCCTGCCCGGATTGAAGGAACGGGCCAAGACCCTGCCCGAACTGGTCGAAGGCGCGCGTTTCCTCCTCGTGACCCGGCCTATCGCACTCGACGACAAGGCGGCAGCCCTGCTCGATCCGGCGACGCGGGCGATGTTGACGGGTCTCTCGACCAGCCTGAGGGATACCGCTGCATGGACCGCGACTGCGCTCGAAGCCGCCGTGCGCGCCCACGCTGAGGCCAATGGTCTCAAGCTCGGCAAGGTCGCTCAGCCGCTGCGCGCAGCCTTGACCGGACGCACGGTGTCGCCGCCGGTGTTCGACGTCATGGCGGTTCTGGGTCGTGAAGAGTCCCTGGCCAGGATCGCCGACCAGACCAAGACGGGTTGACCGGGAAAGACTTCAGGTGATCGCGGGACGCGCGATCAGAACCACGTCGTCGCCGTCCTTGACGATATCGACCAGCATGCGGCTGGTCGAGGCGAGGCGCCAAGTGTAGTGCGCCTGGATCGTCATTGAATCCAGGGGCGCCTCCCGTCCCGCGACGAGATCGGACAGGAACTGCGGCGGACGAGCGGACGTGCCCTGGCAGCGGACACCGAAAGTGGGTATTTCGTTGGTGCCGGTCACCGCGACGACAATGTCGCCGCCGCGCGGCAGGGCGGTCATCGAGATCGCCACGAGATTCAGCAGAAGTTTGACCTTGTCCTTGGCCATGACGCCCTGAGGACCGGTCCAATGCAGCCGGTGTTTGCCCTGGCCGACGAAACCGCGCGCGACTTGCTCGGCCATGCCCAGGTCGAGCACGGCACCTGCGGAGCCGGCGGAGCCATAGGCGTAGCGGGCGAACTGCAACTTGGCCGAGGCTTGCGCGGTCACGTTGCGGATCATGTCCAGGGCATACCTCTGCGATTCCCCGTCCTTGTCCTCGTCGAGGATCTCCAGGCCGTTGTGGATCGCACCCACCGGGTTGATGACGTCGTGGCAGATCTTGGACGACAGAAGCGCGGCGAACTCGAGTTCGGCGGGATCGGCCTGAGGTGTCATGGGTGCCCTGTGGAATTCGCCGACCCGGTACGGATCGAGAGTGACGAGGATCGATGGCGGAAGCGTGACGCTTGCGTCGGTGGGCAGCCTTCGAAGCAGTCGATCGCGGAGATGAATGAACCCTAGCTGCTTCGCGCGGCCCATGCCAACAACCACAGAAGACCTCAGTTGCCTTGCTGGCAGGTTAACAGGGTCATATTGTTTTTGAGTCACAGCGGCTGCAGCAACCAGCAACCGTGCCGTCGCTCGAGTTCGCAAGGCCCCCGCAGATGCCCCAAGCTCCGAAGTCCCTCTCGACCGATGTGCGCGAGCCGCTTTGGCTCAGCCTCGTCGCGATCGCACTCGCGGCGGGAGAGATCGAGCTGAAGTACTTCAGGGGCGGCGGTGCGGCGGTCACCATCAAGGCCGATGCCTCGCCGGTGACGGTTGCCGACATGGAAGCCGAAGCGTTGATCCTGGCTCGGCTGCGCGCACTGGTCCCGGATATCGCGATCGTTGCTGAAGAGGAGGCGGCTGCGGGCCGTATTCCCAGGGTCGATGACCGCTTCCTGCTGGTCGACCCGCTCGACGGGACCAAGGAGTTCGTCGCCGGACGCGGCGAGTTCACGGTCAACATCGCCCTCGTCGAGCGCCGCCGCCCGGTGCTTGGCGTCGTCTACGCGCCCGTCGGCGGCAAGCTTTTCGCAACGACCGAAGCGGGGACTGCGGTCGCGGCGGACATCCAGCCCGGGCGAGAGCCGCAATTCCGTCGGGTGCGCACGCGCACGCCGGACATGAAGCGACTGGTCGCCGTCGCCAGCCGTTCCCACAACAACCCCGAGACCGAACGCTTCCTGGCCCGGTACGCCGTGACGGAAACGGTCAGAAGTGGCTCCTCCCTCAAGTTCTGCACCATCGCCGAAGGCAACGCGGACATCTATCCGCGCATCGGCACGACCAACGAATGGGACACCGCGGCCGGCCATGCCGTCCTCGCTGCCGCGGGCGGTTGCGTCACCCGGCTCGACGGCAGCCCGGGCGACTACGGCAAAGCCGGCGAGCGCTTCAGAAATCCCGACTACGTGGCCTGGGGCGCCCCGAGCTTCCCCTGACCGCCAGCCGCCATGGGTAGCGGCAGCAACCTGCGAATGAACAGGTTTCAGCCATACTTTGGTAATACTTTCCATAAAGGATTTGTTTTCGATACCGGGCGACTCGTCACGATGTCACGAGCGTGCCCGAGAGCGCTACATCCCAAGATCGAGGGAGGACCTCTCCCGTGCCCAAGATGCGTTTCATTGCACTGGCCGCAGCGCTGGTGGGTTCGACGTCGGCAATGGCCGGCGAGCCTGATCAGGGCGAACGGTTGCCCTGGCTGGAGCGGCAGTCGCAGGGCAGCACCCCCCGACAGGCCGCCGCGCGTCGCAACGATGCCTACCGCCCGCCTCAGGAAAGTCCTGGACTGGGGACGCTCGGCTCGAATCCGAGCTATGGCCGCCCGCCGGCCTATGGCGCGCCGCCGCCCGCCTATGGCACACCGGTTGGAGCCGACGACGACATCCCGGAAGGCGCCAACACTCCGGCCGGCCAGCCGCGCTATCCGCAGCCGCACTACGGCCAGGCGCCCTATGGACAGCCTTACGGCGCACAGCCCCCACCATACGGCGGCGAGCCGAGGGCTTACGGCCGCAGCGACGAGGCCTATCGTCCGCCCTACCAGGGGCCGGCGAACACGGGCCCCTATGCCGCCAACTCCGGCTTCGGCCAGCCCTACAATCCGCCACCTCAGGACTACCGGGACGACGGTCGTTATGGCGCATCGGCACGTCCGCCCTATCGCGACGACCGCTACGGCGACCATCGCGGCGACGGAACCTACAGCTCCAACGAGATCCTGGCGGCGGGCCACAGCTTCTTCGGCTCCGTCAGCAAGGGGTTGGCCAGTGCCGTCGAATACGTCTTCCAGCGCCAGGGCCGGCCCAACGGCTACATCCTCGGCGAGGACGCGGGCGGCGCTTTCATCGCGGGGCTGCGGTACGGCGAAGGCGCGCTCTACACCAAGGATGCCGGAACCCACCGTGTCTTCTGGCAAGGCCCCTCGCTCGGCTACGACGCGGGTGCGGAAGGGTCCAAGGTCATGGTCCTCGTCTACAACCTGCGCGACCCCTCCGAGATTTACGACCGCTTCCCCGGCGTTTCGGGCTCGGCCTATGTCATCGGCGGCGTCAGCCTGAACTTCCAGGCCAAGGACCACATAGTACTCGCGCCGATCCGGTCCGGCCTCGGACTGCGTCTCGGCGCGAACATCGGCTATCTGAAATACACTCCGACCCCGACCTGGAATCCGTTCTGAGGTCCCCAGCGCCTGCGGCGAAGTTTGACGTGGGTCGTGGCCCGAACGCTGTTGCGCCATGCCCGTCCCGCGTGCAAATGCTGCCGCACGACCTCATGACTTCGAGTCCATCGGTTTCGGAGCCGGGAGACATGGTGTGGCACGGGCAGACCGCCTGATCGGCGTCGAGGACGGCTGGTGATCTCGATACAGTCCATCATGCTAGTGGCCCTCGGGTTTTTCACGGCCACCCTGCTCGCTCTGCTGATAGCGCCGGCATTCTGGTCCCGGGCCGTGCGCCTGACCACCCGCCGGCTGAAAGCCACGCTGCCACTCACCGAATCCGAGATCAAAGCCGACAAGGACCGCCTCCGGGCCGAGTACGCGATCCGCGTCCATAAGCTCGAGATGAAGGTGGAGCAGGCCGAGCTGCTGAAAGCTCGCCATCTGATCGACCTCAACCGGCGCGATGCCAACATATCGATCCTCGAGCGTGAGGTATTCGCGCTGCGCGCCAGCCTGGAAGAGAACCAGAATGCCCGGCGGGTCCTGGAACAGACCGTGGCCGACCGCCTCCCGAAGGTCGAGCAGCGTCTGTCGGAGGCCAAGACCCTGCTGTTCAATCGCGATCGTGAGATCGCGGAGCTGACTCAATCCACGCGCCTCCAGCAGCTGGCGCTGGAAGAGGCCACCGCCATCAATTCTCAGCAGACCTCCGAGATCGAACGCCTCTCGACAGCGCTCACGACCCGCGGCGCGCGCAACCGACAGCAGCTCGCCGATCCCCGCTTCGAGGGTGAGCTCGCTCTGCGGGCCGAGATCGACGCGCTGCGCGCCAAGACGCGCGAGCAGGCGGCCCTGGTCGCCCGCATGCAGAGCCAGATGCTGCGCAATCCGCTGGCTAATGCTCGCCTCGCCGGCGAACAGCTCGGCGGACCGCCGGCCGCGCTGGCGTTGCCCGCCCCCGCCGCCGAGGACAAGGCGGATCCCCGGTTGCAGCAGCAGGCGCGCGAGCTGGAGGCGGCCAACCGGGACCAGGCGGCGGAGCTGGCGCGGCTGCGCGCCGAACTCGAGACGTTGAAAGCCGGCGCGGGCGAAATCACCGGCATCAAGGACAGCAAGATCGCGCTCAAGGCGCGCCTGCGCTCGGCCGAAGCATTGTCCGAGCAGCAGATGGAGACCATCCGCCGCCTGCGGGCCGAGCTGGCCGGCGCCAACGAACGGTTGGCCCTGCAGGGCGTGCAGTACATGGAGCAGATCCGTCGCCTCGGGGCCGGCACTCTCCCGGCTTCCGGGCCGGCCCGCCGCCCCGCCAACGGTCATGGCGGACGGGCCCCGCTGACGGAGCGTGTCGCCCTCGCCCGGGCGAGCCGTGCCAGCACCGAGCCGGTCACTGCGCCGCCTCAGGCGACGCCACCGGCGGCCGACGCCGTCGCCAATGCAACTGAAGCGGCGCCGGCCGCCGAACCCCGCCAGCGCCTTGCCGATCGGCTGGCGAGCATGGCCAAAGGTTGAGCGCGCGGCGACGTCGGCGCGCGTTGCGGGGGGCCGCGAATTCCACTAGGGTCTGCCTCATGTCGACCCTTCGGACCGCTTCGAAGATTGCGCGAATTATAGTCCCGGTTGCCTGAGGGCACCGGGGTCCCCCCCTTTTCGCGCACTTCGCTCCGAACTTTTCAACGGCCTATCCATGACCTCGAAGAAACCCGACACCGCCGCAACGGGCGGCACCGCCTCGTCTCGCGACTGGGGCCAGACCCTGTTCCTGCCGCAGACCGATTTCCCCATGCGCGCGGGCTTGCCGCAGATGGAACCAAAGCTCCTCGAGCGCTGGTCGCGCATCAAGCTCTACGCGCAACTGCGCACCGCAGCCAAGGGCCGTGACAAGTTCGTTCTTCACGACGGCCCGCCCTACGCCAACGGCAACATCCACATCGGGCACGCGCTCAACAAGATCCTCAAGGATCTCGTGACCCGCAGCCAGCAGATGCTGGGCTTCGACAGCAACTACGTTCCGGGCTGGGACTGCCACGGCCTACCGATCGAGTGGAAGATCGAGGAGGACTACATGGCCAAGGGCAAGGCGAAGCCGAACCTCGCCGACCCGGCCGCCGTCACCGCCTTCCGCCGCGAGTGCCGCGCCTTCGCGGAGCATTGGATGAGCGTGCAGAAGGAAGAGTTCCGCCGGCTCGGCGTCGAGGGCGATTGGGACAATCCCTACTCGACCATGACGTTCCCGGCCGAAGCCCAGATCGCGCGCGAGTTGATGAAGTTCGCCGAGACCGGGCAGCTCTATCGCGGCTCCAAGCCGGTGATGTGGTCGGTCGTCGAGAAGACCGCGCTGGCGGAGGCCGAAGTCGAGTATCACGACTATCAGAGCGACATGGTGTGGGTGAAGTTTCCGATCGCAAGCGCGAGTTCCAATCGCGACTCCGCGAACGCTCCGGTTGCCGCCGCAGCCAAGCTCATCGACGCATATGTCATCATCTGGACCACGACTCCGTGGACGATCCCGGGCAATCGGGCGATCTCGTTCAACTCGAAGATCGAATACAGCGTTTATGAGGTGACGGAAGCACCAGCAGACAATTGGGCGAAAGTCGGCGAGCGCTATGTGCTGGCCGACAAACTTGCTGCCGACGTCATGAAGGCGGCGAAGGTGGCAGCGTTCGTAAAGCGTGCCGCCGTCAACAAGGACAGTTTTTTCCATGCCGCATGCGCTCACCCGCTGCGCAAGGCTGGCCTCGGCGGCTATCAGTTCGATGTCCCCCTCCTCGATGGCGATCACGTCACCGACGACGCGGGCACGGGTTTCGTACACACGGCGCCGGGCCACGGCCGCGAGGATTTCGACATCTGGACCGCTTCGACGCGACTGCTGCAGTCGCGCGGCATCGATCCGGCCATCCCCTACACGGTCGACGAGAACGGCGCCTTCACCACCGACGCGCCGGGTTTCGAGGGCGAGCGCGTCATCACCGACAAGGGCGAGAAGGGCAAGGCCAACGACGCCGTGATCA
>CAYMEB010000153.1:0-11452 GCA_964389095.1 uncultured Hyphomicrobiaceae bacterium
GGGTCCGGCATCTGCGGGGTGATCACGGTCCGCGACTTGCTCGGCCTCAAGACCAAGGTGGTCGGCGTCGTCTCGACCGGAGCCCCCTGCTACGCGCTGTCGGTCGCGTCGGGCCATGTGACCGGCACCAATTCCGTGAACACCTTCGCCGACGGCATGGCCGTTCGTCAGCCCGATCCGCTTGCGTTCGAAGTCATCAAGGCCGGTGCCGATCGCATCGTCACGGTCGATGACAGCGAGGTTGCCGAGGCGATCCGGATCTATCATACGGACACGCACAATCTTGCGGAAGGCGCGGGTGCCGCGCCGCTGGCGGCCCTGCTCAAGGAAGGCGCCGCCAAGGCCGGAAAACGGGTCGGTGTGATCCTGAGCGGGGGCAACATCGACCGTGACAAATTCGCCGAGGTTCTCGGTGGCGTCACGCCGTCGCCCTGAATGTCGCCTAACCGGCGTTGGTATCGGCCTCGCGCTCGGGAGGCAGCTTTGCTAGACTTCATCGATAACGGAATCAGCCGCGGGGGCATGCCCTCGAGAAGGAACGTCATGGGCGTTCGACGCTACCTCGCCGCCAGCTCAGCTCTCGCCCTCGCCATCGGGGTCGCCGCGACGTGGGGCAGCATATCGGCCCTGGCGCAGAGCACACCCGTCCCGGAAATGGTCGCGCCATCGAACTCGACTCTGGGCAACTACCTAGCTGGACGTCACGCTCGGGGCAGCAACGAAACCGACCTGGCCGCGACGTACTTCGGCCGCGCATTGACGAAACTACCCGGCGACGACGTCCTGCTCGGCCATTCGTTCGAAATGCAGGCCATCGCCGGGCGCTGGTCGGAAGCAGAATTGTTGGCCCTACGGGTCGCCTCGGAAAAGCCCGACAACAAGCTGGCGCAGACATTTCTGGGGCTAGTGGAGTTCAAGCGCGGAAACTACGACGCCGCGAAGACACGCTTCCAGGCCGCGGCCGGCAGCCCCCTGAGCGATCTTGCTTCGACCCTAGCGCGGGCGTGGACTACTTTTGCGGCAGGTGACGCACAAGGTGCGCTCGATCTGCTGGACCAGACCAAGCCTGCGGACTGGCAACAAACATTCATGCGCTACCATCGTGCATTGATCGCCGACGCCGCCGGACGATCAGCCGACGCGCGCGCCTCCTACGATCGCCTCGGCAAGGGGGACGGGAATCGCCTCCTCAGGCTGACGCTGGCTTTCGCCCGGCACGCAGCGGCAGCTGGCGACCGGAAGGCCGCGATCGCGGCCCTTAAGGGCCACATCGATCGGCTGCAAGGCGATCCGCACCCATCGGTCCGCGCATTGCTCGACGACATCGAGCACGGCGACACGCCGGAACTGCTGGTAAAGGACGCACGCCATGGCATGGCGGAAATCTACTTCGGTTTGGGTGAGGCGCTGGGCACCGAAGCGGCGATCGCCCCGGCCACGCAGTTCCTGCAGTTCGCCTTGTATCTGGTGCCGGACTTCCCGTTCGCCCTCGTCTCGCTCGCCAACGTGTACGAAACGACCAAGCAGTTCGTGCTCGCCAACCAGATCTACGAGCGCGTGCCGCCGGGAACACCTCTCGAGGCAGCGATCGGAATCCGGCGCGCGATGAACCTGAACGCGCTCAATCGCGTCGACGAAGCGAAGGCCATTCTGGACGATGCCGCGCGCAATGCCCCGACCGATTTGCGTCCGCTCGACGCGTTGGGCTCGATCATGCGCGCCCACAAGCGCTACGAGGAAGCGGTCTCCTACTACTCGCGCATCATCACGCTGATCACGAAGCCTGAGGCACGCCACTGGCATTACTTCTATACCCGCGGCACGTCCTACGAGCGCACCAAGCGCTGGCCACAGGCCGAGGCCGACCTGCAGACGGCCTTGAAGTTGAGCCCCGATCAACCCTTGGTGCTGAACTACCTGGGATATTCCTGGGTCGATCAGAACAGGAACCTGAAACAGGGCATGGCCCTGATCGAGAAAGCCGTCCGGTTGAAGCCCGACGACGGGTACATCGTCGATAGCCTCGGCTGGGCGCACTATCGCCTGGGTAACTTCAAGGAAGCCGTGCGCTGGCTGGAGCGTGCAGTCGAGCTTCGACCGGAGGATCCGGTTCTCAACGACCACCTCGGCGACGCCTATTGGCGCGTCGGCCGGGAACGCGAGGCTCGCTTCCAGTGGGAGCAATCTCTCACCCTCAAGCCGGAGCCCGACGAGGCCGAAAAGACGATGCGGAAAATCAAGTCGGGCCTGCCGCTGCTCGCGCAGCCGAAATCCGCGAAGCAAGGGAAACAGGCTGAGCGCAAAGAGTTTCAGCGCAAGCGAACCGATGCGCAGCAGACCACCCCGGGACCTTCGATCCAATGATGCGAGGCGGATCGTTCGCCCGCCGTGCCAGGATGGCGGCGTGACCGCCCTCGTCGAAAACGCAGCCGCGAAAATCAATCTCACGCTCCGCGTGCTCGGACGCCGCGATGACGGCTACCATGCACTGGAGAGCGTGGTAGCCTTCGCCGACCTCGCTGATCGCGTCACTCTGACCCCAGCAAGAGCCAACGGCATCGTTGTTGCCGGCCCGTTCGCGGATGAGATCGTCGGCGAGAACCTCGTTACCAGGATGCTGGCAAGCGTGACGGCGAAACACCCGGCCTTGAGGTCCGGCCGCTTCACCATCGAGAAGGTGGTTCCGGTCGCAGCAGGGCTCGGCGGGGGGTCGGCCGATGCCGCAGCAGCGCTGCGGCTCATCGATCGCGCAAACCCTGGCGCGCTGTCTCAGGCGGAGAAGTTCGAACTTGCACTCGAGGCCGGTTCGGATGTTCCGGTTTGCTTGCTCGGCCGCACCTCCTTGATGGGCGGTCGCGGCGAGGACATCAGGCCGCTCCCCCGCTTGCCCAGGCTTGCAGCCGTTCTCGTGAACGCACGAGCGCCAGTCCCGATGACAAAGACACGCGACGTCTTCCAGGCACTGGGTGCAGCACACATACGAACCGAGTTGTCTGCGTCCGGTCTCGAGGCTTCAGTCCGGAATGTGCGAACCCCGGCCGAGTTCATCGCCCTGCTCAGCCAATGGCGCAACGATCTCGAACCAGCGGCGAGCCGCATCATGCCGCAGATCGGCGAAGTGATGGCTACCCTGAGGGCGCTTCCTGACGTTGCATTGGTCCGACTTTCCGGCGCCGGCCCGACATGCTTTGCTCTTTTTCCGAACTCTGCCCGAGCAGCGATTGCGGCGACCGAACTGTCGAGATTGCGCCCGGCTTGGTGGGTGCGACCGGTGGAATTGGGTGAGGCCATTTCCAATGGCGCGACACCCGGCACGGGCACCTGACCAGGGCAACCGGCACGACATCGAGACGGGAGACGCATCGGGATGACTTCGAGCCGCGAACGAGCCACGCTCGGCATCCTCATGCTGGACAATGCCTTCGAGCGATATCCGGGCGACATCGGCACTCCCACGACATTCGACTTCCCCGTTTTGTTCGAGAAGGTCCCCGGCGCCTACACCCGGGCAATCACCACGATCCAGGACGACGGCTTCCTCGAGCCGTTCACCGATGCCGCGCGGCGGCTCGTCGCGCGCGGCGCCGATGGCATCGCGACGAGCTGCGGCTTTCTCGCCATCTATCAGAAATCGCTCGCGGCCCGTCTCCCCGTTCCTGTGGCGACGAGCGCGCTGTTGCAAGTGCCGTGGGTCGCCTCGACCCTGCCGGCGGGTCGGCGGGTGGGCGTCCTCACGTTCGACGGAGCAAGCCTCGGCGCACCACATCTCACCGGAGCGGGCGCCCCCCTCGATACACCGATCGTCGGCTTGCCGCCGGACGGCAGATTTCGCCGGGCACTGCTGGGTGACGTCGACGTCGATAGTTTCGAGGCTCGCGAGCAGGAAGCGATCGACGCTGCCCGGCTCCTTCTGTCGACGTACCGGGACGTGGGCGCAATCGTGCTCGAGTGCACGAACCTCGTGCCTCATGCCGGTGCTATCCACGATGTCGTCGGCCTGCCCGTCTACGACGTATGGACACTCGTCTCGTGGTTCCACGGTGGTTTGCGCCCACGACTATGGGCGCGGCACTGAGCCAACTTAAGCCAACCATACCATCGGAGAGAAATGCATGGCCGACTTGAAGAGCCTGATCCGAACGATCCCGGACCATCCCAAGCCCGGCATCATGTTCCGAGATGTCACCACCCTGTTCGGAGATGCTCAGGGTTTCAAAGCGTGCATCGCCCAGCTCTGCGCGCCCTTCTACACGCAGCCGATCGACGCCATCGCGGGCATCGAGGCGCGCGGCTTCATCATGGGAGGGGCGATGGCCGACAAGCTCGGGGTCGGTTTCATCCCAATCAGGAAGAAGGGCAAGCTGCCCTGGAAAACGCTGTCGCAGGAGTATCAACTCGAGTACGGGACCGACGTGGTCGAGATGCACGTCGACGCCCTGCAGCGCGGACGGCGCATCCTGATCGTGGACGACCTGATCGCAACCGGTGGAACTGCCGAAGCGGCGGCCAAGCTCATCGAGCGGGCCGGGGGCGAGATCGTAGCAGCCGCATTCATTATCGACCTCCCCGAGTTGGGCGGCAGCAGACTGCTGCGCGAACGGGGCGTTGCCGTGCATCATCTGATGAGCTTCGAAGGGCACTGATCGGAAGTATGTTGTCTTCCAGACCCTGCCATTTCGTCTGACGCTTGCCTGTCCCGCGATTGCAGCACGGCAAGCGCCTTTTGTTGTTTTTCAATTATTTTCAATATGTTGAAGCCTAAAAAGGGCAAAACATACTGGTCTTGCGTTTGTTGGGCACAGCACCCTGATGGGGCTTTCGCCACACTTTGGGCAAGAGTATAAGCCGCGCGTTCGGCACGCCGGTGGACCCGCGTGGCCCGCCGAGACGATGCAGACTGACCGTGAGGTGCCATTGAATGGCACAAACCTTAGCCGCCGCCCCCCAGCACGCCCCAGACGCCGAGCACGATAGCGCCCACCGGAATTTCTGGGCGCTGTGTCTCGGCTCGATCGGCGTCGTCTACGGTGACATCGGCACCAGCCCCCTCTATGCCTTCAAGGAAGCGGTCAACGAAGCCAAGTCTCATGGCGCGGCTGGCCCCGATGCCATCCTCGGTATCCTGTCCCTGATCGTTTGGACGCTCGCTCTGATCGTAACGCTCAAGTACGTCCTCATCCTGTTGCGGGCGGACAACAAGGGCGAGGGCGGCACCTTCGCACTCATGGCGCTGGGCCAGTCGGTCGCCCGACGCTCCAGTCGGCTGTTACTGTTTCTCGGCATCGCCGGCGCGGCGCTCTTCTATGGCGACGCGGTCATCACACCGGCCATTTCGGTGCTTTCAGCGGTGGAAGGCCTGAAGGTCGTCGCTCCGCAGACCGAAAAGATGGTGCTGCCGCTCGCGCTGATCATCCTGATCGGATTGTTCGCCGTCCAATCCCGCGGCACCGAGAAGGTCGCCAAGTACTTCGGACCCATCACCTTCGTCTGGTTCATACTGTTGGGGATCGGTGGTCTCCTGCACATCCTGGATGACGTTCGCGTTTTCTACGCCTTTACCCCGTACTACGCCATCAAACTGGTCTCGACGAACGGCCTTCTGGGGTTCGTCATCATGGGGTTGGTCTTCCTCGCGGTCACGGGTGCCGAGGCGCTGTATGCGGACCTGGGGCATTTCGGCCGCAAGCCTATCCAGACTGCGTGGCTCTTCCTCGTCCTTCCGTGCCTGTTGCTGAATTACTTTGGGCAGGCCGCGCTGCTGCTGTCAGATCCCTCCACGATCGACAATCCGTTTCTCAAACTCTACCCGGCGTGGAGTCGCCTCCCGATGGTGATCATGTCGACGATCGCCACGGTCATCGCCAGTCAGGCCGTCATCACCGGAGCCTTCTCCATTACCCGGCAGGCGATCGCGCTCGGCCTGCTGCCCCGCTTCGAAATCCGTCACACATCCGAGACCGTCGCCGGCCAGATCTACATGCCGCGCATCAACTGGCTCCTGCTGGCCGGCGTCATCCTGGTGACCGTTCTCTTCAAGACGTCATCGAGCCTCGCCGCCGCCTACGGCATTGCCGTCACCGCGACCATGGTGATCGACAGCCTGATGGCCTTCTTCGTCATCTGGCGATACTGGAAATGGCCGCTGTGGAAGGCGGCATGCCTGATGATCCCGCTGGCTCTGATCGAGCAGGTGTTCTTCACCGCGAACCTGCTCAAGGTCTTCGAAGGCGGCTGGTTCCCGCTGTCCATCGCCGCCTTCATCATGTTGATGGTGTTGACCTGGATTCGCGGCTCCAAGGCTCTCGCCAAAGCCACGCGGTCGAACGAAGCCGAACTCGATTGGCTGGTCCGCAAACTGGAAGCCAAGCCCCCGCATCGGGTGCCCGGCACAGCCGTGTTCCTGACCGGCGACCCGACCGCTGCGCCGACCTCGTTGATGCACAACCTCAAGCACAACCGAATCCTTCACGAACGCAACATCGTCATGAGCATCAAGACGGTCGACACGCCGCGTGTGCCCCGTCACGAGCGCGTCTCCATTGAGAAGGTCTCCGACGGTTTCACGCGCGTGATCGCCCGCTATGGCTTCATGGAATCGCCGAGCGTGCCGAAGCTTCTGGAACACTGTCGCCGGAAAGACCTCAACATAGACATCGGCGCGACATCCTTCTTCCTGTCCCGGCGCTCGTTGAAATCCACCGACAAGTCGGAAATGCCATGGTGGCAGGAGCGGCTCTTCATCTGGTTGGCCGGGTCCGCGGCGGACGCCACGGAGTACTTCCGCATCCCTTCCGACAGGGTCGTCGAAGTGGGGACGCAAGTTCTGGTCTGACGCTGCCGGTTTCCAGGCCCTTCACCGCGGCGCGGCGGCGCGGCGCAATCGATCCATGATCGCCTCGCCGAGCCCCACCTCCGGTACTTGTGCGACGTGGATGGTGGGGACGCCGGCCGCATCGAGCCGGCGCAGGGCCGCGTAGAGGTTCGCCGCTGCCTCGATGGTGTCGCCGGCCGCGCTGAGGTTTTCTTCCAGGACCCCGGCGGGCAGCGAGGACGATCCGAACGAAAGCATGCCGTCGCCGGGCCGCACGCCGTCCAAGCCGATCACAACCCGGGCACGCGGCGCATAGTGGCTGGCGAGCTGTCCCGGCGAGGTCGGCCTGCCGGCTTCGGTCTCTTGCGGCTCGGCCAGTGGCCCCACGACCGCGATCAACTGCTCGCGCGTGATCGAACCCGGTCTGAGAAGCATTGCACGGTCGCCGCAAGCATCGACAACAGTCGACTCGAGCCCCACGAGGGCAGGCCCGCCATCGAGGATCATCGCCACACGGTCACCAAGGTCGGCTTCGACATGACGCGCCGCGGTTGGGCTGACCCCACCCGATACGTTCGCGCTCGGCGCTGCAATCGGACGATCAGAGGATGAAATCAGTGCATGCGCCACCGGATGCGACGGACAGCGGAGGGCAATGGTGGCCAAGCCGGCCGTGGCCAATTCGGCTACGGGGCAGCCCTCAGCCCGCGGCACCACGATCGAAAGCGGTCCCGGCCAGAACGCCGCAGCAAGGCTTCGGGCGATCGGAGTAAACGCTCCAAGCCGCTCCCCCTGCTGCTGATCGGCAACGTGAACGATCAGCGGATTGAAGCTCGGCCGCCCCTTGGCGGCAAAAATGGCGGCAACGGCACGGGCGTTGGTTGCATCTGCGCCGAGTCCGTAGACGGTTTCGGTGGGGAATGCGACCAGCGCGCCGTCCCGGATGAGACGCGCGGCCTCTTCGATCGCCTCCCGGCTCGCTGGTGTGGTGGACATCACGTCGATCCGTCGCGTCGGATTCTATGCTTTCGTTGCCGGCCGGACTAATGTGCCCGCCACCCGGAACGCGCCAGCCGTGGGCGCCGAATACTCGCGAGGACATCTTATGGCCTACACCGCCCCAGTAGACGACATCATCCATGCGCTCAAGTCGGCTGCCGGGATCGAGCAGCTGATTTCGCAGGGAACGGTGAAGGTGGACCTCGATACGATCCGCACCGTGCTGGACGAGGCCGGCAAGTTCGGCGCCGAGATCCTGGCGCCGCTCAACGACCAGGGGGACAAACAAGGATCCAAGCTGGTCGACGGCGTCGTGCATACGCCCAAGGGCTGGAAGGAAGCCTACAAGGCCTTTGCCGACGGTGGGTGGGGCGCCTTGCCCTGCCCCGAGGAGCACGGAGGACAGGGCCTGCCCCAGATGGTCGCGATGGGCGCCTGCGAGATCTGGAATGCGTCGAACATGGGTTTCGGCCTGTGCTCGCTTCTGACCCAGGGCGCCATCGACGCCATCGAGGCTCACGGCTCGGACTACCTCAAGGAGACGTTCCTGCCCAAGATGGTCTCCGGCGAGTGGACGGGCACCATGAACCTCACCGAGCCGCACGCCGGGTCCGATCTGGGCCACCTGCGGTCACGCGCCGAGAAGCAAGCCGACGGCACCTACCGCATCTTCGGCACGAAGATCTTCATCACCTACGGCGATCACGAGATGACGGACAACATCGTCCATCTCGTCCTCGCGCGCCTTCCCGACGCGCCTCCCGGCACACGCGGCATCTCGCTGTTCGCGGTGCCCAAGTACCTCGTGCAAGCCGACGGATCGCGTGGGGCCCGCAACGACGTCATCTGCGCCGGCGTCGAGCACAAGCTCGGGATCCACGCCTCGCCCACCTGTGTCATGAAATACGGCGAGAAGGGTCAGGGCGCGATCGGCTACCTCGTCGGCGAGGAGAATCGCGGCCTCAACGTCATGTTCATCATGATGAACGCAGCCCGCCTGGCCGTGGGTGTCCAGGGCGTCGCCATCGCCGACCGCGCTACGCAGCGGGCGGTGGCCTATGCCAAGGAGCGTCGCCAGGGGCGCACCGCCTCGAGCAAGGGGCATGAAATGGGGCCGATCATCGAGCACGCGGACATTCGGCGCTCCCTCTTGACGATGAAAGCATTGACGCAGGCCGCCCGATCCATCTGTCTCGTCGTCGCCCGGGAAATCGATATCTCCCGCGCGGCCGCAGACCCTGGGGAGCGCGCCCACGCCGCCAATCGCGCAGCGCTGTTGACACCGATCGCCAAGGCCTTCTCGACCGACATCGGCTGTGAAGTCGCCTCCATGGGCGTCCAGATACACGGCGGCATGGGTTTCGTGGAAGAAACCGGCGCAGCCCAGCACTACCGCGATGCCCGCATCCTGCCGATCTACGAGGGCACCAACGGAATCCAAGCCATAGACCTCGTCACCCGCAAATTGCCCCTGGAGGGCGGCAAGGTGATGGAAGGCTACATCAGCGAGTTGATGCAGACTGTCCAGGAGGTGCGTGCCTCAAACCGGCCCGAGTTCGGCCGCATGGCCGATCGGCTCGGCGAGGCCGTCGGTGCGCTGGCCGAGGCCTCGCGCTGGATGGGCCGCACTCTTGCCGGCAACCCCGAGCCGGCGCTGGCCGGGGCGACCCCCTATCTGCGGCTGTTTGGCCTCGCCGCCGGGGGCTGCTATCTCGCCCGTGGCGCCCTCTTGGCGGTCCGCGGCGGCGAGGCGGGCAACGCTCAAGTCGCCTACGCGCGCTTCTTCGCCGAGAACCTGGCGACCGCTGCGGCAGGATTGAAGGACACGGTCGTCGGTGGCGCCGAATCGACCTTGGCCGCCGTCGACTTGGGCTGATCTCCGCGGCTCAGGGCGAGGCCGTTCAGGATCGCAACTCCCGGCAGGTGGGGCAATGATCGCCTGGATCGTCTGCGGGTGCATCCTGCTCGACCCGGCGCCTGGATCTGTTCGATGCTCGCAGTCAGTTGCCGGCTTGCGTGACGCATCACCCGCGTGCACTCTCGTTTCGTGACCAGAAACGAGAGGGTACCGTGGTCCAACGCAGATCCATTCTTGTCGCGACCTTCTTGGCGGCTCTCGTTGCGGCTACCGGCGGGCAACCGGCATCGGCCCAGGACCCGAACAGGCCGATCCGCATCGTCGTTCCGTTCGGCGCCGGCTCATCGACGGATATCATTGCGCGCATCATCGCATCGGCGATGCAGGAAAAGTTGTCTCAAACGGTCATCGTCGAAAACAAGCCCGGTGCCGACGGCGCGATCTCGGGCGCCGAAGTGAAGCGCGCCGCGCCAGACGGGAACACGCTGCTGCTCGCGACGAACAGCCCCCTGTCAGTCGCACCGATCCTGCAGAAGCAGATCCCCTATAATCCTGTAACCGACTTCACACCGATCTCGCACGTTGGGTACTACACGTTCTTCGTCGTCACCAATCCCTCGCTGCCCGCCAATTCGATCCCCGAACTCGTTGCCCACCTCCGGGCCAACCCAGGCAAGATCAACTACGCGACGGGGAATACGACCGGCATCGTCGCGTCGGCCTTGTTCGCCACGCAGGCCAAGGTGGATATGGTGCGGGTGCCCTACAAGACCGAGCCGCCGGCCATCGTGGACCTGCTCTCCGGCCAAGTGCACATGATGTTCAGTTCGTATGCGACCGTGGCGGGGCTGCTGCAGGAGAAGAAGCTCAACGCGCTGGCGGTCATGCTACCGACGCGAAGCCCGCTCATGCCCGAGGTCCCGACCCTGGCCGAGGCCGGGTTCCCGGACTTCCCCGTCACGCCCTGGGCGGCCATGGTCGGACCGGCAGGAATGTCCAAGGAAACCGTTGATCGTCTGAACAGGGCATTGACGGAGATCCTCGCGGCGCCCTCGATCAAGGACCAGATCGACAAACAGGCATTTTCGATCAAGACCTCGACGCCCGGCGAACTGGGGGAAATCATCAGGTCCCAGATCGGCGTGTGGGCCGAACTGTCGAAGGCCGCTGGCCTCACGGCCCAGTAGTCCACCCCGAGAATAGAGGCGTTTCTCCGTCCTGGGGTGGAGAATCCCCTTGCGCAGACCAAAGGACGCCTTGCAGGGGCCTGCCGACCGGGGCTAAACCCCCGTCGCTGGCATGTCGCGCCCGATGCGACTTGCGACCGATTCCCCACCACCGCCCCAGAACGAAGGGTACGCGCCGATGAAGAAGATCAAGGTTTCAGGCACCGTCGTCGAGATGGACGGCGACGAGATGACCCGTATCATCTGGAAGCTGATCAAGGACAAGCTGATCCATCCCTACCTCGACGTGAACCTGGAGTATTACGACCTCGGCGTAGAGTACCGCGACAAGACCAACGACCAGGTCACGATCGACGCCGCCAATGCCACCAAAAAGCACGGCGTCGCCGTGAAGTGCGCCACCATCACGCCGGACGAAGGCCGCGTGAAGGAGTTCGGCCTGAAGAAGATGTGGAAGAGCCCCAACGGAACGATCCGAAACATCCTGGACGGCTGTATCTTCCGCGAGCCGATCATTTGCCGGAACATCCCGCGCCTCGTGCCGGGCTGGACCAAACCGATCATCATCGGCCGCCACGCCTTCGGTGACCAGTATCG
>CAYMEB010000154.1:0-11292 GCA_964389095.1 uncultured Hyphomicrobiaceae bacterium
GACGAGATCCTGCGCGCTCACGTCGAGGACGAACTCGGCGGCAAAATCGCTTAAGGTCTCGGTGAGCAGGATTCGCCGGTCCCCGGCACAACGGGAGAGCCCCATGAAACTGACAGGTCTTTTGACGCTCGTCGCCGCCTTCGCCGCCGTCGCAGGAAGCGGAACGGCCCAGGCCTATCGTGGCTCCGCGTCGGGCGGCGGCTACGTGCACGCCGAGAGCCGCTACGGTCATGGATCGGTCGCTGGGCCGGTGCGGGTCGGTCCCCGCGGTCGCTACGAGGTCCGACTGCCGGGTGGGACCTGGATCGAGTGCGCACGGAGCTGTGGCGACACCCTGCGGCGCGAAACCGTGGATTTCTGGGAAAGCCGGGGCGGACGCAACGATCCCCCGGACGGCCCCGCCTACATCAGCCGCTGGCTGATGCGCCGCTACTGAGCCCGGCGCGCAGTCAGACCGGCTGCGTCGCCCGTTTACGCGTCGCACCGTAGTAGGCCCACAAGAGGCGGGCAGCGACTGCCCGCACCGGTCGCCAGCGCCCGGCGATATCGCTCAGTTCGGCAGGCCGGGGACGCTCCGCCAGCCCCAGTAGGTCTTGCGCGGCGACTTGAAGCGCCAAATCCCCTGGCGCGAACACGTCGGCGCGGCCCAGGCAGAACATCAGATAGACATCAGCGGTCCACGGTCCGATCCCCGACACCGCGCACAGGCTCTGTCTCACCGCTTCGTCGTCCAGGCGGCCGATCGCATCGAGATCGAACCCTTCGTCCACCGCCCGCGTGAGCGCCCGCAGCGTCCTGATCTTCGGCCGCGACAAGCCTGCCCCCTGCAGATCCGCATCGGAAAGCCCTGCGATCGTGGCGGCCTCGATCGGTCCGGTGACCGCCGACAGCCGCAGCCAGATCGCTCGCGCGCTCTCGATGGAAACCTGCTGCCCGACGACCAGCCGCGCCAGGCCCGAAAACCCCGCCGGATCGCGGCGCAACGGCGGATCGCCCGCCACGTCGTGCGCCCGCCGCATCAGGGGGCAACGCCGCCGAAGCGCGCGCACACAAATCCGCAGGTCATCGAGCGTATCGACGACCTCCGGGAGCCGCTTCCCACGAGCCGTGACAGCTCTGTTCCCGCCGCACTCCTTCACCGCCGCTCTCCGCCGGGCTATCCTGAGGATGGGAGACATGGCACGTGGACACCATGCATGTCATGCAGCACGGCAGGGTGCGGGCGCATCGGCGCGCCGGCCGCCTCGTCCTTTGCATGTTCGCAACCCTGGCGCTTTGTGCTTTACCAGCGCGCGCCCAGCGCTCTGGCGCTGGTGCCTGGTCCCCGTACACCGATGGCCGCCTTGGCTTCTCGTTCACGTACCCGGCCGCGACGTTTTCGGTTCACGCTTCGGATCCGACCGCGCCTCTGTCGTCTGTCACAGCGGTCCGCTCCGGAGTGACGCTCGCCTCGCGTGACGGCAAAGCCTGGCTGCTTGCGGGCGCTTACGCCAACGCGGAGTTTCTGACGCTGGCCATGTTCCGGCAGCGCATGTTGACCGGAACTTACGCCGGTGCCCGTGTCACGTTCGAACGACTGACGCCGAGCCTCCTGATCGTCAGCGGCACCCAGAACGGCACGGAGTTCTATGAGCGTGTCATGCTGAGTTGCAATGGCCGCATGGTGAACTATTGGCTGCTGACGTATCCGGCCGCCGAGAACCGCTTCTACGATCGCGTCGTCGAAGAGATCGCGCGGACTTTCCAACCTGTGCTCGGCCGCGAAGGATGCGAACAGGCGTTCGCAGCGACCCAGTAACTCCAATGCAGTTGGTCACGCGCTTCGCCCCCTCACCCAACGGAGAACTCCACCTGGGCCACGCCCGATCGGCACTGATCGGCCACGAGATAGCGCGTGCGTCAAACGGACGTTTTCTGCTGCGCATCGAGGACATCGACATTGCCCGGACACGCGAAGCCTTCGTCGAAGGGATCCACCGTGACCTCGCCTGGCTCGGTCTGGCCTGGCAGGTACCGGTGATGCGCCAGTCCACTCGGTTCGCGCACTATGCAACAGCCGTGGCCAAGCTTCGCGCGTTGGGTGTCCTGCACGCGTGCGTGGCGACGCGAGCTGAAATCCAGGCCGCAGCCGTACCCGGGGCGACCGATCCCGACGGAGCACCGCTGTATCCCGGCTCCAGGCACTGCCTCTCACCTGGAGAGACCGAGCGGCGTATGGCTGCTGGAGATCCGTTCGCATGGCGGCTCGACGTCGAAGGGGCGCTCGCTCTCGTTCATGCCCGCGGCGTCGCCCTCACCTTCACGGAGCTTTGCGACGACGGCAACCCTCGGATCGTCCAAGCCCAGCCGCGGCTATGGGATAATGCCGTCCTGGTGCGCAAGGATGTTCCGGCCAGCTACCACCTCGCCTGCGTGCTGGACGACCACCACCAGGGGGTGACCCTGGTGACTCGCGGGCAGGACCTGGCCGCAGCGACACACCTCCATCGCCTCCTCCAGGCACTGCTCGGACTAGACACCCCCCACTACCACCACCACGCGCTCATTCTCGATATCGACGGAAGGAAGCTTTCGAAAAGCCAGCGTGCGGCGCCGCTCCACAGTCTGCGTGCTGCCGGCCTCTCGCCCGACGACGTGCGCCGGCAGGCCCTGCGTGGGATCAGGCTCGACGGCATCATCGCGGCCGTGCGAAGTCTTCATTCCCCTCCACCCAGCGGACCCCCGTCCGCATGACCCGAGACGAGCCCCATGCCGATCACCGCCGTCTATGCCGGCCTTCTCGCCATACTATTCGTCGCACTTTCCATTCGTGTGATCTCCGTCCGACGCGGCCAGCGCATCTCTCTGGGGGACGGCGGCAACACGGAACTCCTCAAGCGCGTACGCGCGCACGGCAACTTCGCCGAGTACGCGCCACTGGCGGTATTGCTCCTGGCGCTCTGCGAGAGCCTTCGCGCTCCCCCGCTCCTCCTCCATGCACTCGGAGCAGCGTTCCTGCTCGGCAGATGTGCCCACGCGTACGCCGTCTCGTCCAGCCCGCCGGTCATGCCGTTCCGGGTCGGCGGGATGCTCCTCACGTTCATCCCGATGCTGATCCTCGCAGGGACATGCCTCTGGCTCGGCCTGTCGCGCTGAACATCCGCCGCGGTTCCCCGGCCAGCAACACTCTTGCGCAGGCGCGCCGGCCTGCTAAACACCCGGCTGGCCCGGGGGTCGACCCGAGCCCGACGCGGACACGCCCCCATGGCGGAATCGGTAGACGCGGCAGACTCAAAATCTGTTTCCGGCAACGGAGTGGGGGTTCAAGTCCCTCTGGGGGCACCACGACTTAGCGCTGTCGTCGTTTGACTATTCGCGATCGGGCAGCGCATCGCCCCCCCCCCCGCGATAGGCACGTTTCGTGCCCCTCCCGCGGCCGGGGCCGGAACCCTTACATACGCGCACCGCTGCAAGACAAACCGACCGCTGCCTGATCGATGGCACCCGGCCACGCCCTTTGAGGCCGACACCTGTTCACGGCAACCGGCGCTCGTGTGCTCTTCGCCCGGATGCGGCGAAGTGACTTGCGCCACCGCTTGCGATCGACGGCTGCGGATTTCCCGCCCGTCTCGATGTGGCCTCACCTGCTGCCGGACCATGCTAAGGTTCTTTTATGAACATGCGCTGGTCATATCTACTGCTCTGGGCGGCGTTGACGTCGACAGCCGCCGCCGTCGCGGTCTATTGGCAGTGGTCTTCGGCGCAGGCGCAATTCGAGCGTGACACGACGACGTTGCACCGCACGGTTTCACAGCGCGTCGACCAGCACGACGCCCACCTGACTGCCCTGTCGGCGCTGGTTGCATCGGTGGACGAGGCCGCCCGAGCATCCATCAAAGCTGTCTCGGCCAACATCGCGCAATTCTACCCTCGCATCGTCGCCATCGACGTCGTGGCCCTACAGCCGCAGCCGACCATAGTGACGACGCAACGCAACCGCGCCACCGATACACCGCTCGCGCTCATTACCCGTGCGGTGACGGGCGTTGCGGGACGGACCGAACTCGTTTCCGCGCCCGAGATCCCGGGACGCTACCTGCTGGTCAAGCGCGTCCCCTCCACCGAGATCCGCCATGTCGTTTCGCTCGAAATCGATGCGCGGAAGCTCGTCGAGGTCGAGGGCGGGCCCGCATTCAGCCGCGTCGCACTTCTTGCGACGCCCGGGGACGCGGCGATCTACGATTCCGGTTCCCGGACGGAGAACGCGAGGCCCGGAACCGTCCGACTGCAGGCTGAAAAGGTCGTAGCGAGTTCGAGCCAACCGCTTCACATCGTGACGAACCGTGACCTCGTCCTGCTCCACATCGTCCCTTGGAGCGCGGTCGCAAGCGCCGCCTTTCTGTCCGGCGGCGCCATCCTCCTCCTCCACTCCATACGCCGGCACCGGCTCGCGGCACTTGAGGCAACACTCAAGGCGCAAGCCAGCGCGCAGGAAGCTCGCCTCGCTCACGCCTCGCGCATCAATGCCATGGGAGAGTTGGCGATCGCCATCGCCCACGAACTCGCTCAACCCCTCGCAGCGCTGCTCAGCCAAAGCCAGGCGGGCTTGCGCATGCTGAAATCGGGCAAGGCCGACCAGAGCGCCGTCGTCGGCGTTCTCGAGGCCAATGCTCGCCTCTCCAAACGCGCCGGTGATCTCCTGTCGAAGCTGCGAGGCTGGGTGTCCGTCGAGGCGTCTGCGCTGCAGCCGGTGGATCTCAATCGCGTGATCAGCGAGATCGCCGCGCTCAACCGCGCGGAGTTCGCCCAGCGCGGCATCGAGTTGCAGCTCAATCTCGCCCAGAGCGCCACGATCACCGAGGCAGATCCTGTAGGGATCGAGCAGGTCGTCCAGAATCTGATCGCAAATGCGCGGGACGCCTCGACGGTCGGAGCCACCGTAACCATTTCCACGCAGGCCTCCGCCGCACGTGTTGGGTTCACGGTGGCGGACGAGGGGCCGGGCATCGCGCCGGAGATCGCAAGCCGCCTGTTCGAACCGTTTCTCACATCCAAACCCCATGGCATGGGTCTCGGCCTGTCGATCAGTCGCCGTCTCCTGGAGAAGTTCGGCGGCAGCATTCGAGGGGGCAATCGCACGGATGGCTGCAGGGGCGCCGTCATGATCGTGGAACTGCCGGCCCGTAACGCCTCGACTACCGCTCACTCGGAGCAGACTCATGACGCAGCTGTATCTGATCGATGACGACGCCGATGTGCGCGAAGCCTTGGCGCTGCTGCTGCGAACGTCCGGCAGATCAGTGACCGCCTTTCCCGAAGCCGCCGCGTTTCTG
The DNA here is from genome assembly GCA_964389095.1 of uncultured Hyphomicrobiaceae bacterium. Classification (GTDB taxonomy): domain Bacteria; phylum Pseudomonadota; class Alphaproteobacteria; order Rhizobiales; family Hyphomicrobiaceae; genus JABFRJ01. Next base: position 5,313 of record CAYMEB010000154.1, read on the forward strand.
TCGAAGCAGACACGCCTGAAGCCCGGCTGCATCATCACGGATATTCGGATGCCCCATGTGAGCGGACTCCAGCTGCAGGAAACGCTTCTCGAACGCGGCTGTCGCTGGCCGATCATCGTCATCACCGGGCACGGCGACGTCAACGCCTGCCGGCGGGCCTTCAAGGCCGGCGCCGTCGAATTCCTGACGAAGCCGATCGACGAGCACGATCTCCTCGCCGCGATCGACAAATCCACGGCCGAACTGGAACGCAACTCGTTGAGGGCAGCCGAGGTGGCCGAGGCCCAGGCGCTCATCGACGCACTCACGCCGCGTGAACGCGAGGTATTCGAGATGGTCTCCCGCGGACTGCAGACAAAGGATATCGCGCAAGCCCTCAACCTCTCTCCCCGGACCGTCGACGTGCACCGCGCCAACCTCGCCGCAAAGCTCGGCACGACGTCGATCGCCGACATGGCCCGCATCGCCCTGCTCGCCGCCACCTGAACCGGATTGCAACCCGGCGACTGTTGCCTATGTCGCGACCTACGTAGACCTACTTAGACCGATACGTTTGCCTCCAGACGCCGGCATCGGCCGTTGTGTCCCAATCGAGTTTGCCGCCGCCATGGCCGGCGCCAGAGCCACACGAACGGGAGACATCACCATGCTGAACCGGATCGCCCTGCGACTTGCCGCTGCGTCGGCCGTCGTCGCCGTCGGCCTGACGGCTGCAAATGCGCAACAAAACAGCATGTCGTTCTTCGTAACCAGCGCGGGCAAGGGCGATGGTGCCAACCTGGGCGGCCTCGACGGAGCGGATGCCCACTGCGCGGCCCTCGCGAAGGCCGCGGGATCGACCAAGCAGCAGTGGCGCGCCTATCTGAGCACGACGTTGCCGGGCGGCGACGCCGGCGTGAACGCACGCGACCGCATCGGCAATGGGCCGTGGACCAATGCAAAGGGCGTCGTCATCGCCGGCTCCGTCGACGAACTCCACTCCGAGAAGGCCAATCTGACCAAGGCGACGATCATCACCGAGAAGGGTGAAACGGTCATGGGCCGCGGCGACACGGTCAACATGCACGACATCCTGACCGGCGGCGATCCCAATGGCATGTACTCCACTGCAGGAGGCGACACGACCTGCGGAAACTGGACCAAGAACGGAGAAGGCTCCGCAATCGTCGGGCATCACGACCGCATCGGCCTCAAGGACACCCGCCACATGAAGTCCTGGAATTCGGCACACGGCAGCGCCGGCTGCAGCCAGGATGCCCTCAAGAGAACCGGCGGCGCGGGAATGTTCTACTGCTTCGCGGCCGACTGACCGGCGAAGCGAGAGCCGTAAGCGAGCGGGCGAAAGACGGCCCGACGCAAGCAAGAGAGGCGCCGGTGCCGAGTTCGCTCATCAGCCGCAGATCGTTGATCGAGGCGATGGCGGCCGGCACCGTCGGCACTCTGGCGGCGCCGGCAGTCCTAGCCCAAGGCTCGGCGAAGCGCGTACGGTTGCTTCTCAATACGTCGTTCTCCGGTCCTCAGGCATGGTTCCTGCTCGCGGCGGACCTGGGTTACTTCCGCCGCGAAGGACTGGACGTAGAGATGACGCCCGGTGGGGGCGCCTACACGGCTGCCCCGCGCGTCGCTGCGGGATCGTTCGAGTTCGGTTATGGAGACATCAACGCGCTCGCCGAGGTCGTGAGCCGGGAGCCGGAGCGTGCGCCGCTCGCCGTCTTCGTCGCCTTCAACGCCTCGCCATCGGCTGTCGCCGTCGATGCCGACGGCCCCGTGAAATCACCCAGGGACCTCGAAGGTCGCACGGTAATCGGCCACGATAACGACGTGGCGCTCCGCACCTTCGGGGCATTCTGCAAGGTGAACGGCATCGAGCGTGGCCGGGTGCGCATCGGCTCCGGCGGCGGCATGGCCGGCATGATCGAGCGCATGCTGGGCTCCAACGAGGTCCACGGCGTGTTCGGCTACGTCAGCACGCTGGAAGCGGCCATTGCGGCCGACAAGCCGGGGCTTGCACGCCGAGTCCGCTATCTCAAGTACGCGGACTTCGTCCCCGACCTCTACGGCAGCGCACTCTTCGCATCCAGGCGAATGATCCAGGATCATCCAAACGTGGTTCGCGGGATGGTGAGAGGTTTCAATGCCGGGCTGGTTGCGCTCATGCGGGACATGAATGCGGGACTCGATGCCGTCCTCGCGCGCTCGGGCGGCTCCCGCGCGGTCGAGGCGCTCCGCCTCGAGACGACGCTCGCGATCGAGATGGCCCATGCGGAAGGCGGTCGGATCGGCATCGGCGACGTCGACGATGCGCGGCTCGCGCGAGGGCTCGATCTGCTTGCGCAGACGAACGGCCTGCCGCGTACACCCGGCGTGCGCGAAGTCTTCGTGCGTGATTATCTTCCCCCGCTGTCCGAACGCGTCACATCACTCGCACGGTGAGCCGATGCCTCTCTCACGCCGCAGCCTGATGGCTCTTCTCGCAACTGTGCTTCCCGGGGGATCGCCAAGCGCCGCAATGGAACGCTTTCGACTGCTGCTCAACACGTCGTACTCCGGGCCCGTCGCATTCTTTCTGCTTGCGCGGGAGCGCGGCTATTTCGGCGAGGCCGGCATCGAACTCGACTTGTCCCCCGGCGGCGGAGCGTCGGTCGTCGTGCCCCAGGTCGTGCCCGGCGGATACCATGCGGGTTACGGCGACATGTGTTCGCTGATCGAGCTGATCTCGCGGGGCAAGCCGCACCAGGGGCCCGTCGCTATCTACACGACCTTCAACGCGACGCCGCTCACCGTCGCCGTCGACGCTGCGGGCCCGATCGAGCATCCCAAAGCTTTCGAGGGACGCACGATAACCGGGCACGCCGAGGATTCGGCACTGTTGATGTTCGATCTTCTGGCCGCTGCGACCGGGACCGACATCGCGAAGGTGAGTATCAAGCCGTCGCACTCCGGCATGGGCAATCAGGTCGAAGACATGTTGGCAAACGGCAATGTGGCAGGCGTGTTCGGCTTCGTGAACACGATCATCGCATCGGTCACACCGCTCGGGATCGACCCGAAGCGCCTGCGCTTCATCAAGTACGCCGACTACGTTCCCGAGATGTATGGCAACACGCTGTTCGTCACCCGCGAGGTGCATCGCAACCGCACCGCACTGCTCCCAGGGCTGGTACGCGCCGTCAATCGCGGCCTGGCGGAAACGGCGGCAGCACCAGAGGCAGCAATCGATGCGCTGGTTCGTTCCAGTCGAGGCAGCAATCGCGCCGTCAACCTGACGCGCCTCCTCGGCACCCTGAAAGCCGAAATGGCTCACCCGGAGGGCGCACGCATCGGAATCGGGGACATGGACGACGCCAGGCTCGCCAAGCTGATCGAACGTATCGTCACGGTGAAGAAGCTGCCGCGCAGGCCGTCAATCGATGAGGTCTTCGACCGCTCGTTTCTGCCGCCACTCGCCGAACGCGTGCGTTCATTGGCTCTCTGACAGCCAGGAGGCGTGAGCACGTCCCAGCTCCCGGCACGGCGCCCCCGCCCTCGATCCGCATTCGACACTTCCCTGCATCTGCGGCCAACACCGGATCCGGGAGCCCGGCCGCATGCCAAACCGCTGTTTCGACGGGGTCACGCCGTGCGAGCGGCCTTGACATCCCACGCAATGCCGCCGACCTCGTTGGGCATGAACTACCGCCACGCCTTCCACGCCGGAAACTTCGCCGATGTCCTCAAGCACATCGTCCTGGTGGCATGCCTGACGCACTTGGCGCGCAAGCCGGCGCCATTCCGCGTGATCGACACGCACGCGGGCTGCGGCAGCTACGACCTCGCGGCCGGGAAAGCCCTGCGCACCGGCGAATGGCGCGACGGCATCGGCCGGCTGGCCAGGGACGCCCCTCCGGAAATCCCGGCTGCTGGACGGGCGTTGCTCGAACGCTACCTGACGATCGTCGCAGGCGACGAGAAGACATGGCCTCCCGCGCGCTATCCCGGCTCTCCTGCGATTGCCCTCGCCATGTTGCGCAAAGACGACCGTCTCGTCGCCAACGAGCTGCACCCGGCCGACAATGCCACCTTGCGCGAGACGATCTCGGATCGGCGCGTAAAGGTCCTGGCCCTGGACGGCTGGACCGCACTCAAGTCCCTGTTGCCGCCGCGCGAGCGGCGTGGCCTCGTCCTGATCGATCCCCCGTTCGAGGAACCAGGGGAATTGATCCGGCTCACGAACGGGCTGACGGCCGCACTCGACCGGTTCGCCGGCGGCACCTACCTTCTGTGGTATCCGGTCAAGGACATGAAGCCGGTTGCCCGCTTCCAACGCGCGATGCGCGAACTGGCCACGGCACGCAAGCTCGAATCGATGCTGGCCGCCCAGGTCCTTCTCCGCGCGCCGCGGAACCCGGATCTGCTCAATGGTTGTGGCCTCGTGATCGCCAACCCGCCCTACACCCTCGCAACGGAGCTCGGCGCCTTGCTGCCCTGGCTCGCCGAAAAGCTGGCTCAAGGCCCTGGCGCAATCGGAACGATCGAGGAACTGGCCAAGACCAATTCGGCGGCCGGAGGGGCGCCAAATACTTGACGTTTGAGTCAGCAAAGCGGTCCTTGATCGAAGAACTCGTCGAAATACTTGTGCCGAATTGTCTTGCGATCGTCTCATTCATGCCTGATACTCTTGCCGTTCGGGCGGCCTATCGGACCCGGCGGAGACTGCAGAGACTGGATGAGTGAAACCTCGCCTGCGCAACTTTCCCGCGCACCTCGCGTTCCCCGACATTGGCCCAAGACGCCTTGGCTGCTGGACCGTCGCTGAGCCACGGCACGAGCCAGCATACTGACTGTCGGCAATGCAGGAGATGAGAATGCGGCAGACTGGTACCGTCAAGTTCTTCAATCAGACGAAGGGCTTCGGCTTCATCACTCCGGATCAGGGCGGCAAGGACGTCTTCGTCCATATCACCGCCGTCGAAAGCTCGGGCATCGGCCCGCTCGACGAGGGCATGAGGGTGTCCTTCGAAACCGAGCCGGACAAGCGCGGCAAGGGCCCCAAGGCCGTGAAGCTGCAGGCTGCTTGACGGTTCGGCGGCGCGGGTCAATCTGCGTCGCACCGTCGCGCGAATGCCTCGATAACGATCCTGCGTATCGCGGTTTGCGCGACCGGGAAACTGTTGCCGATCCGTGGCTGCTCCTGAACGTCATCGCGCCGCGCCGGGCCTCCGGTTGCGGCGCGCTTTGCAATGGCGCTTCGGCCACGTGATGCCCGAAATCCTCATGCATGCTGTCGCGGTATCGCGTCGATTGTGGTTAATGAGAGACAGGTTCGGGGCGTCGCTCCCGACCTGCGTCACGACCAATCAGGAGATTCGATCATGAAGTCCCCCGCCCGTCTTGCGACGATCGCCGCCGGCGCACTGGCCCTGGCACTGACCGCTGGAACCGCCGTCGCGCAGCAGAAATCGTCCGGCAACTGCACGCCGAAGGCCGGCGAAGGAACCAATTCGACCGTCGACGGTGCAAAATTCCAGGCTTGGGAAGCGGTGCTGCAGGCTTACGACTGGTCGGTCTGGGGAGCCATGATGGCGTCGAAGCAGGCGGTCGGTCACGCGCCCGGCGTCCAGGTGCGCAACCTCCAGTCGCGCTGCAAGCCGGGCGGCCTCGGCCAAGTCTGCGTCGTGCAGGCGCTGCTCTGCCGCTGAGCCCGGACGGGCGCATAACCTGCTAATTTGGGCCGGAGCGCGGACTCCGGCCCTGATTTCGTGAATGGCGCGCGTCGGCCGGGACCAGCCTATTTCTGCAGCATCTGCCGAATGAGTCCGATGATTACCATCAGCACGCCGCCGCCGATGCCGCCACCCGCCACCTGATTGACAATCGCCCCGATGTCGAGCCCAGCCGCGGGAACGCCGCCGCCCAGAAGGCTGCCGAGGATCTGACCCCCGAGGCCGCCAAACCTGTCCCCTTAGTTCCGGCACAATCGTCGTATAGCTGAATGTGGCCA
>CAYMEB010000155.1:0-11266 GCA_964389095.1 uncultured Hyphomicrobiaceae bacterium
GCGAGCGTCGTAGATGAATCGTGTGGGCCGGAGGGCCTGAAGCCGCAGAGCCCGTACGCCGAGACCAAGCTCCGCGAGGAGACCTGGATGCGGGACAGCGCCGGAAGGATGGGGCTTCGCTTCATTACATGCAGGTTTGGCACGATCGCCGGAACATCTCCAGGCATGAGGTTCCACACGGCGGTGAACAAGTTCTGCTGGCAGGCCTCGCTCGGCATTCCGATTACCGTTTGGCGCACCGCTCTTCACCAGAAGCGGCCCTATCTCGATCTTGGCGATGCCTGCCGCGCCATTCGTCACATCATCGCCTCCGACCTCTTCGATGGCCGCATCTACAACGTGATGACCGCCAATCACACCGTCGACGAGATCGTCTCGGCGATCAGGCAGCATGTGCCCGATCTCGCGATCACCACGGTCGACGAAAGGATCATGAACCAGCTTTCCTACGAAGTCCTCGATGAACGGATCCGCGAAACCGGATTCCGACCCGCCGGGTCAATCCCCGCGGCGATTGCGGACACATTGCGGCTGCTTGGATCCCGGGCCCCGCGAACAACCGAAACAGGAGCCGCTGCATGACCACCACGCCCAAGCCGATCGTCACGAGGGAGGAGTTTTCTCGGATCCAGAGGGATGCTGCCACGGTCATGGCAGGCGATCGGGACCTCCTGAAGGCCGCCAGGGATCTGCTGGCCCGCGGCGACGGCCACCGGTGGCTCCACCAGAACACATGGATGGGCGAGCCCGTCCTCAACCTGCCTCAGGACATGTTCGCCCTTCAGGACATCATCTGGCGAACGCGGCCGGAGTTCATCATCGAGGTCGGCGTCGCGTGGGGCGGAGGCATGCTCTTTCACTCGACGCTGCTCGAGGTGCTCGGTGGTGGAAAGGTCATCGGTGTCGACATCTTCATTCCGCCCGACCTGCGGGCCCGATTGGCCTCCCACGCCCGTCTATCGAGGCGAATCGAACTGTTCGAGGGGAGCAGTGTCGCTCCCGAGACCGTCGATCGCGTGCGTTCGATCATCGGCGATTCACGGCGGACGCTCGTCGTTCTCGACTCGCACCATACACATGACCATGTCCTGGCCGAACTTCGTGCATACGCCCCTCTCGTCGGCCGAGGTTGCTACCTCGTCGCCGGAGATACGATCGTGGAGCACATACCTGCTCCGGCTGACCGGCCGAGACCCTGGGGTCCTGGCAACAATCCAGCCACGGCGGTGTCGGCGTTCCTGCGCGAGTGTCCGAGATTTGCCGTCGACCGTGAACTCGAAGACCGCCTTCTCCTGTCGTGCCATCCGGGCGGCTATCTCGTGGCTGCGGGTGATCCCTGAAAGCAGCCGGCGACTCGAGTGCCGGATCTGCCCGTCATGCCCCTGCCGGAATTCGCCGTGCTCACGCTGCTGGCGGCCGTTTTCCTCTGGCTTGCGACATCTTGGCTCTGTCGCAATCATCAGATGCCCCGCGGCACGATCATGTTTGCGACGCTCTCGCTGCTTGCCAAGGCGATCCTGATTGCGATTGTCCATCGGCACCCTGAGTTCGAACAGAAGCAAGCGGCCGATATTCCGGTGCTCATGCGGGAGAACTGGAAGGACAGCGGTGTCGAATCGCTGCTCGACGATCCCACCTTCGCGCTGACGACCCTGGCGGCATCTCCGGGATACATGATGTCCGAGCCCAATTATCAGGCTGCCCCGCTGGTCCATTCGATGGCGATCGGACTTGGTGCCGTGGTGGTCGCCGCGGCGATGGGTTCTGCGACCCTCGGACCCGCCTCATGGCGGGCTCTGGTCCTTCTGACCTGGTGGCCCTCGTCAATCTACTGGGGGCTGCACGGTTTGCGTGATCCGATGATCTACCTAGCGACCAGCACGGCGGTGGCGGGAACCATTCGAATCGCAGACGGACAGCGGCACGGTTGGGGCGGCATCCCATGGATGCTTGCGGCCGTAAGCATGCTGCTCGTGGCGCGTCCGGAAATCAGCCCCTTGCCGGTGGTCGCCGCCTCGGCGGCGGTGTTCCTGTCGCCGAAGACGCGGGGCCTTCGTCCGATCTTGCTCGCATTCCTCCTCCTGGCGATTCTGGCAACACCAGTCATCCTCAGGGACCAACTCAGCCTCGACGAAACATCGATGGACGCCATCGAGGAAGCGGTGAAGGATCGCGAAAACCGCGCACTTGACCGAGGGAACGAATCGTCCCTTTTCGGCGCCGACTCGCTGCTCTCGGAAGCGCCGCCATGGCTGCCCCTGCGGATTTTGTTGCAATTTGGCGGTCTCGTCGCATGTCCGTTTCCCCGCGTTCCCAGAGGCGTAATGGACATCGCCGTCGGCGTCGAGTCTGCGGCATGGATCGTAGCTCTCGCCGCTCCCTGGTTCCCGTGCGTACGAACCGATCCCCGCTCACGCCGCACAAGTCGGGTGTGCGGATTGGTCGCCATCGTGGGTCTGCTTGCCTACGCCCCCTTGACGGTGAACGCGGGAAATGCGTTCAGACTGAGATTTTCCGTTCTGCCCTTCGCGATCGCCGCCGCGACCGCCGCGATACCGCCGAGAATTCGCGTTGCTCGACAGGCCGAGGGGGGACTCCATGCCAAGCACGCATGATCCCAAGGAGCTCTCCCGCGTCACCGTGGTCCTGACGCTGTTCGGTCGCCACGAATTCACGCCACGGTGGCTTGCCCATGCTCGAAGGGAGTTGCACGGTTCGAATGTTCTCGTGGCGGACGGCAGCCCCGAAGAGTTGCCTTCAACATCACTCGACGCGATTCGACAAGCGCAGCAGGACCTGAACATCACCTACATCCGCTATTCGGCGGACCGGGACATTCTTGACTACCAACGCAAGCTTGGCGACGTGGTCGGAAGAGTCGTGACACCGTATGTGATGCTCGCCGACAACGACGACTTCCACTGCGGGGATGGCGTGCGTAGGTCCATGACTGCCCTCGAAACCAACTCCAGTCTCGCCACCGCCCGAGGCCGAGTAGTGGGCGTGAGGGTCTCAGGCCGCCTGAATGGTCCTCAGTTCCCGATCCACGCTCGTCACGCAAGCTGTTTCGACTACGAGTTCCACCAGCGTTTGGATGCGCAGACGGCTTCAGAGCGGGTGCACGTGCATTCGCGAAGGTATGCAGCCACCTGGTACGCGGTTATGCGTACGGAATTGGCCCGCGACTGGAGTTCGCGGATCGCGTCCAACCCGATGGGGGACCTGGGCCTCGTAGAGTGGATGCAGTCCTGCCTCGGCTGCGCTGCTGGACCGCAGTTGGTTGCAGACTGGCCCTTCCTGTTCCGTCAGCACAATGTCACCAGCAAAATGAGCGACACGTTGCGTCGCCGGGCCGACCAGATTGACGGACTGTGTCTGGCAACGTGGTCGACGGACTGCTCGCGCGCCATTCATGCCGTCGCCAAGTCCATGAGCCAATACGACGGCATCTCCATGGCCGAGGCCGAGACTCACGCCCGCCGCGCGCTGCACGACTACCTGCAGACCCGGATCCTTCGACAGACCGTCAGTTCCGAGGCACAATCCCTCGCAGGGATCCGCTGGATGCTCGGGGTGGTCGCAGGCCGACTCGTCCAGCGATGGGGAATCGGAGGTCTTCACGCGCTTCTCTCTCGAGCCGGGATACGCGTCGGACCATCGGCCGGGATCCACCGCGTCCTTCCCAGCCTCCGGGACGAGGCCTGATGAACACCAAATTTCGGCGACGCAACATCCTGCAGCAAGCCATCGCGTCGGGCGCGCTGGCTCTTGCGGAACTGGTCGTCGCGCTCCTGTGCGCCAACGCACTGGGCCCCGACGGGCTCGGGCAGTTGGCTGCGGCAACTTCGCTGGCTACCGTCGCCTTCGCATTGGTGGACCTTCGACTGCAGGAGGCCACCGTGGTGATGTGCGCCTCGCTTGAATGCGGCGACGCATGCGACGAGCGTGCCTCCGTGCTGCGACGATTGCTGTTCCTCGATGTCGCCAGCGGGTTTCTTGGCTTCGGCATGATGTCAACGCTCGCCGCCGTCTCAGCGTTCCTGCCTCGGTCGCTTGCAACCGGCTCATCGCTGCTTTTCACCGCGGGGGCAGCGATCTTCGTGAAGAACGCGGGGAATGCGGTCTGCCGCGCCTATCTTCGCATCACCGGGCGATACGCGGTACTCGCGACTTGCACATCCGCGGGCGCCATGGCACGTGTCGCGGTGCTGTTGCCGATCACGACAGACACGTCGGTCGCGGCAGCGTCTGATGTGCTCATGCTCTTGCTGGCTGGCAACGCCATCGCAGGCGCCTTGCTCGTGCTACCGACCATCGGCCTCGCGGTCGTCCGCGACCGAATGGCTGGCAGCATGGCGCCGATTCGACGCCGGACGGCATCGCGCCTGTGGCGATTCGTCCGCGGGTCCTGGATGCAGTCCCTGTCACTCGCACCACTCCGCGAGATGGACATCGTCATACTTGCCGCGGTGGCGGGAGACGCCGCCGTGGGCACCTACCGTCTCGCTCGTGTCGGAATCCAGGCGATCGACGCGCTACTCAGTCCCATCCATCTCGTCGTCTTCCCGCATGTCGCACGGCTACTGGCTCAGGAGACCACGGCGGATCTCGCTGCATTCCTTCGACGGCTGACGATCAACCTGGGGCTGTTCGGCGGGATGATCGCGGGGCTCGGTTTCGTCTTCGCGCCCGTTTTGGTAGAGGCCACTGTCGGCGAGTCGTTCCGATCCGCGGTGCCACTCCTGCAGGCCATCCTGGTGATGGCGCCTCTTGTGGCGATGACGCTGTGGGCGGGGCCGCTGCTGGTCGCTGCCGGCGCGACGCACCGCGCCGCTATCACTACGGCCATCGCGGGCATCGTGAGCGTTGTGGTGACCGGCGTCGTCGCGACGACCGCCGGAGCATGGGGACCTGTGGCTGGTTTCGCAACCTTCGTCGCTGTATACGCCGCCGCCTCACTCGCCGCCGGAAGTCGGGACGCGAAGCTCAGGCCCGTCCTCGCCGCCATCTGCCGGCCTGCGAATTAGAATGCGATGGTGTCGACACGCGTCAATTTTCTGCTGATTGGCCCAGGCAAGTCGGGCACGACAGCCATGCATGCGCTGCTGTCGCGACATCGCCAGGTGACCATGGCGTCCGTCAAAGAGACCTGCTTCTTCAACGACCACTACACCCGTGGCGTAGCCTGGTACCACGATCTGTTCCCAGCTGCTACCTGGCGCCAAGCGGTGGGCGAAGTGTCGAACACCTACCTGTTCAGCCCCGATGCTGCGATCAGGTCGGCGGCCTACAACCCTCGCATGCGGGTGATGTCCTGTCTTCGCAACCCTGTCGATCGGACATTCTCACACTGGCTTTTCCTCTTGCGGAACGCCGAGATCCGCGGAACCTTCGAGGACGCACTGTGCCGACGTCCTGATCTTGTGGATCGTGGCATGTACGCGCGTCACCTCTCGCACTGGATCTCGGCGCTTGGTCGCGATCAGATTCTCGTGCTTCTGTTCGACCGGTTCGTGACCGACCGCCTGACCACCTACAACCAACTTCTGACGTTCATCGATGTGGAACCGGTCGAAGAGGCTGAATTGGGCGATGGCGAGCAACTCGCAGCCGCCAAGCCGCGAAACCGACTGCTGGCGCGGGCCGTCAAAGAGTTGGCTTCGTGGGTCCGACATGCCGGTCATCCGCGCATCATCCAAGCGGTGAAGAATTCGCCGCTTCCCCGACTGCTGTACCGGCCTTACGCGAAGGCTGAACGGCCGACGATGCGCCCAGAGACCCGTGCGATGCTGGCCGGTCGATTCCGTGAGGACGCCGAGCGGGTCTCCGAACTAGTGGGCGAGGATGTGTTGGCGATTTGGGGTCTCCGATGAGTCGCCTGCCTGACTTCCTCGTGATCGGCGCCAAAAAGGCTGGCAGCACATGGCTGGACCACTTACTGAGAACCCATCCCGCCGTCTTCCTGCCGAAGCGGCGAAAGGAAGTCGCTTACTTCGACCTGTTTCATCAGCGGGGCCTTCGGTGGTACGCGCGATTCTTTCAAGACGCCCCGGATGGAGCGATCTTGGGGGAGTCGACTCCGGAGTACCTGCATCATGCGGAGGCGCCTTCACGCATCGAGCGTGAGTTGCCACACGCTCGATTGCTGGCGATCGTCCGCAATCCACTCGACCGTGCTCATTCGGAGTGGGCGCACCTCGTGGGTAAGTTCGCCGAGCGCCGGACCTTTCATGAGTCCGTGCGAGCGGACCCCTCCCTGCTGCAGAAGGGTCGCTACACCGAGCAGTTGCGCAGGTTTCCACGGGCCCTCTCCGAGGGACGGATCAAGGTACTCGTGTTCGAGGAGTGCATCGCGGATCCCGCGACCGCGACATCCCAACTGGCCGAGTTTCTCGGCATCGATCGATCTGGCTTTGTCGCGGATGCCCGGCCAAGAAACGAGTCGTATGTGCCCAGGTTTCCCGCCACATTCGCGCTCTTGCGTACATGCAGCGACTGGCTGCGAGCCCAGGATCTAGACTTCGCAGTCAACATCGCGCATCGCTTCGGGGTCCGTCGGCTGCTCGGTTCACGCGGACGCGTGCCTCCTCTCGATCTTTTGGATCGCCTCAAGCACCAAGACTTCGTTCGCTCAGAGCGTGATCAACTTGAGACCCTGCTCGGGCGTCCCATCACGGCCTGGTCAGAGTCTGTCCTGGAGGCTCGCTGATGTGTGGGATTGCGGGGATTCTCGATCCGCAAGGCAGCATCTCTGATCTGCGGGGGGTCGCCGAGCGGATGGCCGCCACACTGCGTCACCGGGGCCCGGATGACGCTGGAACTTGGATCAGCGAATCGATGCACGCAGCCCTGTGTCACACGAGATTGGCGATCAGGGGCCTTGGTCCTTGTGGCCACCAACCGATGGCGGCCGCGAGCGGACGCTGGGTGATCGCCTACAACGGGGAGATCTACAACACCCGTGAGCTCCGCGACGCTCTTCCACGAGCGGTGGTGGACGGATTGCGCGGCACCTCGGACACGGAATTGCTCGTCGAGTGCATCGACCATCTCGGGGTATCGCAGACACTTCGTCTTGTCGCAGGCATGTTCGCCTTCGCGGCTGTGGAGCCGGCGGCCCACAGGCTGGTGCTCGCCCGCGACCGTCTCGGCATCAAGCCGCTGGCCTACGCGGAATCGGATCGGGCGGTCTGCTTCGGAAGCGACACGCGGATCTTTCGCACGGTCCCAGGATTCAACCCATCCGTCGATGGAGTCGTGCTCGACGGCTTCCTGCGAAGGGGCTGGGTTCAGGGCCAGTCTTCGATCCTCCGTCACGTGCGCCGCCTTCCACCGGGAACATGGCTCGAATTCAAAGACGGACGGGCGCATCCCTCCGGACCACGGCCATACTGGAGCGTCTCGGCGGCCTGGCATCTGGCCAAAGCGTCGCCTCTTGAAGGTTCCGATGCCGCGATTGAAGAGGCCGTCGAGGCAATCCTGAAACCGGTGGTGCGAGATCACCTCGCCAGCGAGGTGCCGCTGGGATCGTTCCTATCGGGCGGCATCGACAGCTCACTCGTCACCGCGATGGCGGCGGAAGCGTCGGGCACCAGGGTTCGCACCTTCACAATCGGGTTCGATCATGCCGACTTTGATGAATCACGCCACGCCGAGGCGGTCGCCAGACATTTGGGCACCGACCACTGCACCATGATGGTCGGGGAATCCGAGGCTCTCGCGGCGATTCCGCGACTCGCCGAAGCGTTCGACGAACCCTTCGGCGACAGCAGCGCGTTGCCGACGCTGCTTCTATCCCAGCTCACTCGCTCGAGCGTGACTGTCGCGCTGAGCGGTGACGGCGGCGACGAACTCTTCGCTGGTTACTCGAGACACCTTTGGATCCCTCGGATCCAGACGCGCATGGAAGGACTTCCGGAATGGTGGCGAAACGCCGCCGCCGCTGCGATCGAGACCGGAGCCGAGGGCGCCGCAACGATGTCGCGGCTACTGCCTGCTGGGATTCGTCCCCGCCAACTTGCGGACAAGGCTCGCAAGGCGGCAGGCCTCCTCAGGATCCGGAACGCGGATGATCTCTACCGAGCCACTCTTGAGTGCTGGGATCCCCGGGAGAAGCTTGTCCGTGGCCAGCTGCCCCAACATGCAGTCGAGCAGCCAACGGATCGCAGATGGTCATCTCGCGACGTCATGATCGAGGATCTCGCGTCCTACTTGCCCGACGACATCCTGGTGAAGTCGGACCGCGCCAGCATGTGGCCGTCTCTTGAGGTGCGAGTACCCCTGCTCGATCATCGACTCCTCGAGCTGTCCATGCGACTTCCGGAGCGGATGCTTGTCCGGCACGGTCGCGGTAAGTGGATCCTCCGCAGGCTCCTTGCGAAGCGCGTGCCGGACCGGCTCTTTCAGAGGCCGAAGTCGGGATTCACGGTCCCCCTCGCCTCTTGGCTCAGGGGCTCGCTCCGCGAGTGGGCGGCGGAGCGACTCACGCAAGATTCTCTTTCAGCGACCGGCCTGATTCCCTCGCCCTTCCTGCATGAGTGGCGCAACCTTCTGGCCGGATCCGACGCGCCTGTGGCTCGCGTATGGAACGCGATCATGTATGTCGGCTGGCATCGGCGCGTGATTGCGGGCAGTTGAACTGCGCGATCTGTTCTTCGGCAAGGCTGCTACGCTGCCTATCTGATGCGCGTCATCATACTGGGCAGCGATCCGGACTATCTCGTGAACCTGCGAGGCAATCTTGTCGCTGACCTGGTTCGCGCGAATCACGAGGTGATTTGCATGTCTCCGGGCGATCGAGCCGGCTGGCAGGCCCGTGCGGTCGAGTCCCTAGGCGCTCGATTCGAGCCCGTCGACATGGCCCGGAAGTCTATGAGTCCATGGATGGATCTCCTCACGCTTCACCAGTTGAGGCGCCGCTTCTGTGCGCTTCGGCCCGACCTGGTCTTCAGTTACACCATGAAACCCGTGGTGTACGGTTCACTGGCCGCCCACTGGGCCGCCGTGCCGCTCCGCGCTGCTCTGATCCCAGGTCTAGGGCAGATGTTCACCTCATCTGGCCCCGGCGGAGCCATGAAGCGGTTCATTGCAACCCTTCTGTACCGTCACGCCCTGCGAGCCGTCGGTCCTGTCTTCGTGCAGAACCGGGAGGACGAGGCGTTCTTGAGAGAGCTCGGTGTAATCACCCCCCAGAATCGCGTCACCATCGTCGACGGAAGCGGCGTGGACATCGAGCGCTTCGAGCCTGCACCACTTCCGGCGGATCCTGCCTTTCTGTTCGTCGCCAGACTCGTCGAGGAGAAGGGCGTGGCAGACTTCGTGGAGGTGGCCCGCAGGGTCCGTCGCCAGATCCCCCGCTCGACATTCCGCATCGTCGGGTATTTCGACGGACGAGACGAGACCAATCTCCGGCCCTTGCTCGACCGCGCGGTCCGCGAGGGCGTGGTCGAATTCGCCGGCCGCGTCGAGGACATTCGCCCCGAGTTAGCCCGAAGCATGACCGTAGTGCTACCGAGCCGATACCGAGAAGGCATTCCTCGCTCCCTCCTCGAGGCGCTGGCCATGGGGCGTTCGATCGTGACCACAGACTGGGTGGGATGTCGTGAGACTGTTCGATCCGGGGACCGTGCGAATGGAATTCTGGTACCGACCCGAGACATCGACGCGCTGGAGCGGGCCGTGCTCCAACTTGCGCGGGATCGATCCTTGGCATGCCGCATGGGCCACGAGAGCCGCCGGTACGCCGAGGAGCGATTCGATGTCCGCCGCGTCAATCTTGCGATCTTCGAGGGCCTTGGCCTGCCTTTTCCGCCGGTCTCTCCCGGTGTGCGAAGCGTCATGTCTCGACTCTGAGGCCGATGGCGCGGCCAGGGCAGCTGCGACGATACAAGCCGTGCAACATGACCCTTCCTCAGGCCTCGTATCCTCGATCTGATGCGGGTTCTCGTCACCGGCGCAGGAGGCTTCGTGGGTCGGCGGGTGGTCGCCGAACTGAGACGCCATGGACACGACGTGTTCGCCGCGAGTCGACGGGGCGGTGACGGCACGACAGCGATCGGGGACATGACGTGCATCACCGACTGGACCCCGTTGACGCATTCATGCGATGCTGTTGTGCATCTTGCCGCGATGGCGCATCGGCTGGGACGCGAACAGCCGTCGGAAGCGATGTACATGCTCGCGAACGCTGCGGTTCCTGAACGCATCGCGATGTCGCTCCGCCGCTCGCGAGCCCGCCTGGTTTTCGTGAGTTCGGTCGGCGCCATCTGTCAATCCTCGGTGTCGACCGTCTCGGACACCATGCCCGCGGCTCCGACCACTCCCTACGGCCGCAGCAAACTAGAAGCCGAGAGTCGCGTCTCGAGGGTGCTGTCCGAGGGAACTGCCGACTTCGTAATTCTCCGACCACCGCTGATGTACGGGGAGGGCAACCCAGGCAACATGGCTCGCCTTGTTAACGCGATCCGGACCGGCCGTCCAATACCCCATGACTCGGATTACTCCCGTCGTAGCCTGATGTATGTCGACAACTTCTCGAGCGCGGTCGCCACCGCCATCGTCCATCCTGCGATTTCGAGATGCCGCCATCTTGTCTGCGATGGCGAGCGATTGACCTTTCGGGAAATCGTAAATCGCATCGCGGCTGCCCGTGGCGTCGCGCCTCGACTCCTTCCAGTACCCCATGGGCTGCTCAGGCTGGCCCGTTGTGTCAGCGCTCTCACGGGAGCGGCTGGGATCGGGGCGGCAAGTCGCCTAGCCGAGATGCTCGATCGCCTCACAACTTCCCTGGTGGTCGACGACAGTCCGTTTCGCCGCATCACTGGCTGGACTCCGCCGACCGACGGTCCAGCTGCATTCCTGAGGAGCTTCCGCCCATGAGTCGGCATCCGGAACAGCGCGGAATGAGATCTTCGCGCAGCCTTCCGCGCACCTTCGTAATCGCTCACGAATCGCCTCACACCGGCTCTTTGCGGATGGTCGGTCGATGAGAGTCTTGCTCACTGGAGTCGCCGGCTTCGTCGGTGCGCGCACATGCCTCGCATTGCTGGAGCGTGGCCATGAAGTCGCTGGCATCGACAATCTCTCTGATTACTACGATCCCGCTCTCAAGCACGCTCGGATCAATACGGCCACGCATGGACAACGATTGCGCTTCCTGAAAACAGATGTCTCGGATGCAATCGAATTGGGATCTGCGTTCGCGGTTGCCGCCCCCACCCACGTGATCCACCTCGCCGCCCAGGCCGGTGCCGGCACGAGCATCACC
>CAYMEB010000156.1:0-11254 GCA_964389095.1 uncultured Hyphomicrobiaceae bacterium
GATCATCATCATGACCGACGCCGACGTCGACGGCGCCCACATCCGCACGCTGCTGCTGACGTTCTTCTACCGGCAGATGCCCGAGCTGATCGAGCAGGGGCACCTCTACATCGCGCAACCACCGCTCTACAAGGTGACGCGCGGCAAGAGCGAGACCTACCTGAAGGATCAACGTGCGTTGGAAGACTATTTGATCGATGGTGGTCTGGAGGACGCGGTGCTGGTGCTGGGCAGCCGCGACGGGCGGCCGGGAGAGCAGCGGGCCGGCAACGATCTGCGTGAGATCGTCGAGCAGGCACGCGCGGTCACCGGGATCATCGAAGGCTTGCACTCGCGCTATTCGCGCAGTGTCGTCGAGCAGGCCGCGATCGGCGGAGCATTCGCCCCCGACCTCCTGCTGAGCGCGGAACGGGCCAACCGCGCGGCCGAGGTCGTCGCGGACCACCTCAACCAGATCGCCGAGGAGACCGAGCGCACCTGGACCGGCCGTTTCGGCAACGACGGGTTCGTGTTCAAGCGCGAGGTCCGCGGCGTCGCGGAAGTGCACGGTGTCGATCGCAATCTCCTGGGGAGCCAGGAGGCCCGCCGGCTCAACGAGCGCTACGGTCATCTGCAACAGGTCTATGCGGTTCCTGCGGTCCTCAAGCGCAAGGAGAACGAGCGCATCGTGACCGGCCCCAAGTCGCTGCTGGACGCGGTCTACGAAGGCGGCCGCAAGGGCATCTCGATGCAGCGCTACAAGGGGCTGGGAGAGATGAACCCCGAGCAGCTATGGGAGACCACGCTCGACAAGGAGAGCCGCACGCTGCTGCAGGTCAAGGTCGGCGACGGCCAGGAGGCCGACGAGATCTTCTCGAAGCTGATGGGCGACGTGGTCGAGCCGCGACGTGAGTTCATCCAATCTAACGCGCTCGATGCGAGCGTCGACGTCTGACGTTGGCGCAGGGACCGGTGGCTGGAACCGACACGCGGGAGCGCACATGACGATCGAGACAGGCCGCCCGGCGACCCTCGCGCCGAACGGGATGGTGACGTCGCCGCACGCGCTGGCTTCGGCGGCCGGGGTCGACGTTCTGCGCGCGGGTGGAACGGCGGTCGACGCGGCGATCGCGACCAGTGCGGCGCTTGGCGTTCTCTATCCGCACATGACCAGCATCGGCGGCGACGCGTTCTGGCTGATACACGAAGGCGCGACCGGCAAGGTCCGCTATCTCGACGGCGGCGGCCGGGCCGCCGCACGGGCCGACATCGGCTGGTTCCGCGATCGCGGGATGACGGAAATCCCGCTCAAGGGGATTCTGCCGGCAACCTTGACTGTGCCGGGCGCGCCGGCGAGCTGGGCTGAGGCGCACGCCAGGTATGGACGGCTGACGCTGAAGCGCTGCCTGGAGCAGGCGATCGGTTATGCGCGCGACGGCATGCCGGTAACGGCACGTTTGGCGCGGTTCATCGAGATGTGCCGGGCAGATCTCGCCGCGAATGCGGAGGCGGCTGCGATCTTCCTGCCGGGTGGACAGCCCGCGAAGGCCGGCAGCACCATCGTCAATCGCAATCTCGCCGCGTCGCTCGCAGCGTTCGCCGACGACGGCTGGCCCGGGTTCTACGGCGGCGAGGTGGGCCGCGAACTCGCGCGCGTATCGGAGGCCGGCGGCGGTTTTTTCAGGTCGCACGATCTGGCGGCGCAGAAGGCGATCTGGGGCGAGCCGCTGGTGGGCAGCTATCGCGGGGTCACGATCTACAATACGCCGCCGCCCACGCAGGGTTTCACCGTTCTCGAAATGCTCAACCTGGTGGAGAAGCACGAGCTTCACCGCAAGGAATTCCTGGGTCCCGATCACGTGCACCTGATCGTGCAGGCCAAGCAGATCGCCTTCCACGACCGTGACCGGCACCTGGCCGATCCGCGCTTCGCCGCCGTGCCGATCGAGCGGCTGATCTCGAAGTCCTATGCCGACGAGCGGCGGTCGCTGATGGCGGCGAACACCGCGCTGGCATGGGACAAGGTGCCGTCCTGCGGTTCTCTCGCGGGCGACACGGTCTATGTCGCGGTTGTCGACAAGGACGGCAACGCGGTCTCGCTCATCCAAAGCCTCTATGGCGTGTTCGGCTCGGCCGTCGTGGCGGGAAAGACCGGGATCGTGCTGCAGAACCGCAGCTCCTACTTCAACCTCGATCCTGCACATCCCAACGCGCTGGCTGCCGGAAAAACGCCGCTCCACACGCTGATCGCGTCGCTGGGCAAGCGCGACGGCAAGCTGTGGAGCGTGCTGGGCTGCATGGGTGCCGACGGGCAGCCGCAGATTCAGACACAGGCCTACGTCGGCCTCCTCGACTATGGGCTGGATATCCAGCAGGCGGTCGAGATGCCCCGGTTCCTGTCGGGCCGGTTCGCACTCGGCGAAGCGCGCGACACCCTGCACATCGAGGCGCGCTTTCCGCGCGTGACGATCGACGAGTTGGAGCGGCGAGGCCACATCCTCGATCGCTGGGGGAACTGGAACGAACTCGCCGGGCATGCCCATGGTATCGTGATCGATCCCGCAACCGGCGTCCGGTGGGGCGGGTCGGATCCGCGCAGCGACGGCGCAGCGATCGGCTATTGAGCGAGGCGCCGGCGAGCCGGCGATCGGCCGAGCACGCGTCAGTAGCCGAGCCAGCGCATGCCCGCGACGCTTGCCATGCCGGCGATGATCGCGACCACGTCGTTTCCCGACAGGCGCATGGCGAGGATGGTCGCGAGCAGACCCGCGGCCTCCGGCAGACCGCCGCGCACGACCGGCGGCAGGATGATTCCGATCATGACGGCCAGAGGGATCGCCTTGAGGCCGGCCTCGACACGCGGCGTAATTGGGATCAGGCGCATGAACCAGAAGCCGGAAAGGCGACACACGGCGGCCGCTGCGGCCATCATCAGGATGGCGATCATGGTGTTCCGATCGAGGTTCATTGCGCGGCCTCGACCGGAGCGGGGCGATAGCGCAGAGCGCCCACCACGGCCGCGACGAGCCCGGCGGCCACCACGATCCAGGCTCCCGGTGCGATCAGCTCGCCGGCCAGGACGGCGCCGGCAGCCGCGCCGACAGGCCAGAGATCGCGCTGCCCGTGCCACATCATGACGGCGGACGCCGTGCAGAAACCCACGACGATGAAATCAAGGCCTATCGCGCGGGGATTTCCGAAGGCCTGCCCGACCACGAATCCCAATCCCGTCGCCACGACCCAACCGGTATAGCTGACGAGGCCCGAGCCGAGCAGAACGCCGACGTCGGGGTCGCCCCGGTCGCGTTCGCGCATGGCGAGAGCGAAGCTGCCGTCGACCAGAGTGAGGAGGGTGAGATTGGAGCGCGTGGGGCTCAGGCCGCCGAGCCACGGACGCAGAGCCGCCCCCATCAGCACGTAGCGGGAATTGACGATGAGTACGGTGAGGAAAAGGGGCAGAAGTGCAGGCGCCGCCGACCATGCCTGCAATACCGCCACCTGAGCGGTTCCGGAGAACACCAGGGCGCTCATCGCGACCGCTTCGAGCACCGAGAAGCCGAGCTGGGCGGCGAGCAGGCCGAATGCGATGCCGTAGACGAGTGAGCTGAAGCCGAAGGGGATCGCGAGCTTCGCGCCCTTGAGGATGCCGGCAAGTGTGAATGGAGGGGGTGAGGACATGCCGAGGAGCGGGTTGGCGCGAGCAGGCTTCGCCGCGCATTGCAGTGGTCCAGCGTTTTGGTCACTGACGCGTGGAACCGCAAGCGTGGTGCAGCGCATTCCTCCTCTGCCGCGGGGGCGCTCTTAACCGGCGTCGACCGTGCCGGATGGCCAGCGGGCCGGGCGCGATATGGAGCAGGGCTCGGTGGTCGGCACCCAACTCGTATTGTTGAGATTGAGGTCGCAGCGCGTGATTACGGTGCCGACGTGGGTCGACATGCAGACGGCCTCGCCGACGCGGAAGTCCCGGCCGCGGTAGCGACACACACACGGGATCGGGCGGCCGGTCGCACCATTGATCTGGCCATGATGCGGGGAGGAGCGCCATGCCTCTCCGGGGCGCGTCACGTCCTGGGCCGCAGAAGGCAACACGCTCGCGACGACCGCGACGACGATCGCGGGCGCAAGACGGCAAAACTGTATCCGCCCTACCCCATTGGCCGAAACGATAGACCGCTTCGGTCCCTTCAGGAAGTCACAATGTCGAAAGTCCGCCGCGGCGTACCGGTCAGGCCGACGCGTCCATGCGTTCCAGTTCGTCGATCATGCCTTCCAGAACCTGTAGGCCCTTGCCCCAGAAACCGGGATCGCGCGCGTCCAGGCCGAACGGGGCGAGCAGAGCCGAATGGTGCTTGGAGCCGCCGGCCTCGAGCATCGCAAAGTATTTCTGGACGAAGCCAGGATGGGCCTCGCGATAGAGCCCGAAGAGCGAGTTCACCAAGCAGTCGCCGAAGGCGTAGGCGTAGACGTAGAAGGGCGAATGGATGAAGTGGGGGATGTAGGCCCAGAAATTCTCGTAACCGGCTTTCAGCTCGACGCCGTCGCCGAGGCTCTCCGCCTGCACCTGCATCCAGAACTCGCCGAGTTGCTCGGAGGTGAGTTCGCCGGCCTTGCGCGCTTCGTGCACGTGCCGCTCGAAGGTGTAGAACGCGATCTGGCGCACGACCGTGTTGATCATGTCCTCGACCTTGCCGGCGAGCAGCGCCTTGCGCTCGCGGGCGTCTTTGGCTTCGCCGAGAAGGCGCGTGAAAGTGAGCATCTCGCCGAAGACGGATGCGGTCTCGGCCAGCGTCAGTGGCGTCGGGGCGAGCAGCGCGCCGCGCGGTGCCGCCAGAACCTGATGCACGCCGTGGCCCAGTTCGTGAGCGAGCGTCATCACATCGCGCGCCTTGCCCTGGTAGTTGAGCAGAACGAAGGGGTGTGCGGACGGGACCGTGGGATGGGAGAACGCGCCGGGGGACTTGCCTTCGCGGACGGGAGCGTCGATCCAGCGCCGTTCGAAGAAGCGGCGTGCGATCTCCGCCATTTCAGGCGCGAAACCGGCATAGGCGTCGAGCACGGTGCGCTCGGCCTCGGCCCAGCTCATGACCCGGTCGGGCTTCTCCGGCAGCGGCGCATTGCGGTCCCAGTACGCGAGCCGCTCCTTGCCGAGCCACTTTGCCTTCATCCGATAATAGCGGTGGGCCGTTCGCGGATAGGACGCGCGCACGGCCGAGACCAGCGCGTCGACGACCTCGCGCTCGACACGGTTGGCCAGATGCCGGCTGTCGGCCACATCCTTGAAGCCACGCCAACGATCGGAAATCTCCTTGTCCTTGGCCAGCGTATTGGTCAGCAGCGTGAAAAGACGGATGTTGTCCTTGAATACCTTGGCCAATGCTTCGGCCGCGTTCTGGCGGCGCTTGCCGTCCGGGCTGGTGAGCATGTTCAGCGTCGGCTCGAGGGCCAGCGGCCCGGGCTCGCCGCCCACCTCGAAGCGCAACGCGGTGACGGTCTCGTTGAAGAGCCGGTTCCACGACGCCCGCGACGTCATCGACTTCTCGTGGAAAAGTTGTTCGAGCTTTTCGTCGAGCTGGTAGGGCTTCTCGCGCCGCAGGTCGTCGAACCAGGGCTTGTAACGGGCCAGCGCGGGATCGCGCAGCGCAGCCTCGAGCGCGTCGTCGGGGATCGCGTTCAACTCGAGCTCGAAAAAGATCAGGTCCGTCGTGATCGCGGTTATGCGCTCCTGGATGTCGCCGTAGAATTTGGCGCGGGCCGGATCGGCGGTGTTGGCAGCATAGAGCAGCCCCGCATAAGAGCCCAAGCGACCGATCAGATCGGAGAGCTGTTCGTAGGCCACGACTGCGGCTGCGAGTTCGCCAGGTGTCGCTGCCAGACCGGCAAGCCGTCCCTGATAGGTGCTGCGGATGCGGCCTGCATCGGCGGTCGCGCGGGCGAGATCGGTTTTCACCGCCTCGGAGTCGGGCGAGGGATACAGATCAGTCAGATCCCATTCAGGCATCTGGCCCAGATCCGGCTCCTTCGGTTCACCCGGGCGCGGGGCCGGCGGCGCGAGGTTCGGGTCGGTCATGATCTCGAGCGGCATCATGGGCTCCGCGGTGGCAATCGTTTCGGTCGGGTGGAAGCATCGTGGGCCGCTCAAGTCCCACGATTTCGGCGGTCCGTCAAAGGCCTGCCGGCGCCCGGGACGGGGCCGGCGCCGACCGGGGCGGTGGGCCGGCGCTCATGCTGCGATTTTGACTCGGCAGACGGTGCGCGACGCCGTAGCCTGGAAGCCCAACAAGAATGCTCGGAGGAGACGATGAAGGTCACGGCGAACTTCACAAACACCGAGGGGCAGTCGATCGTGGCGACGTTCGACGTCGCAAGCGGGACGGTGCAGGACAGCGCGGGCCGGAAGGGCACGTTTTCCGCCGTTCCCGGGTCGAAGACCATCACGATCAGCGGCGACGAGAACCTGACCATCGTGGTGCAGGAGTCGGTGCAGTTCTCGGCCGGATTCAAGACCGGCTACAGTGCATCGAACGGCAAGAGCGGCACGGTCACGATCGAAAAGGTCGAGTGAGCCGAAGGCAGCCCAGGCCACGAGCGGCGCGCCCTATCGAGGCGCGCCGGAGATTGCGGCGGGACGGATCCCGCCGCGCGCGGAGAAAAATCAAGATGCCCAACCTTCTCGTCACCGGCGCTTCACGCGGAATTGGCGCTGCGACCGCGCGCCTCGCCGCCCGTGCGGGTTATGACGTCGCCATCAACTACGTCTCGGATCGCTCGGCCGCGGAACGTGTGGCCGCCGACGTTACCGCAGCGGGCCGCAGGGCCGTGATCATCCAGGGTGACGTGGCCTTGCCCGACGACATCGCGCGATTATTCGCCACTTTCGATCAGAAAATGGGCCGGCTGGACGCCTTCTTCAACAACGCCGGGGTCATCGGACCGATCTCGAAGCTGGTCGACATCCCCCGGGAGCAGGTCCAGCGGATCTTCGCGGTGAATACCGTCGGCGCCTTCCTCTCGGTGCAGGAGGCAGTACGGCGGATGTCGACGCGCCTGGGAGGAAAGGGCGGTGCGATCGTCAACATGTCGTCGATCGCGGCCAAGCTCGGCGGCAGCAACGAGGCCACCGACTATGGCGCCTCCAAGGGGGCGGTCGACACGCTGACCGTCGGGCTCGCCAAAGAGGTCGCGGCGGAAGGCATTCGCGTCAATGCCGTGCGGCCAGGGCTGATCTACACGGACATCCATGCCTCGACGGGCCTGCCGGACCGGGTTGACCGCTACAAGCACATGGTGCCCATGCAGCGGGGCGGAACGGCTGAGGAAGTGGCCGAGGCTGTATTGTGGTTGCTGTCGGACAAGGCCGGGTATGTCACCGGCCAGCTGGTCGATATCGCGGGAGGTCGCGGGCTGTAGCCGAGGTTGCAGGGGTGGTCCGTGCAACCTGCAAAAATCACGCTTCCGCCAAGATCGCTCCCCGAACCCGCCGCAATGAAGCGTAAACTGGATAACCGTAGAGCCTGGTTGGTCCGGTCACCTCGGTTGGTCCCCCCAGTCCCCGAGCGGATCTCTCCGCCGGACAGACCCAGGGCTCGAAGCGATCCCCGCGAAGGCCGCTCCCCCGTGGCACTTCGACATCGCGGAATTCTCGAGGGCCGGCTCCGTCGCTGACGCGGACGCCGGCCCTTTTTTCTTCCTTCGGGCCTCGCGTTCCGCGCAGTCACTGGCCGTTGCAGTCACTGGCCCTTGATGCCGTTCTCGCGAACGACGCGACCCCAGTTGGCCAACTCCTTCTTGAAGAACGCGTCGAGCTCGGTTGGCCCGCCGCGCACGAGGTTCATTTCCTGCGTCTCGATCAGGCGCTTGGAGATTTCGGGTTCCGACAGCGTGTCGACGACGACCTTGTGGGTTGCCGCGACGATGGCGTCGGGCGTGCCCCTGGGAAGGAAAACGCCCCACCATGCTTCTGCGGTGAAGCCTTCGAACCCGGCCTCGATCGCGGTCTGGGTGGACTGGAGGCTGTCGAGGCGCTTGGGACCGAGCTGCATCACCGGGCGAACCTTACCGCCGATGATGTGCGGCATGATCAGGGCCGCGGAGCCGCACACCAGCTCGACGTGACCGCCGACGAGATCGTTCATCGCCGGGCCGCCGCCGCGATATGCGACGTGCGTGATCTCGGCGCCGGCGCGCTTGCCGAGCAGGGTCATCGCGAGATGACCGATCGTGCCGATGCCGACCGAGCCATAGGTGACCGATCCGGGTTTCGCCTTTGCCGCGGCGATCACGTCGGCAAATGATTTGTAGGGCTTCTCTGCGCCGGTGGCGACGACGTAAGGCGCCGTGCCGACGAGGCAGACGGGGACGAGTTCCTTCTCCACATCGACGGGCGGCTTGTCGAGAATCGCTGGAATGACTGCGTGGGAATCGAACGTGACGAGCAGGGTGTGCCCATCCGGCGCCGCCTTCGCGACCTGAGCGGCGCCGATCGAGCCGGCGGCGCCTGCCTTGTTCTCGACGATGACAGTGCGGCCCAGGCGTTTCTCCAATCCCGGCTGGATCAACCGGGCGAGAGCGTCGGTCGAACCGCCTGGTGGAAACGGCACGATCAGAGATGTCACCGCACCTTGCGCGAACGCCTGCGGGGCCAGCGCCGAAACCGCGACGCCCGCAACTACGTGGCGACGAGAGACAGGGAGACGTGAGACGGGGGACATGCTGGAAGCTCCTGATGTCTTACGACTGGCCGAAGCCTTTGCCCGGCTTGCGGTACTCGGGTCGCGGGGGGCTGAAGATGTCGAGCACTTTCGCGCCTTCGGGTCCCGCCTTCATAGTGTGGGGCACATTGCCCGGCGTGCGCCAGAAATCGCCCTTGCGGACGTGGATTTCCTCGCCGCCCTGGTAGCGAACGGCCGAGCCTTCGAGCATCACGCCCCACTGTTCCTCAGGGTGATGGTGCATGGTGCCCATCGCGCCGGGAGCGATGGTCACGACCGAAAGCATCGCCTGCTCGCCCGCGAAGATGCGCGTCGACAGCCCGGGCGCCAGCTCGCGCAACAGACCGTCGGTCGACGCATCAAGATTGTGGAATTCCGAGCGCTGGCTCATGCAGGTTCCTTTCTGCTCTCGCTGTGGCTCTGGTCCGCCGCGCGGCGGGGGCGGGTGATGATGGGCTATCCTCGTCCTCCACAGTGGACGAGCAACTCCCCGATCGGCAAGACGTGTCTTCCGATTTCGAGGGGCCGCAGGATCCGGCGGCGACGGATGTCGCCATCCGGTCATATCGCCGGGTCCTCTCGGTGCCGTGACGGGGGGCGTTCAGGCTTGCGGCCGCAACAGACCGTCGACGGCAGCTTCGATCAAATCGAGCGCGAACTCGTAGTCGGCCGGCCCGCCCGACCAGGGGTCGGGGACCTCGTGCGCGGCCGAGGACGGCGCAAGGCTCATGAGCGGGACGATCTCGGCGCGACGCTGCCGAGGCGCGCGTGCGCGGACCTCGCGGAGCACGGCTTCATCCAGAGCGAGAAGCAGGTCGAAGGCATCGTAGTCGTCGGCCGTGAGCGCACTGGCGCGTGCACCCGACAGGTCCAGGCCGCGTGCGCCGGCACATTTCACCGCGCGGGGGTCGGCCGGCGCCCCCGGCGTGCGCGGTGCGACTCCCGCCGAGGCGAATTCCCAAGATGCGGCGAGGCCCACGTCATGTGCGCGCCGGCGCGCGTGCGCTTCCGCCATCGGCGAGCGGCAGGTGTTGCCGTGGCAGACGAATAGGACGCGCTTCATAAGCCCACCACTCACTGTTCACCCGCCAGACGGGCGGACATGACGGCGATCGTCCGGACGTAGACCTCCGCCTTGTTCCATTCGCGGATGACAGCGTAGTTGGCGGTGCCCTGTCCCCAGGGTCGCCCGGCGCGCCAGCCCTTGCCCTGGAGATACTTCGCAGTGGAGGCCAGCATGTCCGGCACGCTGCGCATCAAGTCTCGGCGGCCGTTGCCGTCGAAGTCGATCGCGTACTTCACGTAGGACGACGGCAGGAACTGCATGGGGCCGATCTCGCCGGCCCAGCCGCCGCGCATTTCTGCGACCGTCATGTCGCCACGATCGATGATCCGCAGGGCCTGAAGCAATTCGTTCTCGAAAAATGCCGACCGGCGGCAATCGTAAGCGAGCGTTGCGAGCGAGCGCACGATCGAATAACGACCGCTGCCGTCCGAACCGAAGCCGGTTTCAAGCCCCCAGATCGAGACGATCACGGCCGGCGGGACGCCGAACTGGCGCTCGATGCGGGCCAGCAGTGCCTGGTGGGTTCGCAACATCTGGCGTGCGCGCGACATGAGCGACGGCGAAACCCGCCGGGCGTAGAACTGCTCGAAGCTGAGCTTGAACGAGCGTTGCGAGCGATCGAGGCGGACGACGTTCGCATCATAAGTGACGCCCGACAGGCTGCTTTCGATGGCGCTCGGACGGATGCCGGCCGCGCTGGTCTTCGACTTGAACGACGTCAGCCAGGTGGCGAAGCCCGCCCCGTCATTGCCGCAGGCGGCATGCGCGCCTACGACCGGCGCCGTCGTGAACAGGGCTGCCGCGAGAGCGATCGCGGCGCGAGAGGGGAACGATCCGGCTGCTGCGGTCATGCAAGGCTCCCGGTGGAATTCGGGCGGCGGCTCCGGCCGCTGGCAGATCTTACTCTGCTGCTGCGAGCGCGCCATCGTCGCGCCAGCGCTCAAGGTCGGCGAGGGCGCGGCGTGCCAGCCCCTGACGCCGCGCAGCGGACTTGTCCTTGCCCTTGATGCGACGGCCGGCATCGTCGTGGGTCGGCGTCTCGATCGGAGGAAACAAGCCGAAGTTGACGTTCATCGGCTGGAACGAGCGCGCGCCGCCGACATCGTCGGCCAGGAGATGCCCGCCGGTGATGTGCTCGAGAATGGCGCCAAGGGCCGTCGTCGACGGTGGCGGCGCGACCGGACGGCCAATGCGTTCACCGGCAGCAAACAGGCCCGCGAGCAGGCCGACGGCGGCGCTCTCGACATAGCCTTCGCAGCCCGTGATCTGTCCGGCGAAGCGCAGACGCGGCATCGCCTTGAGCCGCAACGTGGCGTCGAGCAGGCGCGGCGAATTGAGGAAGGTGTTGCGGTGGAGCCCGCCGAGCCGCGCGAACTCCGCATTCTGCAGGCCCGGAATCATGCGGAAGATGCGCGTCTGCTCGCCATGCTTCAGCTTCGTCTGGAAGCCGACCATGTTCCACAAGGTGCCGAGCGCGTTGTCCTGGCGGAGCTGGACGACC
>CAYMEB010000157.1:0-11133 GCA_964389095.1 uncultured Hyphomicrobiaceae bacterium
TGGCATCGACAATTCCCTCGACGCCGCGATCCGTATGGTCGACGAGGCCAATGTCGGCGTCGCGCCCGGCACCGCGTTCGGCGCGGGCGGCGAGGCCTTCTTCCGCATCTGCTTCCTGCGCGCGCCCGATCAGGTGAAGGAAGCGATGCGGCGCATCACCGGCTGGCTCGAGTCCCTGGACCGATCATGAAACTGTCCGACGCACTCGTCGCCCGCTTCCGCGCGCTCGCAACACCCACCCTGGCCAATGCCCTCGACGACGTCGGTTTCGATGGCGTCATGAGCGGACTGTGGCAGGTCGTGCCGGGCACTCGGGCCGTCGGCCTCGCCGTCACCATCAGGCAAGTGAGCGCCCGGCGCGGCGATTTCGCTTCGGAGGATTTCAAGGTCGGCCACATGATCGACTCCGTCTCCCCGGGAGAAGTTCTGGTCGTCGACAATGGCGGCCGCGAGGTCTCCACGTGGGGCGGCCTGGCGACTCTCGCGGCCAAGACCAAGGGGATCGCCGGCCTCGTCTGCGACGGCGGCGTGCGCGACCGCGAGGAGATGATCGAGCACGGGTTCGCGGTTTTCACCCGCCACATGACGCCCTTGACCGGTCGCACTAGGCTGGCCGTCGTCGGCGTCAACGAGCCTGTGACCTGTGGCGGCGTCCGCGTGTGCCCCGGCGACGTGATCGTCGCCGATGGCTCCGGCGTCGTCTGCATCCCTCACCAGCATGCCGGGAAAGTCGCCGATCTGGCCGCGACTTATGCCGCTGACGACGAGGCTGCGGCCCGCGAGATCGCGACTGGCCTGAGTTTCCCTGCGGCGATGGCGAAATTCCGCCGAATCTGATCAGCAGGACACGCAGCCCTGGCTGAGTGACGAAGGGGACCCATATGGCAGCGCCCGTGCCGCGCGAGAGCATCCAGTACGTCGTCGAAGGTGGACGCCGCCTGTCCGGCACCATCGAGCCGGGCGGCAACAAGAACGCAGCCTTGCCGATCATCGCGGCGGCTCTGCTCACGGATCAGCCAGTGACGCTGACTAACGTGCCTCGCATCCGCGACACCGAGGTCCTCGTCGATCTGTGCCGCTCGGTGGGCTCCGACGCCCGCTGGACGGCCCAGAACACGCTGGAGATGATCACCAAGGACCTGCGCGCCGTCGATCTCGACCCGGAGCTTTGCGCCAAGATCCGCGCCTCGATCCTGCTGGCCGGGCCGTTGCTGGCACGCGCCGGTCACGTGGTGCTCCCTCCTCCGGGCGGCGACGTCATCGGCCGCAGGCGGGTCGACACCCACTTCCTCGCCCTCCAGCAGCTCGGAGCCTCGGTCTCCGCCGATCAGCACTACGAGTTCAAGGCCGCGAAGCTGACCGGCGCGGACGTTTTCCTCGACGAGCCGAGCGTCACGGCAACCGAGAACGCATTGATGGCGGCCGTCGCCGCCGACGGCACCACGGTGTTGCGCAATGCCGCATCCGAGCCGCACGTGCAGGACCTCGCGAACTTCCTCGTCGCGCTCGGCGCCAGCATCGAAGGCATCGGCACCAACACCATCACCATCCGTGGCGGGCGCGCCCTCGGCTCGGCGACCCATCGCATCGGGCCCGACCATATCGAAGTTGGCTCGCTGATCGGGCTTGCGGCGGTCACGCGCTCCAAGCTCACGATCAAGAACGCCGGCAACGAGCATCTACGCTCCACCCTCATGAACTTCGAGCGTCTCGGCATCGTCGCCCATGCCATCGGCGACGATCTGATCGTACCGGCCGAGCAGTCCCGCAGGATCAAGGAGGATCTCGGCGGCCATATCCCGAAGATCGAGGACCAGCCTTGGCCCGCGTTTCCGGCCGACCTGATGTCGATCGCCATCGTCACCGCGACGCAATGCGACGGCGTGATCCTGATGTTCGAAAAAATGTTCGAAAGCCGCATGTTCTTCGTCGACAAGCTGATCGCTATGGGCGCCCGCATCGTCTTGTGCGACCCCCATCGCGCGATCATCGCCGGCCCCTGCCGGCTGCGCGCCGCCCGTGTTGAAAGCCCCGACATCCGCGCCGGCATGGCGATGCTGCTTGCGGCCCTCTGCGCCGACGGCACCAGCACCATCAACAACGCCCAGCAGATCGAGCGCGGCTATCAGCGGATCGACGAACGGCTCAACGCCTTGGGCGCCAACATCACGCGAGTTCCCGCGCGGAGCTGAACGGATCACGGTCACGACATTGCGCGGCGCTGCCCATATCTGCGCGCTTCTCGTGGCTGCCGGCGCGACCGTACTTTCCGGCACGGGCCCGGCGGCAGCCGTAGCCGACTACTGTGCCGTCGTGGTTCGCGCCCCTGCCGGCGGTCTTCCCGTCGTCGCGGCGCCGCGTCCCCCGTTCGAGATCGTGGCCCGCGTACGATCCGGTACCTATCTGGGCGCAGACACCCGCCATCGGAACGGCGCGGCCGGCTGGACGCATGTGACCGCCGCGCTGCGGCGGGGGCGCGGTGGCGCCCTCGTCGACCTTCGTCGCCTCGATGGCTGGCTGCCGGACCGGCACGTGCGTCAGGTCCGTTGCGAGGCCGGCCGGCGCTGAACCGTGGTCCAGGATTGACCGCTCTAGGCTGCTGGTGTCCTGTAGGCGCGTGACCCGGCGGGTTCGCCGATCCGTGGCCAGCCCCGCGGCACATCATCATTCGAGGAATTCCGACATGCTCGACGCCTATATCTTCGAGGGAGTGCGCACCCCGTTCGGCCGCCACGCCGGCGCCGTCGCCAAGGTTCGTCCGGACGATCTGCTCGGAGGGGTCATCAAGGAAGCGCTGGCGCGTTCGGGCTTCAAGGCCAGCGACATCGACGACGTCCAGGTCGGCTGCACCAATCAGGCGGGAGAGGACGCGCGCAACGTAGCGCGGCATGGCGCGCTGCTCGCGGGTCTGCCGGTGGACATCCCGGGCATGGTGCACAACCGCCTGTGTGGCTCGGGCCTCAACGCCCTGATCGGCGTCGCGCATGCGATCACCTGCAAGGAAGCGGACGTGGGCGTGGTCGGCGGCGTCGAGAGCATGTCTCGCGCGCCCTTCGTGATGGCCAAGGCCGACGCGGCCTATCAGCGCGAGTACCGCATGTTCGATTCGACGATCGGCGCCCGCTTCCCCAATCCCAAGATCGAGAAATTGTTCGGCGCAGACACCATGCCGGAGACGTCCGACAACGTCGCGCGCGATTTCCAGATCGGCCGCGACGATGCCGACCAGTTCGCCTTCGGCTCACAGCAGAAGTACGCCAAGGCGAAGGCCGACGGCTTTTTCAAGGGCGAGATTCATGCGGTCGCCATGGCGGCCGGCAAGGGCAAGCCCGACATCGTGGTCTCGGAGGACGAGCATCCCCGGCCCCAGACCACCCTCGATGATCTGCGCAAGCTGCGCCCGCTCTTCGAAGGGGGTGTCACCACAGCCGGTAATGCTTCGGGCATCAACGACGGCGCCGCAGCGCTGATCGTGGCGAGCCGTGCGGCCGGCGAGAAAGTCGGCCGAAAGCCCCTCGCCCGCATCGTCGCAACCGCGGTCGCGGGCGTCGAGCCTCGCATCATGGGTGTCGGCCCCGTGCCGGCCGTGAAGAAGGCAGTGGCCCGCGCCGGATTGGAACTCCAGGATCTCGACATCATCGAAATCAACGAGGCCTTCGCCGCCCAGGTTTTGGGCTGCCTGCGGGGGCTGGGCGTCGATTTCAAGGACAGCCGCGTCAATCCCAACGGCGGCGCCATCGCCGTCGGCCACCCGCTCGGTGCCTCCGGGGCCCGCCTGGCGCTCACCGTCGCCCGACAGCTTCAGCGTTCCGGCGGTCGCTATGCCGCCGTGTCGATGTGCATCGGGGTCGGACAGGGCATCGCCGTGGTTCTGGAACGGGTCTGAGGCCTGTTTGCGCCGCGCTGGCGCAACCGAGCCACAGTCCAGGGGGCGTTTGGGGCGTCCCGGCCCCGAGCGCCTTGTCCGCGAACGGCCGGATCGCTACGTCCGTGACGAATCTGCCCCGGCGATGCTGATCCGGGCCCCAGGCTCGAGGAGAGACGCATGAGACGGTCGTTCGTCCTGCTGCCCGCACTCTGCGCCGGCTTTCTGCTCGGTGGTGCGCCGGCCGCACTGGCTCAGACCGCCTGGTCGGAAGGTGCGCCCGTCTACGACAGCGACGTCCGCAAGAAGCTGGACCAGGACGAGGCCGCGCGCGCGGAACGGCGCAAGAACTATGCGCCGGTCGTCTATCCCAAATTCATGGACGGCGGCGAACGCCCCGACATCAAGCCGGCGGAACCGCCGATCGTCTTCTTCGACCAGGCTGAGGAAGTCGGTTCCATCATCGTCGATACCCAGAACCGCAAGCTCTACTACGTGCTGCCCGACAAGAAGGCGTACCAGTACCCGATCTCGGTCGGCCGCGACGGCTTCACCTGGTCGGGGACAGAGCGCATAAGCCGCATCGCGGCCTGGCCCTCGTGGACTCCGCCGCCTGAGATGCACAAGCGGGTGCCCGGCCTCCCGATCACGGTCACGGGCGGCCTCAAGAACCCCCAAGGCGCGCGCGCGCTCTACCTCGGCAACACCATCTATCGCATCCACGGCACCAACAACGACCGCACCGTCGGGCGGGCGAATTCGTCGGGCTGCTTCCGCCTCGCCAACGAGCACGTCGTGCATCTGGCGACGATCGCGAAGGTCGGCACCAAGGTGAAGGTCCTGCAGGCCTATACCGGCGGTGTCAGCCAGAGCGCACCGCTCAGTTCCTTGTTCGGGTTCGCCAGCGCGGAACCGCCTGCCGTGGCAGCCAAGCCTGCGAAACCCAAGAAGCCGGCCGCCAAGAAGCAGGGCACGCCGCCCGCTACGAAGACGGCAGCCGCCGCACCCGCCTCCAAAGGCGCTGCCACGACGACGGGTTCGACCACACCGGCCGCTACTGCCGCGCCCGCGGCGAGTGACCCCGCACCCGCAGCCCAGAGTGCTGCGCCTCCGGCAACGGAGAAAAAGTCGTCGGACTGAGACGATCGAAGGTTCGAGGCGCGTGCAGGCTGGCCGCTCCGCTCCATTGAGTGCGAAGCCAGCGCGCGCGGCTCTCCTCCTTCACGCCACGCCGGCGCGCCCGCGCTTCTGCGCCACCTGCCGGATGTGGGCGCCGATCGCCGGATTGGCCCGCTCCAGATGCTGGAAGTCTTCCCGGTAGAGCTTCAGCAATCGCGCCTTCGAGACGGTCCAGAACGTGCCCGTGTGGCCTTCGCCGGTCAGCATTGCCCTCGCTCCGAAGAAGTCGCCCGCGCGGAAGTCCTCGACGCGCCCGTCGTCGCGCAACTGCACGTGGCCCGACGCCACGAAGTACATCGCGGCCCCTTCCTGGTCCGCCTTGAGAACCTCCGCCCGCGGGGGGAAATTGTGGGCGTGGAGCAGCGGCATCACTTGGCTCGCCTCGTGCGCCTCCATCTCCGCCAGCAGCGGAATGCGCGACATCAGCGACCAAGTCACCACGAAATCCCGCCTCCCGACCTCCTGCGCGAAACCGGCCGAGAGGATCGCAACCGGCAGCGCCAGGATACAGATGCCGGCGACCATCGTGATGCCCGCCCACAGGCGTCCCAGCGGTGTCGACGGCAGCACGTCGCCGTAACCCACCGTCGTCAGGGTCGTGATCGCCCAGTAGGCCGCATCCGGAACGGTTCCGAAACGCTCCGGCTGGACTCGCCCTTCGATGTGATACATGCCGGTGGCGCTGATCAGAACCGCCGCGAACAGGAGCAGGCCGGCTGCCGACAATGAGCGTCGCTCGTTGCTGATCACCCGCATGAGCGTGTGCATCGCGGGCGAGTATCGCGACAGCTTGAAGAAGCGCACCAGCCGCAGGATGCGGACCACGCGCAGATCGAGCATCATGAACTGCGACAGGAAGAACGGCGCGATCGCCAGCAGATCGATGATCATCAGCGGACGGCGCATGGCGAGCGCGCGGGCCTTCCAGCGCGGCATCCTCCGCAGGTAGGTGATCTCGACAGCGATCCACAGCCGCACCGCGTACTCGATGGTGAACACGCTCACCGAGAACAGCTCGAACCATCGGAACCAGATGGAGTAGCGCTGCTCGATCCACGGCACCGTCTCCGCCACGAACGCGGCCACGTTGAGCAGAATCAAGGCCACCAGGACGCCATTGATGACGCGCCCTGCCAGATGGTCGTCGTGCCCGCTCTCGAGAACCTCGAAGAGAACGCGCCTCAGCCTTGCGACCGCCCCCTGTCGTCCTTGCAGAACAGCTATGAGCGCCCGTCCCACCCCGTCGGCGGGCTTGCCGGAGGCGGGGTTGGCGGGCATAGCAGCGTCGTGGGCAGCGTTATGCGGATGATCCGTCATATCTGCGTGTCCGGCTCCGTTTCGCCCGCAACAATGTCGGGGTGCCGGTCCGATCGCAAGTCGTGCCGGCGTCGATTGCTGCAAGCCGATGCCGGTGCTCCTGGACGGCCGGCCGGCCCAGGAAAGGTTCGAGCATGACAGTGGCTGAGATCATCGCCGATCCGGTGAAACGCAACGTCGGCGTGCTGGCACTGGCGCAGGCGCTGTTCCACTGCACCCAGAGCATGGCCATCGCCACCACCCCCCTCGCCGCCTACTCCCTGCTCGGCGTGGACAAGACTTTCGCTACGGTGCCGATCTTTCTCACGCACGTCGCCCTGATGGCCACGACCCTGCCGGCGGCGCTGCTGATGGGTAAGGTCGGCCGACGTACCGGCTTCACCCTGGGAGCCATGCTCGGCATCCTCGGCGGACTGATTTCATTTGCCGCCATCTGGGAGCGCAGCTTCGTGCTGCTGTGCGCCGGGTCGATGTTCCAGGGCTCGGCCGCGGCCTTCGCCTGGCACTATCGGTTCGCGGCCACGGATACGGCCGATCCAGCGTTTCGCCCCAAGGCGATTTCGCTGGTCATGGCGGGCGGCGTATTGGCCGGTCTGATCGGACCGCAGACCGCGAAGTGGTCGGTCGATCTCTTCCATCCTGTCACCTTCGCCGGCGTCTACCTGATGACGTCGGTTTTCTGCCTCGGCACCGGGCTGCTCGTGCAATTCATTCGCATCCCGCTCCCCCCGCCGGTCTCGGCAACCGGATCGGGCCGTCCCCTGCGCGAAATCATGGCGCAACCGGCTTTTATCGGCGCCGCGCTTTCCTCGATGTTCGGCTACGCGGTCATGACCCTGGTGATGTCTGCAACCCCGCTGGCGATGTTGGGATGCGGCTTCGGCTTCACCGACAGCGCCACCGTCATCCAGGCGCACGTGCTCGCCATGTTCATCCCGTCCTTCTTCACCGGCAGTCTCATACAGAAGTTCGGGGTGCACCGGATCATCGCCACCGGGGCGGTGATCTCGATCGGTTGCGCATTGGTCAACCTGAGCGGCATCGCATTCGCGAACTTCCTCGTCGCGAACGTTCTCGTGGGGCTGGGCTGGAACTTCTGTTACGTGGGCGGAACGACCCTGCTCACCACCACGCACACCCCGCAGGAGCGGGCCAAGGTGCAGGGCATCAACGACTTCCTGGTCTACGGCACGACGGCTACGGCAGCCGCCCTGTCCGGCACGTTGCAGGCCCAGGCCGGCTGGTCTGTGATCAATCTTGTGGCGCTGCCGTTGCTGGCGACCGTTTTCGTCGTCATTCTCTGGGTTCGACGCAAGGAAGCCGCGGTCTCCGCGCCGCGCGCCGCCTGACCGTCCGCGGGCGCCCGGTCGAGGGAGGTACCTCGGCACGCCGTCACCGCGTCGATCGCCCTCGCGCAGGAGCCTCGATATGAAACTTGCCCACGCCCTCCTGCACGCACTCGAGAGTTACGGTGCACGCGAGATCTTTGGCATCCCCGGGGATTTCGCCCTACCGTTTTTCCGCGAGATCGAGCGCTCGAAGATTCTGCCGCTGTTCACGCTCTCCCACGAGCCGGGCGTGGGCTTCGCCGCCGATGCCGCCGCGCGTTACCGCTCCTCGCTCTCCGTCGCCGCCATCACCTATGGCGCCGGCGGCCTCAACATGGTCAATGCGGCAGCCCAGGCCTACGCCGAGAAATCCCCCGTCGTCATCGTTTCCGGGGCTCCCGGTGCCGCCGAGGGGCTCGGCGGCCTCGGCCTCCATCATCAGGTCAAGCACCTGGGGTCCCAGCATCTCATCTTCAAGGAAGTTACCTGCGCACAGACCGTCCTCGATCAGGCGGACGACGCACCCGGTGAGATCGCGAGGGTCCTTTCCGCCGCCCGCGAGATGTCTCGCCCCGTCTACATCGAGTTTCCACGCGACATGGTCGATGTCGAAGTCGCGCCGGTGCCTGCCTATCGGGAGACGCCGTGGGACCGCGAGGCCGCGCTCGCCGCCGCGCGTGAGATCCTGGCACGTCTGCGAGCAGCCCGCTCTCCGGCCATGCTTCTGTGCGTCGAGGTGCGCCGCTACGGGCTGGAAAAGAAGGTGGCCGAACTGGCTCGCAGGCTCGGCATTCCCACGGCGACGACATTCATGGCACGCGGCATTCTCGCCGATACCGATGCGCCCCTGATCGGCAGCTATCTGGGCCTTGCCGGCGACAAGACGATCCGCGAGACCATCGAAGGTGCGGACGCGCTGCTCATGCTCGGCGTGATCATGTGTGACACGAACTTCGGTGTTTCGGAGAAGGTGATCGACCGGCGTCAGTCGATCCTGGCGTTCGATCGCGCCGTGCGCTTCGGCTTCCATCAATACCCGGACATTCCGCTTTCCGCCCTGGTCGACGCCCTGCTGGAGCTGTCCAAGCCGATCGGCAAGGCGAAGCGCAAACCTGCGCGTCAGGACTATCCCAGCGGGCTGAAGCGCGACGCCCGCCCCATCCTGCCCCAGGACATCGCCACGGCCGTCAACGATCTGTTCGAGGCGACCGGCGAGAAGATGCCCATCGCCTCCGACATGGGCGACTGTCTCTTCACCGCGATGGACATGTCGTATACCGAGCTCGTCGCTCCGGCCTACTACGCCACCATGGGGCCGGGTGTTCCCATGGGCATCGGCATTGCCCTGGCGAGCGGCCGGCGGCCCCTGATCCTGGTCGGCGACGGGGCGTTCCAGATGACCGGCTGGGAGATCGGCAATGCACGACGGCTCGGCATCAACCCGATCGTTCTGCTCTTCAACAATACGGCCTGGGGAATGCTCAAGGTGTTCCAGGGCGACACCACCTACAACGACCTCGACGATTGGCGGTTTGCCGACATGGCCGCGGGCATGGGTGGCAAGGGGCGGCGCGTCTCGACCAGGAAGGAACTCGCCGAGGCGCTGTCCGCGGCCCACGCGGACGCCGATCACTGGCACCTGCTCGAAATCATGATCCCACGCGGTGAATACAGCCGAACGCTGTCGCAGTTCGTCGGCGCGGTCCGCAAGCGCAGCGTTCTGGGCAAGGGATGACCCATCGGACGGCCGCTCTTGAACCCGCATTCCCCAAGTAGCTTGTGATTTCCGCCTACGCCTGATGCCGCAAATCACTTATATTCCAGTGTGTTGACGGCATCGGAGGCAGGCGGCGATGTCTCACCTTGCGGGTGAAGGCCAATCCGAGGGCGGACGGCTCGGTTTCGACCGTCGCGTCCGGCTTGAGTTCCACGGCTCCACGATCAGTTCCGATGGCGGTCTGCTGCTCTATCGCGAGCTGGACGACGTGCTGGGCCTTCACGAGCTGATGGGCGAGCATCTCGTCGACACGCGCTCCGGCCACAACCGGTTGCACGGCATCGTCGGCCTCTCGCGTCAGTCGATTTTCGGCCGGCTCGCGGGCTACGAGGACGTCAACGACGCCGATCGGCTGGCCTGCGATCCCGTGATGCGCCAAGTCGTCGGCGGGCGCGCCGTCGATCATCAAGCGGCTTCCGCGAGCCAGATGGGCCGTTTCGAAACCGAGGTTCTTACGACCCCGGGCAACCTCGCTGCTCTGGCAGACATGTCGGGTCGCTGGATAGACCGCCATCATTCAGCAAGGCCGCTGCGTTGGATCACTCTCGACATGGACAGCTCCGTCAGCCCAACTCATGGGGCGCAAGAAGGCACCGCCTGGAATGGCCACTTCGACTGCTCCTGCTACCACCCGCTGTTCGTGTTCAACCAGTTCGGCCAGTTGGAACGCTGTAAGCTGAGGCCCGGTAACGTGCACAGCGCCGATGGATGGGAAGAGGTCCTGCGGCCGGTGATGGCACGCTATGCCGACAAGAACATCCTGCGCTTCTTCCGGGGCGATGCGGCCTTCGCCCTGCCGGCGCTCTACGACACGTTGGAGGCGGAAAGCTACTTTTACGCGATCCGCCTGCCGACGAACGCGGTACTTCAGGAAAAGATCGCCGATCTCTTGAGGCGCCCGGTCGGCCGGCCGCCGAACCATGTGCGACGGGTCTATGGCGATTTCGACTATCAGGCGGGCTCATGGGACAAGCCCCGACGCGTGTTGGCCAAGGTGGAGTGGCATCCGGGCGAGCTGTTCCCTCGCGTTGGCTTCCTGGTCACCAACTTGCCCTTGGATCCCGAGCAGGTGTTCGCCTTCTACAATCAGCGCGGCACGGCCGAGCAGCACATCAAGGAGGGCAAGATCGCTCTTAAGTGGACCCGGCTGTCGTGCCGGACGATGGCGCAGAACGAGGTCCGCCTCCAGCTCCACGCACTGGCCTATAATCTCGGCATGTTCTTGCAGGCAGCCGACCTGCCCGACGAGGTCGCCTCCTGGTCGCTCACGAGCCTGCAGACGCGGCTCATCAAGATCGGCGCCCGCGTGGTGCGGCACGCCCGCACGATTACCTTCCAGCTGGCCGAGGTCGCGATCCCGCGCGATCTCTTCCATCGCATCCTCGCCGCCATCCACCGGTTGAGACTATTACCGGCTCCGACATGATCAGCGATATTGACCGAATGCCCGTAACCTATCAGAGCGGCCTGCACGCAGCGGTGCGCCATGGCCAGACGATGCCGGTATCGACACTCAGATCGCCTCCGCGGGCCCGACGGCTCGAGGGTCGCGCCGAAATCGATCCCAAGTGTGTCCTGGATGCCTCAACTGGCTGCGAGTGGCCGTTGCCGTCGATTGTCTGGCAGGGTAATCGTCCAAGTGCTACTTGGGGAATGTCGGTTTAGAC